>JBLNBX010000047.1:0-58962 GCA_050260275.1 bacterium
CACCTTGAAGCCAAGGTCGCCGGCGATCTTCTGCATCACCACGTTCTCCGGAAGCACATCGGCGACGACGCGGCCTATGCCCTCGTTGCGGGCGATGTCGAGCATGCGCCGAATCAGCTCCGTTCCGAGGCCGCGGCCCTGGAACTGGTCGGAGACGATGACGGCGAACTCGGCGTCCTTCGTGCCGTGAATCTTCCTCAGACGCCCGACGCCGATCACCTTGCCCTGGTGCACGGCCACGAGCGCCACCTCGCGGTCGTAGTCAATGAAGCAGATGCGCGTGAGCCTCTCGTGCGCGGTGCGCTGGCTGAGGTTCATCGCGTGCAGGTAACGCTGGTAGACTGTGCGCTCCGACAGCGTCTCGTGGAAACTCACCAGCAGCGGCTCGTCCTCGGGGCGGATCGGCCGGATGGTGACCTCGCTGCCGTCCTTCATCTTCCAGCCGCTCCAGTACTGAACCGGGTACGGACGAATGGCGATCTTCGGCAGCTTGTCTTCGGTCACATCGGAGCCGTACACAACCACGCGGGCGTCCAGCGCGATGAGATTGTCCGGAGAAGCGAGCAGCGGGTTGATATCGAGTTCCTTGATCCAGGGCTGCTCGGCGATAAGCTGGCTGAACCGGACCAGGAGTTGTTCGAGAGCGGCCACATCCACGGGCCTGCGCCCGCGGACGCCTTTGAGCGCCTTGTAAATCTTCGTCTGCTCCATCATGCGGCGCGCCAGCGTGGTGTTCAGAGGCGGCAGCCCGAGCGCGCGATCCTTGAACACCTCCACGAGCTGCCCGCCCATGCCGAACAGCAGCACCGGACCGAACTGCGGATCGACGCTGGAGCCGAGGATCACCTCGTAGCCGTCCAGCTTGATCATCGGCTGCACCGTCACGCCCTGGAAGTGCTGCGCGCCCACCTTGGCGGAAACCGATTCGCGGATGGCGCGGAACGAACTCCGCACGCCCTCGGCGTTGCGGATATTGAGCTGCACGCCTCCAACGTCGGTCTTATGCGTGATGGTCTCCGAGTAGAGCTTGAGCACGATCGGATAGCCGATCGCATCGGCGTGCGCTACCGCTTCGTCCTCGGTCGCGGCGATGCGCGTCTCGACCGTCGGGATGCCGTAGGTGCTGAGCAGTTGCTTCGACTCGAACTCGGTGAGGATGGTGCGGCCGGACGCGCGCACATCGCTGATGATCTTCGCGGCGCGGTCCCGGTCGGCCTCGGCCTTGTTGTCGGCCGCGATCACGGGCGTTTCGTACAGAGCCTTGAGATTATCGCTGTACTTCCACATGTAGACGAACGCGCGAGCGGCGGTATCCGGGTACGGGAACGTCGGAATTCCGGCGCGGTTGAGGATCTCCTCGCCCGCGGCCACGTCCACTCCGCCCATCCAACTGGCGATCACCGGCTTTCCTTCGATGTTGGCGTACGGCTTCAGGTGCTCGGCGGTCTTGGTGGGATCCGTCATGGACTGCGGCGTGAGGATGACGAGCATACCGTCGGCGTGCGGATCCTTCGAGATGATCTCGAGCGACTTCGCGTAGCGCTCCGGGGGAGCGTCGCCGAGGATGTCCATCGGGTTGTTGTGGCTCCAGGCGGCCGGCAGGATCTTGTTCAGCTCTTCCATGGTCTGGGGCGATATCGCCGAGACCTCCGCGCCGCTCGTCACCAGGGCGTCCGTCGCCAGCACCGCGGGGCCGCCGGCGTTGGTGACAATGGCGAGCTTGGGGCCGGCCGGGCGCGGCTGTTTCGCGAGCACCTCCGCCATGTAGAACAGGTCGGAAATATTGTTCACGCGAAGCACGCCGCTGCGCAGGAACGCCGCTTCGAGCACCTCATCGGAGCCCGTCAGCGAGCCGGTGTGCGACGCCGCAGCCTTCGCAGCGGCCGCGGTCCGTCCAGGCTTGATGCAGATGATCGGCTTCGTCAGAGCCACTTCACGGGCGGCGGATATGAAGCTGCGGGCGTCGCCGATGGTCTCCATGTAGAGGAGGATCGAGCGCGTGCGGGGGTCGTTGCCGAGATAGTCGATGAGATCGCCCCACCCGACGTCCGCCATCGAACCGATCGAGATGAATGCCGAGAAGCCCACCTGCTCGCGCAGGCTCCAGTCGAGAACAGCCGTGCAGAGCGCGCCGCTCTGGCTGATGAATCCAACGTTTCCGGGCAGCGCCATGCCGCGGGCGAACGTGGCATTCAGGCCGGACAGAGGGTTCATCAGGCCCAGGCAGTTCGGGCCGATCACCCGCATGCCGCCCTTGCGCGCCTCTTCGACAACCTGGCGTTCGTAGGCCAGGCCCTCGGGCCCGATCTCCTTGAAGCCTGCCGAAATGACTATGGCGGATTTGACACCCGCCTCCGCACACTGCTTGATGATGCCCGGCACGGTCTTCGCCGGCGTGGTGACCACGGCCAGGTCCACCTGCTGGGGGACGGCGCCAATCTCAGGATACGCGCGAATTCCGAGGACGCTCGGGCGCTTCGGGTTCACGGGATAAACGGTGCCGCCGAACGGCGAGCTCAGGAGGTTCCACAAGACGGTCCGGCCGACGCTGCCGGGGTTCTCAGTCGCTCCAATGACTGCGACCGAATCCGGCTCGAAAAACCCATCGAGCGGGTGAGGCCGCGAGCGCAGGATGTCAGTGGCGGATCCACCGCCGGTTGTCTTCAGTTTCTTCATCTTCTCCTCGATAACGCTACAGGCTATGATTGCGTGGCAAAGCAGGCCGCTTGCACCCGATCGACGAGCGCGGGCAGCGCTGCCCGCACCGCCTCGGATAGAGCCTCGCCGTACTCGAACGACGCCGCCCCGATCGAATACAGGTGAGCTTCGGGGCTCCTCCCGTACAGTCGTTCGGCCATCGCTAGCAAGACCTCCGGAGTCAATTGGTGGGAGAACGCATCAGGCGCGGAGTGCGAGGGCAGCACTCGGCGGTGGGCAATTTCTCCCTGAACATTATCGCAAGCTGCGTCAATAAAAACCGCAAAATCAACCTCAGCTAAGTCGGAGGCAAGCTCTGGCGTCAGTTGATGCAAAGCTCTGAAGCGTATCGCAACACCCGGCTCGGCCGCGGCCCCCTGCCTTGTCTTCTCGGCTGCTTCGGCGCGCTCGATCAGCATCTCCACGGCGGCGATGCCTAACCCGTCGTCGCCGCGCAGCGGGTTGCCGTACCCGACCACCAGGACCTGCTTCATCTCTTAAGCTCGTCCACCACGGCGCCGGAGGAGTCGACGAGCTGTATCTGGAGAGCGAGGTGCCCGTCGGCGTGCGTCGAGCAGCTAAGGCACGGGTCGTACGCACGGATGACGGCCTCCACGCGGTTCAGCATGCCTTCGCGCAGATTATTGCCATCTACGAAGTGCTTGGCAGCCTGGAGCACCGAGCGGTTCATCGCCAGGTTGTTGTGCCCTGTGGCGATGATCAAGTTGGCCCCCGTGCAGAGCCCGTGTTCGTCGATGCGGTAGTGGTGGATGATGGTGCCGCGCGGGGCTTCGCTGACACCGATCCCTTCGGCGTTGTTCGGCGCGGCCATCGCGCGCACGCGCTTGTCCATGATGCCCGGGTCGTTCAGCAGGCGCTCGATCACCTCGATGGCGTGCACGATCTCTATCAGCCGCGCGTAGTGGTAGTAGAAGGAGCTGAGCACTGCGCCACGGCTGAGCGCGCGGAATTCCGCCCACTCCTGCGCTGCGCGCGGCGTGCCGCACTGGTCAACGACGTTCAGCCTGGCGAGCGGCCCCACGCGATAGATGCCCTCCGGGTAACCGGCCGGCTTGTAGTAGGGCGACTTCAGGTATGAGAACTTCTCGACCGCCTCGCCGATGTACTCGGCGTAGCGCCGCGGATCGAAGCCGTCCTCGAGCACGCGCCCGGAAGCGTCTGTAACGCGCAAAACGCCATCGTAGTGCTCGAGGCCACCCTCCTGATCCACCAGGCCCATGAAGAGAGTCGGGAAGTTGCCGAACGTGCGGATTTCGTCCGTGAAGCCCTCGAGCGACGACTTGAACCACTCCAGCGTGCGCACCGCCGTGGCCATCGCTTCCGGGATGGCGGCGAGGATCTTGTCGCGCGCTTCGGTTGTGAGCGGCGCGGCAACTCCGCCGGGAACCACCCAGGCGGGATGGATGCGCTTGCCCGCGAGCCACTCTATAATTTGCTGACCGAACTTGCGAAGCTGCACGCCGTCGCGCGCGAGCTGCGGGCGTGAAGCCGCCACTCCGAAAATGTTGCGCGTGGCGGGGTCGGAATCCATGCCCAGCAGGAAGTCCGGCGAGGACAGGTGAAAGAAGCTGAGGGCGTGCGATTGCACGATCTGCGCGAGGTTGAGGATGCTGCGCAGATTGGCCGCGGTCTCGGGAATGCTGACGCCGAGCAGCTCATCGCAGGCCTTCGCAGACGCGATCAGGTGGCTGACCGGGCATATGCCGCAGATGCGCGACATCAGCGAGGGCAGCTCCGAAAACGGCCGGCCCTCACAGAGGCGCTCAAATCCGCGGAACTGCGTAACGTGGAACATGGCGTTCTCGACGCGCCCCTGTTCGTCCAGGTGAAGCGTGATCTTCGCGTGGCCCTCGATGCGGCTGATGGGATCGAGCGTGATCGATCGTCGTGCCATTCTTCTTCTCCTTTCCTCTAGATCGATTGTCTCGCGCGGGCGGCGGCGCGCCGAAATGCGGCTTTGTCCCGGTTATACCGTACTCGGTCAAGCCAGCGTTGACGCGGCGCGTGCCACGCAGCCGGCGCCGGGCGCCCCGAGCTGCCACCGCAGCTTGGGAACGGCTGCAACCGGAGCCATCCCAGTCGCATCTAAACTACTGATCCCACTTGTCGCGAGCGAGAGGGCGCATCTATACCTGCGCTGCCGATGGGCTACTTGAACCTACGTGCTAGCGTAGTAGATGAAGGGGTGAAATGCCGCCGGAACCGGCAATAAGGGTTGTAAACCTGGCCAAGCGCTACCGGTCGGGAGCCATCGATCTGACCGTCTTCGAAAAGATGAACTTCGAAGTCGAGCAGGGAGAGCGGCTTGCGCTGGTGGGAGAGTCGGGTGCGGGCAAGAGCACGCTCTTGCACCTTCTGGGAGGTCTCGACAGGCCTTCCGAGGGGAGGATATATTACGGGCAAAGGGACTTAACGACCCTGAGCGATTCCGAGCTGGCGGTTTTCCGCAACCGGGAGCTTGGGTTCGTTTGGCAGATTCACTACCTGCTGCCGGAGTTCACGGCTCTGGAAAACGTCATGATGCCGTTGCTCATCCGGGGGGTGTCCCAGGCGGAAGCCGCTCCAGCGGCGGCCCTGCGGCTGGAGGAGGTTGGGCTGAAGGCCAGGGCGCACCACAGGGCAGGCGAGCTGTCAGGGGGCGAACAGCAGAGGGTAGTACTCGCGCGGGCGCTGGTTGGGGAGCCGAGATTTCTGTTCGCCGACGAGCCTACCGGCAACCTGGATCTAAGAACAGGCGAGATGATCGCCGATCTTTTGAGTGATCTCCATCGATCGCACCGGCTCACGTCCATCTATGTCACGCACAATCTCTCGTTCGCCAGACGGTGCGATCGGATTCTGCGGCTCGAGGGCGGCGCCTTGCTGGAAGGGGCACCGGACCACAACACGGTGAGTGTCCACGGAAGAGACGAATATGTTTGAACGGTATACGGAAAAGGCGCGGCGGGTGATCTTTTTCGCTCGGTACGAGGCCAGCCAGTTCGGCAGCCCGTACATCGAAACCGAGCACCTTCTGCTTGGGCTTCTGCGCGAGGACAAGAACCTGGCGAACCGATTCCTTCGCTCGGCCGCGCAGATAGACTCAATCCGCAAGGAAATCGAGGGCCACACCACGGTGCGCGAGAAGGTCTCGACTTCGGTGGACCTCCCGCTCAGCCATGAGTGCAAGCGCGTGCTGGCCTACGCGGCTGAAGAAGCGGAACGGCTGAACCACAAGCACATCGGTACGGAGCACCTGCTGCTGGGGCTGTTGCGAGAAGAGAAGTGCTTCGCGGCGGAGATTTTGCACGAGCGCGGGCTGCGTCTCTCGCAGGTCCGCGAGGAGATCGCCCGCTCGACGTCAGAGAAGATTACCGCCTCCAGGCCCAAGGAAAGCTCGCTTCTCGGCGAGTTCAGCCGGGACCTGACGCAGGCGGCGCTCGACGGCACGCTCGATCCGCTGATCGGGCGCGATTACGAACTCGAGCGCGTAGTGCAGATCCTGTGCCGCCGCACGAAGAACAACCCCGTGCTCATCGGCGAACCTGGCGTTGGGAAGACGGCGATCGTGGAGGGACTGGCGCAGCGGATCGCCGACGGCGACGTGCCGTCATTCCTTGCCGATAAACGCATACTGGCGCTCGATCTTTCGCTGATCGTGGCCGGGACGAAGTACCGCGGCCAGTTCGAGGAGCGGCTCAAGACGATCATGAAGGAGCTGATGGAGAATCAGAACGCCATCATCTTCATCGATGAGCTGCACACGCTGGTAGGCGCGGGATCGGCGGAGGGTTCGCTCGACGCGGCCAACATCCTGAAGCCTGCGCTGTCGCGCGGCGAGATACAGTGCATCGGCGCAACGACGCCGGGCGAGTACCGCAAGTCCATCGAGAAGGACCGTTCGCTCGAGCGCCGGTTCCAGGCCGTCAAGGTGCCGCCTCCCAACGAGGCCGACGCCATCAAGATTCTGCGCGGCATCAAGGAGCGTTACGAGAAGTTCCACGCGGTCGCGTACACGGACGAGGCTATCGAGGCGGCTGTTTACACATCCAGCCGCTTCATTCCGGACCGCTTCCTGCCGGACAAGGCCATTGACCTGATGGACGAGGCCGGCGCGCGCGTGAAGCTGCGCCAGACCACGCTGCCAGCCGAGGTGGCGGAGATCCACAAGCGCATCAAGTTCATCGTGCACCGGATGGAAACCGCCATCGCGAACCACGAGTTCGAGAAGGCGCGTTTCTACTCCGATGAGGAGCGCAAGGAGCGCGAAAACCTCAGGCAGTTGCGCGAGCGCTACAACCTGGACGACACGTCCACAGGCGTGGTCGGCAAGGATGACATTGAGGACGTGGTGGCGCGCTGGACCGGCGTGCCGATGACGTCCATCAAGGAAGAGGAAGTCACGAAGCTGCTCCGCATTGAGGAGGAGCTGCACAAGCGCGTAGTCAGCCAGAACAAGGCTATCGGAGCGCTGGCGCGGGCCATCCGGCGTTCGAGGGCGGGCCTGAAATCGCCCAAGCGCCCGGCGGGCTCCTTCCTGTTCCTGGGTCCGACGGGCGTGGGCAAGACGGAGGTTGCGCGCGCGCTCGCCGAGTTCCTCTTCGGGACGGAGAAATCGCTGATCCGCTTCGATATGTCGGAGTTCATGGAGAAGCACTCGGTTTCGAAGCTGATCGGTTCGCCTCCGGGCTACGTGGGATACGAAGAGGGCGGGCAGCTCACGGAGCGCGTGAAGCGGCAGCCGTACTCGGTGATCCTGCTTGATGAGATCGAGAAGTCGCACCCGGATGTGTACAACATCCTGCTGCAGGTGTTCGAAGACGGCCAGTTGACGGACGGCCTCGGCAACACGGTGGACTTCAAGAACACCATCATCATCATGACGTCCAACCTGGGCGCGCGGCACCTGGAGAAGAGGGGCGGCCTGGGCTTCTCCGCGCCGACGGACGCGGCGATTCCGCAGAAGGTCGAGGACATGGTGATGAGCGAGGTGAAGCGGGCGTTCAACCCCGAGTTCCTCAACCGTCTGGACGAGGTGATCCTGTTCCAGCCGCTGACGGACGCCGACCTGCTTCAGATAATCGACCTGCTGGTAGGCCAGATCAATCAGAACCTGGAGCCGAAGCAGATCAAGATCCAGGTGATGGAGGACGCTAAGAAGTACATCCTCGAGAAGACTTTGGGAGATCGCAGCTTCGGCGCAAGGCCGTTGCGGCGGGCGCTGCAGAAGTACATCGAGGACCCGCTGGCCGAGGTGTTGATCCAGGGAGCGCTGGAGCGTCCGGCCGACCTGGAGGTCTACCTGGGCGAGGACGGCATCTATGCGCGCCCGCGGAAGGAAGGCGAAGAAGTGCTCGTGGGCGCCGAAGGCGCGCCCCCGCGCGGCACGCCGCTGTACATGTTCTAGGTAGCGTTCAGTGGAATTGAGAACGCGGCGCTTGCGGTTCGACGGCTTGTCCGTTGGGCCGTGAGCGCCGCTTTTTGCTTTGCGTTCAGAAAAGGCGATGGAGACGGTTCGGGTGCGATCCGCCTGCCCTACTCGCAGGCGCGCTCGATGGCGGCTTCGAGAGCGGCTTTGTCGAGGTCCGTGCTGATGAACAGCTCCTGGCGCGCGCCGGAGCTGAGCGCGATGGCCTTCCAGCCGTTGCTCGTGGGCACCGTGATGCGGACCTTGATCTTGCCGCGGGCGTCGCGAACGGGGCGGATCACGCCGGGGATGATAGACCGGATCTCCGGATTGTCGGCGAGCAGCCGCTGAAGCACGTCCCGCAGGCCGTCAATTATGCTGTGCTCGACCTTGAGCTTGCCCTGTGCCGTTCGCAGGCGCATCTGATTTCAGTGTAGACACAAAAAGTTGCCCGATTGCTCCGCGGCCCGGCTGCGCGGCCCTTCGACAAGCGACAGTCCCGCCGCTTCCGGAAGGCCTGCCACCCGGACTATGGTGTTTGCCAGAGCGCCGGCTTACGGTGGCCCCGGAGTCTCCGCCCGCTGCGGCCCCTAGCATGAAACAACAGACCCGGCCCGCACTCGGACTGTGCGCTTGAGGTCAACTTCCCTTCCCCGGCCGCTCCCGTCAGTCGATGGCGAAGAAGTCGAAGACCACGCGCGTCCGCGGGCTCCAAATGACGGCGACGTTCCCGAGGAAAGCTCGCTCGCAGCCCGGAATAACGGGCGGCAGCAGTTCGACCAGCGTTGGCGGGAACGCCACCATCTGCCGCTCCAGGCCCGGCGGCAGGTGACCGTTCCGGCGGAGCTGTTTCATCAGCCCCGGCGGCAGGCTGTCGCGCTTGGCGAGGCCGGGCGGCAGATTGCTCCCCTCACGATACCAGCGGACCACCGTCGTCCGGTGGTCGGGAAGGAACTCGCGATACCTGGCTCTCCCCTGCTCGCGGCGCCCGTGATGGTCCCGCTCGATGCGGGCTTTGCGCTCCTTGTGGACATGTCCGCGGCCCTGACCGGAAGCCCGGTCCGGCGCAGCGGCGGCAAGTGACAGCGCAGCCAGCAGGAGTGTGATGGCGGTAGTCCGCATGCGGAAGATCCTATCATGCCGTTCCGTCGCGCGCGCGGCCCGCCGCCTGCCGTACCACATATCGCAGCCGCGCTGTTCCGGCTCGGCTGTCGGATACTGTAAATATATATGCCGTTTGCCTCAATTCCGGAGGCCATCGAAGAGATCCGCGCCGGACGCATGCTGGTGGTCGTCGATGACGAGGACCGCGAGAACGAAGGCGACCTCACGATTGCCGCCCAATGCGTGACCCCCGAAGCTATCAACTTCATGGCCACCCACGGCCGGGGGCTCATCTGCCTGGCCCTCACGGCCGAGCGCTGCGACGAACTGGACCTTCCGCCGGCTGCGCGCCACAACACGTCGCGCCTGTCCACGGCCTTCTGCGAGAGCATCGATGCGCGCGAAGGCATAACTACGGGCATCTCGGCGGCCGACCGCGCCCGCACCATCCAGGTCTGCGTCGATCCCGCAAGCCGGCCGTCGGACCTCGCGCGGCCGGGGCACATCTTCCCGTTGCGCGCGCGTGACGGTGGCGTGCTGGTCCGCGCCGGCCAGACCGAGGCGGCAGTGGACCTGGCGCGACTTGCCGGACTCGCTCCGGCAGGCGTCATCTGCGAGATCATGGGCCCCGACGGAACGATGCTGCGCGTGCCGCAGCTTGACGAGTATTGCCGCGAGCACGGCCTGAAGATGATCTCCATTGCGGACCTGATCCGCTACCGGCTGCAGCACGAGCGCATCGTCCGCCGCCTCGCCGAGGGCACGATTCAGACTCCCTGCGGCGAGTTTCGCGTGATCGCCTACGGCAGCTCCACGGACTCCGAGACACACCTTGCGCTGGTTCGCGGCGATGTCGCCGGCCGTGAGCGCGTGCTCGTCCGGATGCACTCCCACTGCCTCTACGGCGATGTGTTCGGCGCAAGCACGTGCGACTGCAGCCAACTGGTGCGGCGCTCGCTCGAGCGCATAGCCGAAGAGGGCGCAGGAGTGCTGGTCTACCTCCACCAGACCGGCCCGGGCCTGCGTATCGATCAGAACCGCATAGTCACGCACTCGCGCGATTTTGAGCACTACTCAAGCCCCAACGGGCAGCGGCTGCTGCAATTTGAGAGCGGCATCGGCGCGCAGATTCTCTCAGACCTCGGCCTGCACACCGTGCGGCTGCTGACCAATCACCCGCGGCGCGTCATCGCGCTTCAGGGGTTCGGGATCGAGATAGTGGAGCAGACTCCGGTCGCGCTCGCAGCCACGCAGGTGTGATCGCGCAGGCGCCGCGCCCGACCATCAAAGCGTTTGCGGCTGCTCGTAATCGCCGCGGCGCGCGAAGTAGTCCTTCAGAGCCTCCTCGATCGGCGGCATCGGCGCGATGCCGATCTGCGCGATGCGCGCGTTTTCGAGCGCCGAATACTTCGGGCGGCGCGCGGCGGTGCGGTATTCGCGTTCGTTGGTCGGCTGCAGCTCCGGCGAGATGCCGGCTGCTTCGAAGATCATCTGCGCGAACCTGAACCAGGAGATGGGCGTGCCGCCGCCAATGTGAAACACGCCGTAGTCATCCCGCTCGGCCAGGTCCACTGAACGCGCGGCCAGCGCCGGGGCGTAGGCGGGCGAGGCTACGTGATCCTCTACCACGCGTATCGGCTTGCCTGCCTCGGCGAGCCGCAGCATCAGCTCGACGAAGTTCCCGCGCGCGGTGTGCCGCCCGGCGGGGCCGTAGACCCCCGAGGTGCGAATGATCACGGGCTTCGTAAGATACGCCTGCGCGTACAGCTCGCCGGCGAGCTTCGAAACCGCATACGCGCTGAGCGGGTGTGGCGTATCCTGCTCGGTGTAGGGGCGGCCGAGCGTTCCGTCGAAGACGTAATCGGTGGAGTAGTGGATGAAGCGCGCGCCGATCTGCCTGCAGGCGATCGCGATATTGCGCACCGCCAGGGCGTTGACCGCGAGCGCGCTGGCCGGATCCTCCTCGGCCACGTCCACCTGGTTGTGAGCGGCTGCGTTGATCACAATTTGCGGGTCAACGCGCGCGAGGTGCTCCTCCACGCGGGCGCGGTCCGCTATGTCGAGTTGCGGGCGATCGGAGGCGAAGACTTCGTAGCCCCGCGTTTTCAGCTCCTTAACCAGCTCGACGCCAAGCTGCCCGAGGCAGCCGAACACCACGGCCCTTTTCCCCATAGAGAATCCAAGGTAGCAATGCGGCCAAGGCCGCGGGTAGGGCCGGCGCGCGGAACCGGGCCCCGCCTCTGGTTAAGCAGCGGGCTCGCGGAACCAGGCTATACCTCCGGTAAGCCGTGGGAAGGGCCGGCTCGCGGAACCAGGCCGTGGCTCCTGCAGGGCCGCGTGGCGGCGAGCCGGTCTCGCCGGCCTCAGACGAAGTGAAGCGGCGGGTTGTGCGGGCGCAGACGGGTGGAAACTCTACGCCGCGCGCTTGGGTTCGGGATCTTCGAGGAGCGCCTTCGCGAGGCGCGCCAGGTCCGCGTGGTACATCATCTGCTCGAGTTCTACTGTCATCTCGAAGCCCTGGCCAGCCGGCCGCGCTGCGCAGACTTCGCCAAGCAGCAGGGCCTCGTCGCTCTCGATGGAGACTACCGAGCCGGCCGCGACGGGCCTTGAGCAATGGAGTTTCATCCTCCGGCCGGTGGTCTCAACCGCCGTGCCCTCGAAGATGGCGTCCTCGCTGCCCACCATCGATACCTGCACTGCGGTTCCTTTAGCGATCCCCATGGAATCGTTAATCGGCCGGACGCGGATATTTTTTAGCCGGAATCTTCGTGTTGTTATGCAGGCGGGATAGATCAGCGGAAGAACAGCGCCAGCCACAGCAGCAGCACGAGCGCTCCGGACAGCCCCAACTCCGGCCAGTGCGCCGCCGCAAACGCCATCAAAATCTCGCCCCGGCGGCGGCGCCGCATGCGCTGCACCTGGGCCTTTTTCGACATGGCGGACCGGATCAGCTCCTGGAGCCCGCGGCGGTCCGCGATCAGAACCGTGCCGCTGTTAACCCCTCTGGTTGTGCGCGCCAGCTTGCGCCTCAGCGACGGGGGCATTTCGTCGAGGTCGTGATAGAGTGCCGTCTTGCCTCGCGTGGCAACGAAGATGACCCGCGTTTTCAGGGTTCCGCTTTCCATTCGGTTCCGCTGCGAGCGGCGCGCGCCGGCACGGCTGCGGCCCTGGCCGCCGACAAGCCAGCGTGCTTGAGCACAACCTCGATAAAACCGAGCGCGGCCTTCGAGAGCGCCTTGTCCTTACGGTACACCAGCGCGAGCTTCCGCACCATAGGCTCCGGCGCGAGCGGGATAGCGTGCAGCAGGCCCGCGGCCACCTCCTCGCGGCAGTGCGTTTCGGCGACGAATCCGATGCCCATACCGGTAACAACGAACCGCTTCAGCATCTCCGTGGAGTCCAGCTCCATGGCGATGTGCATCCGGTCCTCGACGGCGTCCATCCATTCGTTCAGCCGCGCGCGGGTAGCCCCGTACTTGGGAAGAATCAGCGGGAACCGCACGATGTCCTCGGCGGTGGCCGAGGCGGCCGCTGCAAGCTCGTGTCCCGCTGGAACGATGGCGCGGATCTCATCCGTGTGGATATTGACCACCTGGAGCTTGCGGTCCTGCACCGGCATTTGGGTGATGCCGAAGTCGGCCATGTTCTCCAAGATCGCCCCGACGATCTTGCTCGTATAGGAGCGCTCCACCATGAGCTGAACCTCGGGGAACCGCGCGCGGTAGTCCGAAAACACTCGCGGCAGGATGTACACCCAGGTGGCCTCGTTGGCGACGATAACGAGTTCGCCTCTTGGCGTGCGCTCCAGCTCGTTGATGGCATCCTGCGCCTGGCGCCGGAGGTCCAGGATCTGCGCGGCGTATTCAGCGAAGATCTTGCCGGCCGTCGTCAGCGAGATGCGGCTGCCGAAACGGTCGAAGAGCTGCGCTCCGAGTTCCTGTTCGAGCTGGCGCACCTGCGCACTGATGGCCGGCTGCGTCCGGTAGCAGGTTTCGGCGGCCTTGGAAAAACTCTTCAGCCGGACTATCTCGAGGAAAGTGTGAAGCTGGTCGAGGTCCATGGGAACAGCGGTCCCTTGCGGAAACGGCTCCGATTTTACTTATTTTAACAGGACGCCGGGATGCGCCCCGGCACGCCCGCCTCCGGCGCCCGCATCGAGGATGGAACGAAGATAGCGCCCGGTATGGGAGCCCTCGACTGCCGCCACCCGCTCGGGCGGGCCTTCCGCGACGACGCGGCCCCCGGCGTCTCCGCCCTCGGGGCCGAGGTCGATGATCCAGTCTGCGTTCCGGATGACCTCCAGGTTGTGCTCTATCACCAGCACGCTGCCGCCGTTCTGGATCAGCTTCTGAAAAGCGTCCAGCAGCTTGGCGATGTCGTCGAAGTGCAGCCCGGTCGTCGGTTCGTCCAGGATGAACAGCGTGCGCTCGCAGGAGGCTTGCCCGAGGTGCGCCGCGAGTTTGACGCGCTGCGCCTCGCCGCCTGAGAGCGTGGTCGCGGACTGTCCCAACCTTAAATAGCCGAGCCCCACCTGATCGAGCATGCGCAGCTTCGCCACCAGGCGCGGCACATCGGCGAAGAACGTGATCGCCTCCTTGACGGTCAACTGCAGCACGTCATAGATGTTCAATCCGCGATAGTGCACCTCAAGCACGCTGCTCTTATAGCGTTTTCCCTTGCACTCGTCGCAGACCAGCTCCACGTCGGCGAGAAACTGCATCTCCACGGTTACTGTGCCGTCTCCCTGGCACGTCTCACACCGCCCGCCGGGGACGTTGAAGGAGAAGTGCCCGGGCGTGAACCCGTAACGGCGGGCGTCCGCCGTGGACGCGAACAGCCCGCGCACGATGTCGAAGGCTTTGATATACGTGATCGGGTTGGAACGCGGGGTGCGGCCGATAGGCGACTGGTCCACCAGCACCGCCTGCCTCACGCGCTCGGCTCCCTCGAGCCGGCGGCAGGCCGGCGCCACGCGCGCCCCGGCCACCTCCGGTTCCTCGGGCTCCGGCTCGGCGCGGTGCGCGGCTTCGAGCGCCCTGTACAGCACGTCGTGTACGAGCGTGCTCTTGCCGGAACCGGACACGCCGGTCACGGCAACCAGCATGCCGAGCGGGATCTCAACGTCAAGGTTCTTGAGGTTGTGCAGCGTCGCCCCGTGCACCTTGAGCATGCGCTTGGTGTTCACGGAGCGGCGCGCCACCGGCTGCATGGTGACGCGCTCGCCCCTCAGGTACGATCCGGTCAGCGAGCCCGCGCCGTCCGCGAGCATCTCCTTGTACGAACCCGCGAACGTGATCCGGCCGCCGCTCTCGCCCGCTCCGGGACCGAGGTCAACTATGTAGTCGGCCGCGCGCATGACGTCAGCATCATGCTCGACGACGATGATCGTATTGCCGAGCTCGCGCAGCTCATGAAGAATCCGAATCAGCCGCGACGTGTCGCGCGGGTGCAACCCGATCGAGGGCTCGTCGAGCACGTAGCAGGCCCCGACGAGCCGTGAACCCAGGCAGGTGGCAAGCTGGATGCGCTGCGCCTCGCCGCCCGAAAGCGTCGCTGACAGCCGGTCGAGCGTGAGATACTCCAGGCCCACGTCGTTCAGGAACTTCAGGCGCTGGCCGATCTCGACCATCACTCTTTCGGCGATTCCCCGCTCCTCCGGCGTTAGCTCTAGCGCGAGAAAGAACTCGTACGCCTGGGCGATGTTCATGCGCAACACCTCGGCGATGTTGCGCCCGCCCACGCGCACCCAGAGCGCATCCGGCCGCAGGCGCGCGCCGCGGCACTCCGGGCACTCGGTATAGCCGCGATAGCGGCTGAGGAATACGCGGACGTGCAGCTTGTATTTCTTGGTCTCCAGGTGGGCCAGGAACGCCCGCACGGCGGCGAGCACCGCGTCGCGCTCGGCCTCGGTAAGGTCGCAGAACGGCACGTCGAAGCGGACCTTGCCGTTCGCGCGCTTTCTGAACCCTCTCAGGTACGCGCCGTACTTCGGCTTGGTCCAGGGCTCTACTGCGCCCTCATCAAGCGACAGGCCACGATTCGGAATGATCAGGTTCAGGTCGTAATCGATGGTGTTGCCAAAGCCCTGGCAGCGAGGGCACGCTCCGAACGGGCTGTTGAAGCTGAACAGGCTCGGCTCCGGGGTGACGAACTCGCGCTTGCAGCGCTTGCAAGCGAACTTCTCGCTGAAGCGGAGCGCGCGCGGAGCCGCCTGCTCCTCGCCGGCGCGGGCGGCCTGCTCGAAGATGGCCTCGCCGGCTTCGCGATAGCAGATCTCGAGACTGTCCACGATGCGCTGGTGCAAATCCGGCGCCATCACGATGCGATCCACCAAGGCGAACAGCGGCCGCGCAAAGTCTACGTCGAGCAGCGATTCGGGGCTGGAGAACTCGAACATCCGCCCGTCTTGATACAGGCGGTTGAAGCCCTTCTTGCGGAGGTCGAACAGGCGATCTCTCAATTCCTGGGTGGAGCTGGAGCGTATGGGGAATAATACGTACCAGCGCGAGCCCGCGGGCTCGGCGAGCATCGCCTCCGCCACCTGGTCCACCGTGTCGCGTCGAACTTCCTGCCCGCACTCCGGGCAGAACGTCCGGCCCACACGCGCGTAGAGCAGCCTGAGATAGTCGTACAGCTCGGTGGAGGTGGCCACCGTCGAACGTGGGTTCCGCGTGGTGTTCTTCTGGCGGATGGCTATCGGGGGTGCGATGCCGTCAATGTCGTCCACCTCGGGCTTTTCCATGCGCTCGAGGAACTGGCGGGCGTATGCCGACAGCGACTCGACGTACCGCCGCTGACCCTCGGCGTAGATGGTGTCGAAAACCAGAGATGATTTTCCGGACCCCGAGACGCCCGTCACGACAGTGATTTTGTTGTGCGGTATGTCGAGCGATATGTTCTTCAGATTGTGGAGCCTTGCTCCACGGATACGGATTGCGTCAGGCACGTGCGGGTATCATTTCATCTTACCAGCCTGACGTCCGCCGCCCGGAGCCGCCAGCCCGCTCAGGAACCGCACTCAGGAACAAAGCCGCCGATAATCTCGTATGCCCTGGGTGTAAGAAATCGCCTCGAGGATCAGTCTCATGGGTGAAGGCACGGCTGAGCGAGCGTGGAAGATGGCGGCAGCGCCCACATCGACGGCAGGCAAGATGGATCCGGGGGAGCTCGGGAAGCTCTTCGTCGAGCACCACGCGCGGGTCTATCAGGCTGCGTACCGGATAACCGGGAACGCCGGAGATGCGGAAGATGTGCTGCAGACGGTGTTTCTGCGCCTGGTTCGTCAGGACCGCGCGGCCCTGACGGTTGGCAACATGCAGGCCTACCTGCACCGGGCCGCAGTAAACACCGCCCTGGACGTGGTTCGTCTGCGCCGCGACTCCAAGCTGGTGCCGGTAGAGAAACTCGCACCGGTGCTGGCCGGCGACAGACGCGAGGAGCCCGAGCGCAAGGAGCAATCGCGCGAACTGCGCGACCTGGTCCGCCGCGCCGTGGCCCGCTTGAGCCCGCGCGCCGCCGAAATCTTCGCCCTGCGGTACTTCGAAGGCTACGACAACAAGGAGATCGCCGCGATGCTGGACATCTCCCAGACCGACGTGGCCGTCAGCCTGCACCGCAGCCGCGCGCGCCTTCAGGAAGAAATCCGCACGTATCAGGAGACAGGCCATGAGCGCTGAGGAGAGGGGTCCGGACAACATCCTGGACCAGATCACTTCGGAGATTCGCAACGAGGCCGCCGATCCGGTTCAGGTGCGCAAGGCCGCGGACCGGGTTTGGACGCGCATCGAACAGGAAGCAGCAACCGCCCCTGCAGAGCCGGAAACCATCCGCACGTGTGGAGATTTCCAGGCGTTGATCCCCGCCTGGCGCGCAAAGCAACTCGCGCCCGCGCGGGCTTTGCTGCTCGAAGATCACCTGAATGAATGCCCGGCCTGCAGAAACGCCGCCGCGGGCCAAAGAGTTGTCACCATAACCGGCCGCCGTCCCGCTGCTGGTCCTTTGCGGCGCTGGGCCGTCGCCGCGGCGATCGTAGCGGCGGTCGGGCTCACCGGCTGGCTCGTGTCCGATATCGCCGTACCCGGCGGCACGGGCCCGCGGGCCACCGTCTATGCCATGGATGCGCCGCTCTACCGTGTCGCGGATGGCGGAACATTCGCCCTTACCAGTAACGACGGCATCGGCGAGGCGGAGCGGGTCCGCACGTCGCAGGATGGGGGCGCGGTGTTGCGCCTGCGGGACGGCTCGCTGGTCGAGATGGCCGCCCGCACGGAGCTGTCCATCTCGCAGCGCCGCCCGGGCGTCACGATCCACCTCGATCGCGGCGCAGTGATCGTTCAGGCCGCTAAACAGCGTAACGGGCGCCTGTACGTCGCCACCGACGACTGCACCGTTTCGGTGAAGGGCACCATCTTCGGGGTCAATCACGGAGTCAAGGGCTCCCGCGTGAGCGTAGTCGAGGGCGAGGTCCACGTCGAGCACGGGAACAACCTCGACGTGCTGCACGCCGGCGATCAGGTCGCCACCAGCGACTCTGTCGGCCCCGTTCCGATCGAGGAGGAGTTTGCCTGGAGCCGCGATTTCGACAAGTACCTCGCGCTGATGAAGGAGTTCGGCGAGGTCCGCAAGAAGATCGAGGCACTCCCCGGCCAGCCGCTGCGCTACAGCTCGAAACTGATTGACCTGGTTCCCGCCAATACCGAGTTCTATGCGGCCATTCCGAACATCGGAGAGACCGTTCACGAGGCCAACCGCGTTTTCCGCGAACAGATGGCCCAGAGCGAGGTGTTGCAGCAGTGGTGGGCCGATCGCGTGAAGTCCGGCGACCCCGCCGCCGACGCCGAACTCAACAAAATGTTCGAGCGCGTGCGCGTCTTCGCCGGGTACCTCGGGCCGGAGATCGTCGTCGCCATCTCGCCGAACGCGGCAGGCAAGCGCGAGGGGCCGCTGGTCCTGGCCGAGGTCTACGGCAGCGGCTTCCGTGAGTACCTGGCGGCCGAGGTCGCGAAGATCAACGCGGAGGCAAAACACGGCGGGCTGCGAATCGTCGGAGACCCGTTCCAGGCTGCGCCGGCGGCGGAGAACGAGTTGCTTGTATACGCCGGCAACGGCGTAGTCGCGGTCGCAAAGGACCTGGCGGCGCTTCAGGCGGTCGCGCGGCCCGCGGTGGGCGCGTTCCGCGGAACGGCGTTCGGAAAACGCATTTCCGATGCGTACAACAACGGCGTGGGCTGGCTGTTCGCCATCGACACCGAAAGCCTGATCGGGCGCAGCCGCGAAAAGCCCGGCCTGGATGCAAGCGGCTTCGGCGCGCTGCGATTCGTCGTCGTGCAGCGCAAGGAGATCTCCGGCAAGGTGGACAACCGCGCGGAACTGAGCTTCGCCGACGCTCGCCAGGGAGTCGCTTCCTGGCTGGCTGCGCCCGCCGCGATTCGCGGGCTCGACTACGTTTCCCAGGACGCCACTTTTGTCGCCGGGTTTGTCGTGAAGGAGCCCTCACTCGCTGCCGGCGACATCATCAGGTTAGCCGGCCAGGGCAACGCGATTGCCGAGTTCGAGGCCAAAACGGGCGTCAGCGTCCAGAACGATCTGATGGCGCCGTTCGGCAGCGAGATCGTCTTGGCCGTGGACGGCCCGATGCTGCCCATTCCGAGCTGGAAACTGATCGTAGGCGTCCACGATCCCGCGCGCGTGGTTTCCACCATCGAGAGGCTCGTCGCCGCCGTCAACCGCGACCATCCGGGTGCGCAGATCGGGTTCGCGTCCGAAACGGCCGGTGGGCGGACCTACTGGATTATCACGAATCCGAAGAAGCTGTTCGAGGCGCACTTCACCTTCGACGGCGGCTTTATGATCGCAGCGCCCAGCCGCGATCTCATAGAGCGGGCGCTGCAATACCAGGACACCGGCTACTCGCTGCCGAGGTCGCAGGCTTTCCGGGATCTGCTGCCGCGCGACGGCTACACCAACTTCTCCGGCATGACGTACTATGCCGTGGGCTCGGTGATCAGGCCCTTCGCACAGCAGACGCTCACTCCCGAGCAGCAGAAGGCGCTCGCGGCGGCAGCGGGCGACACGCCCACGCTCATCCTGTTCTACGGTGAGCGCGACCGCATCGAGATCGCCAGCCGCGGCACGTTCTTCGGGCTGCGGCCCGAACAGCTAATGGGGCTGCCGGGGTTCGGCACGCACCCGAACAGAGGCGGAACGCAGAGATGGAGCAGACCGTAGTCCTGGAACAACCCGGGCGCGCCTCGCAGGCGGCGCAGCCTCCAGTGATCGAGCTTCGCGGATTGGAGGTCCGCTTCGGCGAGCGGACCATCCTCCATCGGCTCAATGGCTCGCTCTCGGGGCGGGCCATTGGGCTCCTGGGGCCGAACGGAGCGGGCAAGTCGACGCTGATCAACACGCTCATGGGCTTCTATACTCCGTCTGCGGGCACGGCGCGCGTGCTGGGGCTCGACATCTGGCGCCACGCGCCCCGCGTGCGCGGCCAGATCGGGTACATGCCGGAGAACGAGGCGTTCATCGCCGGCATGAGCGCGGTCTCCTTTGTGGCCTACATGGCGGAACTTGCCGGGCTGCCCCGCGAGGCCGCGCTCGAGCGCGCGCACGAAGCGCTCTTCTACGTGGGGCTAGGCGAGGCGCGCTACCGCAAGCTGGAGGAGTACTCCTTAGGCATGCGGCAACTCGTGAAGCTGGCCCAAGCCATCGCGCACGGCCCCAAGCTGCTCCTCTTGGACGAACCGACCAACGGTCTCGACCCGCCCGCGCGCCAGCGCATGATCCGGCTCATCCGCGACATTCGCGAGAAGGGCAATCTGCACCTGATCCTGTGCTCGCATCTGCTGCGCGACGTCGAAGAGACCTGCGAGGAGGTGCTGATCCTTAAGGCCGGCCACATCGTGCAGTACTGCAATCTGGAGGAGGAGCGGCGGGCCAACCTGAAGTTTCTGGAGCTCGAAATCGACGGCGATACCGCTGCCTTCGTGGAGGGCGCGCGAGCGCTTGGGTGCGAGTGCGCGATCTCCGGAGAGCGCCGGGTAAAGATGGTGCTCGGCAGCTCCACCGAGATCGGCGACCTTTACCGGATAGCTTCCGAGCGCGGCGTGTGCATCCGCCGGCTGAACCACAAGCGCGACAGCCTGGAGGATATCTTCCTCAAGGCCATGGAGAACGGCAATGGCATCCCGAAGGGCTGAAGCGATGAGTCTTACACCGCAGATCCGGCCGTCGCACCGCCTCTCCAGCGAGGCGGCCCCTCGGGCCGCTGCAGGGTGCGGCACCCTCATCCTCCCGGCTCAGATCACGGAGGCGCAGCATGGCCGTCTATAGGCGCGGTTACGCGGGCTACGACGGGCCGCTCACACCCGAATGGTCCCGGTGGCTCATCATCGCCCGGTACGCGTACCAGAACGTTTTCGAGTCCCGGCTATTCATGACGTACTTTGTCATCTGCTTCATCTGGCCCGTTATCGCCGGCGTTCTGCTTTACCTGCCGCACAACGCCGCTATACGCGGGCTTGTTCCGCCGGACGCTTTCGCGCGCGAGATCGATGGCCTTTTCTGGCTTCGCTTCCTCACCACGCAATCCGTGTTCGCCTTCCTGCTCGTCGCGTTTATTGGCCCCGGTCTCGTTTCGGCCGACCTGGCCAACGGAGCGCTCCCGCTCTATTTCTGCCGGGCGTTTTCGAGGACCGAATACGTCCTCGGCAAGATGGCCGTGCTCGCGATTCTGCTCTCCGCTATCACGTGGGTGCCGGGGCTGGCGCTGTTCTTCTTTAACGCCGCGCTCGAAGGCTGGGACTGGACTGCGAAATACTGGTACATCCCCTGGGGCATCTTCGCGGCATCGTGGCTATGGATACTGCTGCTGTGCCTGCTCGCGCTGGCCGTCTCGGCGTGCCTGCGCCGCCGCATCGTGGCCGGCGGCCTGATCCTCGGAGTGTTCTTCGTCGGCGCGGGCTTCGGAGCGGCCGTCAACCAGGCGCTGAACACCCACATCGGCGATGCGTTCAACATCGTGACTGTCTTCGCGCGCATCTGGAGCGTTCTGCTCGGCGCCCCGGCCCGCACGCAGCTCAGCGCAGAGGCCGCGTGCATGGCGCTGGCCGCTATGTACTGTTTCTGCCTGTACCTGCTGGACCGGAAGGTTCGCGCATACGAGGTGGTGAAATGAGGCCCCCCGCGGACCGCATCGTGTTCGAGGACGTCTCGAAGTTCTACGGCGAGGTGCTCGGCGTCAATCACGTCCGGCTCTCGATACCGCCGGGCATCACGACGCTCGTCGGCCCGAACGGCTCCGGCAAGACCACGCTCATGAATCTCATGACGGGCCTTGTGCGCCCGACGCGCGGCGCCGTGTATGTCGCCGGCATCCGGCCCGACGAGCCCGAGCGCCTCTTCAGACTGCTCGGCTACTGCGCGCAGTTCGATTCGTTCCCGCGCGGGCTCACCGGCTACTCGTTCATCTACAGTCTGCTGCGCCTGCACGGGAAATCGCGCAAGGAGGCCGACACGCTCACCTGGAAGGCGCTGGAGCGCGTGGGGCTGACGGAAGCCGCGCACCGAAAAGTCGCCAGTTACAGCAAGGGCATGCGCCAGCGCGTCAGGCTCGCTCAAGCGATCGCGCACGAGCCTGCGATACTCGTTCTCGACGAGCCGCTGAACGGCCTCGACCCCATGGCGCGAGCCGAGATGATTGCGCTGTTCCGCGCGCTCGCGCGCGAAGGCATGTTCGTCATCATCTCCAGCCACATCCTGCACGAGGTGGACCGCATCTCCGACCGGGTGGTGATCCTCAGCGCCGGTTGCGTGGTCGCCGAAGGCCAGATTCACGAAGTGCGCGGCGAGATGCACCAGGACCACCCGCTGCAGATCCTCGTGCGTTGCAGCAACCCCGGCGTCCTCGCTGCGCGCATATTTGAGCAGGACCACGTCGCCGAGGTGTGCATGCACCACGACCGCGGCGGGCTGCTCGTCAGCACGCGCGATCCCGATTGCTTCTATGCCCTGCTGAACCGCCTGGTCGTGGAAGGCAGTATCGCGATCGAGTCCGTCGCTCCAGCCGACGACGACGTGCACTCCGTGTATCAGTACCTGATCGGCGATGGAGGCAAAGCATGAACTGGAAGCTCTGGAGAACGCAGGTGGCGGCGATACTTGCGCTCGAACTTAAGCGCAGCCTGTTCTCGCGGCGCTCCATCGTCTTGTACCTGCTAGCGGCCATGCCGTTCAGCATTTTCGCGCTGCACGCCGCCGCCGTGGCGATCGGTTACACGGGCTGCCGCGGCGACAAAGACCTGATGATTTTCGCCGGCGTATTCCAGTTGTTTACTTTGCGCCTGGTTGTCTTCTTCGGCTGCGTCGCCGTGTTCATGAACCTGTTCCGCGGCGAGGTGATGGAGAAGAGCATGCACTACCTGTTTCTGGCGCCAGTTCGCCGCGAGGTGCTCGTGGCCGGCAAGTACCTTGCGGGGCTGATCACGACCGCCGTTGTTTTCGGGCTGAGCACAGTGGCATCGTATGCCGTGACCGTGCGTCACCTTGAGGGGACGTCCACGAGGGCGCTGGCCGCGGAGGCATGGGGGCACATGGCCGCGTACGCCGGAGTGACCCTGCTTGCCTGTGCGGGGTATGGCGCGGTTTTTCTGATCCTCGGACTTCTGTTCAGGAATCCCGTGATCCCCACCGCCGCGGTGCTGCTCTGGGAAAGCTTCATTGTGTTCATGCCGGCGTTCCTGAAGAAGGCCAGCGTGATCTTCTATCTTGAGTCGCTGTGCCCGGTGCGCGTGCCCTTCGACGGCGCCGGTGCGATCTTCGCTATCTCGGCCGACCCCGCGCCCGTCTGGCTCGCCTTGCCTGGGCTTCTGGTGCTGACAGCGATCGTTATCTGGGCCGCCGCCGCGCGCATCCGCCGTATGGAGATCCGGTACGGGGCGGAGTGAGCGCACGCGCCGCGGGGGCTGCCGGATGAGCGGCTAGTCGCTACTGCCCCGCCTCGTGCGCTCCAGCGCGTGCGAACGGGCTCACCAGGTTCCCGGTTTCGTCAAACGGCAGATCGAACGGCGCGCCGGCGATCTCGATGTCCGGGTTGCGCTCCAGCTCCGCCCGCAGGTTCTCGCTGCAAACCAGGCTGCCCAGTTCCATCGTGTTGCGAATCCAGGCGTAGGTGATTTCCTCGCCCTCGAACTTGCCCACGGTGGGCCAGATCCGCTCCAGGCACTCGCGATCCGTCGGGTAGTTCATCGGTATCCGGTTCGGCCCCGGCGTGGACGCCGTGAGCGAGTTCACGTTGGTGGCGTTCCAATCGATGTTCTCGAGCATCCGCGAGTTGATGATGTCGCCGAACCCGATGCCGACGGCGTTGCCGTAAGTGTTGTCGCTGAGCCCGCGGATGAAGATTCGGTGGATGCGCGGCAGCCAGTCCCAGGGGTTGTAGTGGCAGTCTATGGAGCGGTTGATCACTTTCGTGTCCGCGCCCGAACCGCTGATGTTCTTCCCGATCTCGTCGAGGATCAGCACGTCCACCTCGGGCACCGGTATCTTGCCCATCCACGACTTCACGAGCGCCAGCAGCTCTTCCTCGCGGCGCTCCATCGTTTCAACTGGAACGGCCTCGATCTTCCCCGTGTTGTGGTAGGCGTCTTCGAGGATCGCCAGCCCTCCGATGATCTTCCCGGATCTCAACACCTGCCGGCCCACGCTGCGGATCACAGCCTCCAGACCCAACCGGTACGCATACGTGTGGTACTTCTGCGCACCCGCGAACTTGCCGAGCCCGATCGCCATCATCTTGAACAGCCCGCTCTCGATCGGCGCTTCGAAGTTCGTGTGCCACTTGACCCGCGAGACAAGCATCACGCCGCCACTCTCGTAGGCCGTGCGGTCCAGATATGCGTCGATGCCCTCAGGCGTTTTCCCCAGGTGGACCACCTCGAGCTGGCTTATCACCGGGCAACCCATCTGGGCCTCGGTGACGCCGTAGTGCGCCAGGACATCGGCCTGGCCGGCGGCAGTCGCCGCGCCGTGGCTCCCCATCGCGGGAAAGATGAACGGCCGCATGCCCTGGGATTTCCAGAAGTCCACAGCCGCGCGCACGATGATCGCCAGATTCGTAATTCCGCGGCTGCCGACGCCGATGGCGACGCTAGATCCGGGCGCGAGCTTCGCGGCAAAACCGGAGTCTTCGAGCTGCCTGCGAACCTCGCCCGGAATGTCCTTCAGGGAGCGGTCAGGGAAGCGCTGGCGCACGGACAGCATGCGTGGAAAGGGCATATGCCCGATTCTAGCGCGAAGCCTCAGGCGCTCCACTGCTGCTCTAGCAGCTTCGAGTATTCCGAGGAGGCGTAGAGCTCAAATTCGAACTCGCCCGCCTGCGGGCGCCGCGCGGCATACAGCTCTGCCCGGCACGCGAACACGTGGTCGGCGAAGCGATAGTAATAGCGCAGGAACTCGCAGCCCAGGATCGCCTGGTCGGGCACCTCCCGGAACAGCGTGCGGACGCCCAGAGCGCGCCGGAAGATGTTCTGGTAATCGTTGACGCCCCATCCGGCCAGCTTGGCCTCCACGCCCGGCGGCGCGCACTCCACCAGGAGCGTGGCGAAGCTATCCTCGCCGAAGCCTTGGCCCCCCAGCTCCGGCGAGTTGGCTGTGAACTCCACGCACTGGCCTATCCAACGCTCCAGATCCTTGCCGAGGTAGAACAGCATGCGCAACTCGCAGTAGCGCGCTGCGAAAAAACGCCGCTCGAGTTCCTCGAACGTGCAGCCATCCCGCGGCAACGCGCCGTCCATCATGAGGCCGGCGCGCGAACCCTCGGCGATGGTTCCGGCTGCTTTCTGGTCTGCGAATGGGTGGAGGATGAGCGGAGGCAGCTTTACTGGCATGGATGGAGCCTCCCAGCACCTATCGGCCCAACCGGTCGAATCTTTACCTCCGCCGCGACAGCTTTACCTCGGCCTCAACCGTCTCGCCGTCGCGCAAAACCTTTACTTTCACCACATCGCCGGGTCTCTTGGACCTCAGCGCGTAGGTGAAATCGTAGAGATTGTCTACCGCCTGACCGTCGAACTCAATCAGGACATCTCCGGCATTCAGCCCCGCCGCTTCTGCCGGCGAGCCCGCCGAGACTCCCGCGAACTTAACGCCTTTGGGGACATCGCCGAAATCAGGGATGCTGCCGAACCACGCTCCGCCCGACACTCCTCCCGCCGAGGGCGAACCCTGAAGCGTCGCTGATGCGACGAATTGCGGCCGCTCGGCGGAGGAGCACAACGCCTCTGCGATGTCACCAACTGCGTCAAGCAGCGCCGCGGCTGCCCTGGCGTCGATCTTCTCCCAGGTATCGGTGGGCCGGTGATAGTCGCCGTGCAGCCCGGAAAAGAAGAAAAGCGACGGGATCTTCTTCGAGAGGAAGCTCACGTGATCGCTGGAACCGACGTCCACCCCTCCGCTCAGGTCAGCCTGGAGCCCGTGCCGCGCGAGCGCTTCCTCGACCACGGGTTTGAACGTCGTCCCCGACGCCACGCCGCCGACGTAAACCTTCCTATCGCGTATGCGGCCGATCATATCGAGGTTGATCATCGCCACGGCGTCCTCGAGCGGCAGCGCCGGGTGATCCACGTAGTACCTGGACCCCACAACGCCCATCTCCTCGCCCGCAAACGCAAGAAAGAGGATGCCGCGCCTCTGCTTCGGCATCCTGGCGAAACGCCGTGCCAACTCCAGCACGCCGGCCGTGCCCGAGGCGTTGTCGTCAGCGCCAGGATGAACCTTGCCCGCAGCCGAAGGCGACATGGAGAACTGCTCGCCCAAGCCGATGTGATCGTAGTGCGCGCCGATGATGACGTATTCGTTGGTTTCGCCCGGCACGTAGGCTGCGAGATTTCGCACCTGCGTCACCTCTCGCTTGAGGTCCGTGCGTGACTCCACCCGGATGGCGGCCGGAAACTCGAACGACTGCGGGTGCAGCCCGTCGTCGATGGCCTTCAGTATGGCTGCCAGATCTTTGCCGGCTATCCCGAGCCAGCGGTCGAGTGTATGGGCCTTGACCTGCACCACCGGGATGCCCGCGTCGTTCGGCCCTACGGAGCGGCCGAAGGGCTCGAGCTCGTCGGGCTCCCAGCGATGGTTTGCGCTGTCGGCCACCAGGATGACGCCCGCTGCGCCGTGCCGCTTGGCGTTCGCGGCCTTGCTCCAGGACTGCGCGTGATCGGTATAGAGCTTGCCCGCGAATATGCTCGCATCGTCGAACTCCTGCGGCTCATGCCGTAGGACCACCACGATCTTGCCCGTGACATCGATGCCCGCGTAGTCGTCGTAGTTGAACTCCGGCGCGGTTATGCCATATCCCGCAAACACGAGCGGGCCGGCCATCCGGGCGCTCGACGAGAAGTTCAGCGGGCGGAAGTCCGAGTTGAGTTTCAACACGTGCTTTTCCGTGCCGGACGTCCACACGAAGCGGTTGTTCGAACCGAGCCGCGCATTCGTGATCACGGGAAAGCGCTGCCCGAAACCCGCCCGCTCCACCGGCTCCACGTTCAGAGAGCGTAGTTGCGCGGAGATGAAGTCCGCAGCCTTCTCAAGCCCCGGGGCGCCGGTGCCGCGGCCAGCGAACTCGGCGGATGACAGGCGCTTCACATCCTCGAGGTAGCGGTCCGGATCTGCCTGCGCGGCGGCAAGCGAGATGGCGAACGCCGCCAGCGCGGCCGCCCGCCACATCTGCTTCACTGGGATGCGCACTCTGCGAGCGGCCTTCATTTGCTTGTGAGCCGAACCTTATTGGCCTGGCGCGAGAGCCGGGGTCGCGGACGATGCTGCGCCGGCTCCGGCGCCGGGCACGGGAAGCTCCACCGCGCAGCCGCAGTCCTCGCCGGCGTTCCTGGCAGTCTTCTGGTACTCGATCTCGTAATCGATCACCTGCTTCAGTTGCGGCCAGGCTATCTGGCCCACCAGGCGGCGGCCGTTGACGAACAGCGTCGGCGTGGAGTTAATGCTCAGGTCGCGCGCTTCGGCGATGCTCTTATCCACCTCGGCCTCAGTCTGGCGCGTTTCGATGCAGCGAGAGAGCTGGAGTGTGTCGATCTCCTTGTCCTTAGCCCAGTTGAGCACCTGATTCTTGAGACTCTCGGGCGTGATCTTCTCCTGGCTGGCGTAGACCCAGTCGTGATAGTCCCAGAACGCAGCGGCGTTCTGCCGGAACACGCAGCGGCCCGCCATCGCGGCCGGCTTGGCCCACGGGTGAATCCGCTCGAGCGGCAGGTCCTTGAAGTACACCCTCACCTGCTTCGGGTACGCGCTCAGGAGGTTCTCGCGCAGCATCTTCGCCTCCTCCTTGCAGAAGGGGCACTGGAAATCTGTGAAGACGACTATCACCACCGGAGCTCCGGGCGTTCCCATGCTCGGCTGGAGCTCCGTCTTGAGCTTGTCCAGCTCGGTCTTAAACGGGTTCTGATCGATGGCCCAGATAGAAGGCGCGCGCAGCACCTTCATGCCGTCCTGCGTAACCAGGAACGTCTCCACCTGGCTGGCCTGGCCGAGGCTCGCCCTTACGGTGATCTCGAAGAAGCCCGGCAGCCTCGAGGACTGCTTCGCGTCGCCGATGCTTAGCTCGATCGGAGGGAACCAGCCCATGGCGTGCCGCAGGTAAGCCTCCAGCGTGGGCTTATCAAGGGCGGACTTCTGCGTCGTCTGGAGCGGTGCGGACGCAGCGGCGGCCGGCTTGGGCTCCGGCGCCTGTCCTAGCAACAACCCGGCCAAGCACAACGAAAATAAGGCTAGACGGCTCATCACAATGCCCCTATTCTAACAGCGCTCAGACTACCGGCCCGATCCGCCAGGGAGCGAACTCTCTGTGCCCCAGGCGCTCCGCAGCGGCACGCTCGCCCGAGGCCACCCGCAGCAACGAGTCGAATATCTCGATTCCCACTTCGTCCAGCGTGGCCTCGCCGTCGGCGATCCGGCCGGCGTTGACGTCCATGTTGTCGCGCATGCGGCAGAACGTCGCCGTGTTGCTCGCTATCTTCAGAACCGGTACGGTCGGGAACCCGATAGCGCTGCCGCGTCCCGTCGTGAAGGCGATGAGGTTCACGCCGCCTGCCGCCAGTCCCGCGAGCGAGACTGGATCGTAGCCCGGCGTGCTCATGAAAACCAGCCCCGGCCCGGCGATGCGCTCGGCGTAATCGAAGACATCGATCAGGATAGACGTGCCGCCTTTCGCCACCGCTCCAAGCGATTTCTCGACGATGTTCGTAAGCCCCCCGGCCTTGTTTCCGGGCGAGGGGTTGGCGTCGAACGTGTGGCCGAACATGCCGAGGTAGCGGCGGTAGCGTTCGATGGCCTCGAGAAGGCGTTCGGCCACGGCGCGGCTGCGAGCGCGCCGGACCAGCAGGTGCTCGGCGCCCACGATCTCCGGCGTTTCGGCGAGAACGGCCGTTCCCCCCGCGGCCACCAGCAGGTCGCTCGCGCGGCCCAGCGCCGGGTTGGCGGTGATCCCCGAAAAAGAGTCCGACCCCCCGCAATTAAGCCCCAGAACGAGCTTAGAAACAGGCAGTGCGGCGCGCTTCTGCTCCGCCACCCGTTCCATCGCGCGCCGAACCTCGCGCCGCGCCGCGTCAACCGCAGCGCGCGTGCCGCCCTCGCGCTGGAGCGTGATGCCCGCCACTCCGGGCGGCCCGAGGTATACATCAACCTGGTTGTCCTCGCACCCCAGGCCAACTACCACCGAGGCCGCGACGTTCGGATGATGAATGACGCCCCTTAGAGTCTTTTCTAACAGCGCCGTGTCGGGGCCGGCGGCCTGCCCGCAGCCTGTCTCGTGTGTGAAGGCGACCACGCCGTCGATGTTGGGCGGCAGTGGTTCGGCATCGAAGCTTCGCGCAGCCAGTTCCGCCGCATGCGCCGAGCAGTTGCTGGCCGCCACTACGGCAATGTAGTTCCGCGTGCCCGCGCGCCCGTCCTCGCGCAGGTAGCCCAGGAACGTGGGGCCATCGGCCGGAGGCTGCGGCAGCGGCTTTTCGCACTGCGGGAACTCGTACTGCCTGTCCGGCTCGCCGTACCGCAGGTTGTGCGTGTGAACGTGCGCGCCGGCCGGTATCTGTTCCGAGGCGGTTCCGATCGGCTCACCGTAGCGCCGCACGGCCTCGCCCGGGCGGATGGGCCGCAGCGCCACCTTGTGGCCTGGCGCGATCGCATCTCTGACGAGAACGGCCCGGCCGCTGATGTCTATCCGCGCTCCCGCCACGAGCGGCACCCGAGCGATGGCTACGTCATCGTTCGCGTGAAGCAGTATTGCAGGGCAGTTTTCAGCCATGTGGAGAGGGGAGCCTGCTCACCGCCTATCGTAGCAGCACGGTCTCGCAGATCTGCTCGCCGGTGTGCAGGTGCAGTTTGTCTCCCACCGGATGTATCCAGAAACCCGAGCCGTCTGCAGGTTCCGGGATATCCTCGGGGCCGTCGATCACGGTGAAGCCGCTGTCGCGCTCGGCAGCCTTGTTGAATCTTCCGAGGTGCGCGTGCGCGTGGCACTGGGTGCGGACGCGGTCGCCGTTCACGGCCAGGCCCCACTCCTCTCCGAACAGCTCGCGCGCGCGCTCGATGGCGGCCTTCCAGAAGCGGGTCCGCTGGGCGCGGGGCATCCCACGCGGCACTCCATGGCCATCGTAGCGATGCGAAACGGGCAGGATGAGCCAGCGGTTGGGCTTGCGCGGATTGTTGTCCTTCAGGAAGAAGAACACCTCGGACTCATGATGCTTCTCCGCCTCGCGGCAGAGGCTGCACTGCCGCGCGTTCGCCATCAGTTCCGGGTCTGTGTCGCAGGCGCATACACCCGCCGTCTGGGCCGCCAGCGGAAGCGCCGCAGCGGCGGCCAGCAGAAGCTTCCGCATGAGCCGTTCATTATACTTGAGGAGTGTTACGGCGCTCAGCGCCGCTGTGGCTCGCAGTTGCGGCCGTCGCGGCCTTCCTGTTGTTCTTCTATCGCCTCGACGGCGTCGGGCTGATAGGCCCCGATGAGCCGCGCTACGCTGCCATCGGCCGCGAGATGGCCGCCTCCGGCGACTGGATCACGCCGCGGCTTTGGGGCGAGCCGTGGTTCGAAAAGCCACCCCTCCTCTACTGGATGACGGCCGCTGGGTTCTCGGCCGGCCTCGGCGACGATCTCGCACCACGCCTGCCCGTGGCGCTTCTCGCCTCAGCCTTCCTGGGCTTCTTCTTCTGGGCGCTCCGGCGCGAGTTCGGCGCTCGCGCCGCCGCGTTTTCGACGGCCATCCTCGGCACTTCGGCGGGCTACCTGGCTTACACGCGTGTTGCCGTAACGGATCTGCCGCTCGCTGCTACGTTCACCGGCGCGGTGCTGCTTCTGCTGCCGTGGATCTCGCGGGGCGAACGGCGATGGCTGCCCGTGGCGGGAGCGCTTCTCGGCGCGGCGGCGCTCGCCAAAGGTCTCGTCCCGCTGGTTCTCATCGCTCCGCTCGCCTGGTTCGCCCGGAGGCGCTGGCGCGAGGCGTGGCCCGCGATTCTCGCCTTCGCCGCTGTCGCTGGCCCATGGTACGCGCTGGTGACGGCGCGAAACGGCAGCGCGTTCATCGAGGAGTTCTTCATCCGCCATCACTTCGGCCGCTTCGCCTCCGGCGCTCTCCAGCACGGACAGCCGTTCTGGTTCTACGCTCCGGTATTTCTGGCGCTGCTCTTCCCCTGGACGCCGCTGGCGGCAGTGATCTGGCGCACAGGGAACGACCCGCGACGCCGCGCGCTGCTCTCGGTGGTCGTTTTCGGCCTGGTGTTCTTCTCGATGTCGCGGAACAAGCTGCCCGGATACCTGCTGCCGCTCATGCCCGCGACGGCGGCGCTTGCGGGGGTGGCGATAGCGGAGGCGAAGCGCCCGCGCTACCTTCTCGCCGCCTGCGCGGTGCTGCTCGGTGCGGTGCCGGTGGTCGCATCCATTCTGCCCGAGGCCATAGAACGAGGAATTACGAGCGCACGGTTGGGAAGCGCAGGCTGGCCGTGGGCCGCGCCAGCCCTCATCGCCAGCGCTGTCATCGCCGCGCGCGGGCGCCGGGACATCTCAATAGCTGCGATCGCGATGGGAATGGCCGCCGGAGCGGCATGGACGGCCGCTCGCAGCTTTCCCGCGCTCGACGGCACGGTTTCCGCCCGCGCCTTCTGGCGGGAGGCCGAGCCGCTGAGCCCGCGCCTGTGCGTCGAAACCGCACACCGCTCCTGGCGCTACAACCTGAACTACTACTCCGTGAGGCCGCTTCCGGATTGCGAAGCGGCCGGGCGCACGCTGCGCATCGAGCAAGCGCCCGGCCGTCCCGCTATCGTGCGGGACTGATCTGGACCAACCGCGGCTACTTCTTCAGCAGCTTCTGGATCTTCGCCCGGAGGTCCTTCGTCTCCTTGCTCTCGGGAACGTCCTTGAGCGTGTCCATCGCGCGCGTCGCGAAGAACTCCACGCGCTTGTCGTTGGCCAGCTTGTCCGGCCCGTAGAGCCTGGCGGCGTCGTACATGACGTTGGCCATCTCGGCCATGAACACTTCGCGAGGAACCGAAGGAGACTCCGCCTTGAGGATCTCTTGAGTCTTAGCCGTGTCCTCGGGAGCGCCCACCACGCGAGTAGTTGACATCAGCACTGCGGTTTGCAGGTGCGACCGCTGCACATCCTCCAGGATGGCGGGTTGCAGTACCTGCCCGTGCGCGATTTTTTCGAGCTGGCTCGGAGGGAAAATGCTCCCTTTCGGGTACGAGAAGGCCAGCGGGACGGTGGCATCCTTGTTTGCGGCCTGGAACTTCATGAACGCTTCACCGAACTGCAGATACAGGCGGTTCGCGATTGTCCGGTAGTCGTTCATCGAGCGGCGGAACGGAGAGGGATTCCCGACATTTGCCTTCGCGCCGTACTCGAAATTGTCAGCCAGTTCCGAGTAACCCCTGGCCAGGCCCGCAGTCAGGGTGAGGTACCAGGGGTATGCACGGGCGGTGTACTCGTTGTCGCTCTTAATGATGCTCTCCAGATGTTGGGCGGTTTTTAGATAGTCGCCCGCGGCGTAGGTCTCCTGCGCGGCTGCCCAGTAGAACGCCGGCGTCCCAGGCTGCGGCGGCTTGGGTCCGGAAGAGCAGGAAATTATCAGTGCGCTCAGGGTTACAGCTAGAGCGAGAATACCTCTGAGCTTCATTGATCTATGCCTCCGGCTGTGCTTGTTAACACACTTCGGATCTGAATTGCAAGTGCCACAGCCTCAAAAACTGGCTTTAGTTAAGTCAGACGACGCAGCGCGCCCCACGGCGGTAGTACTCTGGGGTCAGAACTCAAACGGAGGGCCGTTATGCCGACCAGAATCACGCTCGCCGCGGCGCTTCTAGCCTGCGCCGTACTCGCTCAGCAAGACCAGCCCGCCCCCGGCCAGGTTGTGGGCAAAGCCACGCTCGTCAATCCGCAAGGCCAGACGGTTGGCAGCGCGACACTCGTCAAATCGGTGAAAGGCATCATCGTCAACGTTGACCTGAAGAACCTGCCGCCCGGCCCGCACGCGATCCATATCCACGAGACCGGACGGTGCGAGCCGCCCGATTTCAAATCCGCCGGAGGCCACCTCAACCCTGCGAAGAAGCAGCACGGCTTGCTGAACCCGCATGGATACCACGTGGGCGACCTCACCAACATCACCGTCGGCCAGAACGGCACGGTGCAGGCGTCGCTCCACGCGGACGCCCTCGAAGTGCAGCATTTGTTCGGGCCCGCCGGCAGCTCGATTGTCATCCACGCCAGCCCGGATGACTACAAGACCGACCCCGCCGGAGATGCGGGCGCGCGGATCGCCTGCGGCCCGATCACGCGCTGACCAGCGCGAAAGCCCGCACCGGAGAGCCGGTGCCGCCGCGAATGGCAAGCGGCGCGGCGATGAAAAGAAACTCCGCCGCCCCGGAGGCGGCCAGTTCCTCGAGATTGAGACTCTCGAAGAGGTGGATGCCCCGCTCCACCAGCAGATGAGTGTGCGCCGGCATCGTGCCGCTGGGCGTCTTCTCGAACGTGAGCGTGTCCGAACCCGCGGCAAACACGCCGCGCTCGCCCAGCCACCGGGCGCCTGCCTCGGCCGGCCCGGGGCATCGGACGCCATTCACGTATCGCCGCGGATCGTCCCAGAACCGTCCCCATCCGGTGCGGATGAGCGCCACATCGCCGGGCCGGATCGCTGCGCCGCCAGCGGCCTCGAGGTGCTCCGGCAGGATCTCGAAATCTTCAGCCAGCGCATCCGTGTTCTGCTGGCGGGCAATGTCGAGCAGCACGCCCCGGCGCAGCACCGGGCCCACGCCATCTATCGTCAGCGCTCCCACGCCGCCTGCGTACGACTGCCCGGCGCCAGCATCCGCTCCGCCATGCAGGCGCCCGTTGAGCGAGTAGTGGCACAGCGCGTCCATGTGCGTTCCCGAGTGCCCGCCCATCGCGAACGCCTCCGATGCCGAACTCGAGCCATTGGTACGCACTGCGTCGCCGTGCCGCTTCGAGAGGCTGAACAGAAACGGCGGGTGGGTGGGGTAGTGCGGCATGCCCGTGAAGAACGGCTGCGAGAGATCGATCACCCGCGCCCGCGCAACCGCTTCGAATAGCTTGCGCATGATCAGTGTCCTGGCGCGCTCACGGCGCCTTCGGGAAGGAAGTAGAAAGCCATCGCCATCACCGCGTACACGGCCAGCAATTGCACACCCTCCAGCCAGTTCATCTCGCCGTCCGCCGAAATCTGCTCCGCGATCCAGACCGCGAGGCCGATGGCGACGATCTCCGGAATCGTGAAGACCAGGTCCATCGCGACCGGCCCCAGAAAGTAACTGGCCAGCACGAGCACCGGAGCCACGAACAGCGCGATCTGCAGCGTGCTGCCGACCGCGATGCCGACCGCCAGGTCCATCTTGTTTTGGCGGGCCGCGAAGATCGCCGTGCTGTGCTCGGCCGCGTTGCCGACAATCCCGACAATTATCACCCCTACGAACAGTCCGGTGAGGCCCAGCGTTGCCGCAGCGTGCTCAACCGAGCTCACCAGAATCTCACTCATCCAGCCAACCGCGGCCGTCGAGAGCGTCAGGAGCGCCAATGCCCGGCGCGTGCTCCAGCCCGCGTGCGCGCTGCCTTGCCCGCCCGGCTCGCTCTGAGCCGAGAAATACTGGCGGTGAGTGCGCAGGGAGAACAGCAGGTGCAAGCCGTAGGTGACGATCAGGACGACGGCAATCTCAGTGCTCAGGTCGCGCTCTATCTCGACTGCGTTTGGCCCCAGCAGGTGAAAGAAAACCGAGGGGATGATGAGCGCGATCGCCGCGAGCGTCAGCATCGTGGCCTGCACGCGAGCCGCGGCCGCGTTGAAAGTCTGCGACGTGAACCGTACGCCGCCGGCCAGCGCCGACGCGCCGAGCACCAGCAGGATGTTGCCGATGATGGCGCCCGTGAGGGACGCCTTCACTACGCCGGTGAGCCCGCGCTGCAGCGCGAACAGCGCGATGATAAGCTCCGCCGCGTTGCCGAACGTGGCGTTCAGCAGCCCGCCTATGGCCTGCGTGGTCCGGTTCGCAAGCTCTTCGGTTGCCTTTCCGAGCCAGCCCGCCAGCGGCACGATCGCCGCCGCAGACACGAAGAACACCCACGTGGCTGGCGCGTGCGTGAAATACCTGAGGACAACGGCGGCGGGAACGAAAACGAGCAGCCAGTTGACCGAGGGCCTTAGCAGTTTCCGCACTGACCGATTCTATCAGCGGAGGTCCGGAGGAGTTCAGGCTTGCCGGTTATTGTGGCCGGCGCCGCCACGCTCCAGCCCACCGCGCATCGCGATGAAGCCGACCACGTCTGAGCGCGAGATGATGCCTTCAAACCGGCCGTTGTCCGCCACCGCGAGCTGCATGACGTTCTCGCGTCCCATGCGCTCGAGGGCGTCCATCACGGGCAGGTCGGCGCTGACAGTCTGATCCTCCCCGATTGGCCGCATGACATCGCCAACGGTCCTGTACGGCCACTGCGGACGCGGCACCTCACCCACCTCACGCGCTGTCACGATGCCGGGCTCTCCCTCGGCGTTCTGCACCAGAACGCACATCGAGTCGCCCTCGGCTATGTGGCTCAGCACGAAATCGCGCAGGTTCATGTTGCGGTCCACCATGGGGCACTCTTCCGGCATGATGTCGCGCACGCGCACGCCCTGCAGAGCTCCGCTCACCTGTGCGTGGTTGTAAGCAGCTCCCGCGGCGCTGAGCACGAACCAGCCGATCAGAGCCAGCCACAGCCACGCGAACGCGCCCGTCATGAAGAACCGTATGACACCGGTCGCTATGAACGTCATCGCGATCCACCGGCTGGTTCTCGCTGACAACAGCAGCGAGCGTTCCGGGCTCTTCGTCACGCCCCAGATAGCCGCTCTCAGCACGCGCCCGCCGTCGAGCGGGAACGCGGGTATGAGGTTGAAAACGGCCAGCCACAGATTTACGAACCCCAGCAGGACGGGGATGGAGACCGCTGGCGTGGGAGGCGGAAGCAACGGTTGCCAGCCGGCCAGGTATCCCGCGCCCATGCAAGCTGCGCCTATGGCGAAGCTAGCCAGCGGACCCGCTATCGCGATCCAGAACTCGGAGGAAGCGTCGGGAGAATCACGGTCCGCCTGTGCGATCCCGCCCAGCGCGAACAGCGTGATCGAGCGCACGCCCACGCCGCGGCGGTTTCCCACCACGGCGTGCGCGAGCTCATGTCCGAGGAGGCACAAAAAGAAAAGCAGGGCGGTTAGAAGAGCGCCCGCCCACAGCGCGCCGCTGTTCCAGGCCGGGTAGGCAATGTGAAACTCAATGGCCAACGCGAACAGAATCCAGGCGCCGATGATCGCCCAACTGTAGTGGAGTCCGATATCAACGCCCAGAATGCGGCCTATCCGCCAACTCATCCGCATGATATGACCCGTTCCGGCACGGGCGGGCCGCTGCGGCGGGCATCAACTCCCGCCGGCCGTCCGGACCTTCTCACTCACGTACCGCTCCGGGTTGCGGTCGAACGCTTGCTTGCACTGATCTGAACAGAAGAAGTAGGGCTTGCCGCGGTACTCGCTCTTGCCGGCCGCTAGTTTTTCTTCTACACGCATTTTGCAGACCGGATCTGTGGCCATCAGACAACTCCTTCAGGCGGAACCGAACCGGCTTCAGGCGGAACCGAACCGGCTAGTCCCGCCCCACCCCACGAAGCGTTCGGGATCGTCCTCGAATTCGCTCTTGCAGTCGAGAGAACAGAAATAGAAAAGCTCGTCACTGTAGACGGCGCTCATCTCGTTGTCCTCGACTACGACCTGCCCGCATACGGGATCGATCGCCATAGCAACTCCCTGTTGCGATGGACGGTCCGTGCGGGCCTTAAGTTGCGGAAAGTTAATGCTGGATAAGAACTTCCGGGTGTCTGCTCCACTCAGAAAACGAGCCGTCGTACATGCGAACGTCGTCGTAGCCGAGGTAGCGCAGAACGAAGTAGCCGTGTGTGGCTTGCACTCCACTGTTGCAGTACGTCACGACGGTCTTGAGCGCGTCCAGACCGTACAGTCTGGCGATATCCTCCGCCGCCTTGAGCGTCGGGTCATCTCTGCCGCGCTGGGCGTCGGCCCAGTAGACGACTTTCGCACCCGGAATCCGCCCTTTCGCTGCGACCTCAGGCGAACGCGAGTCGATGATGACGACTCCGGAACCCGGCTGTTGCGCGGCTTCGGACAGCTTGCGCATCTGTTCGAACGTGACCACGACCTCCGGCCGCGGCTTCACGTTGAAAACGCCCGGCTTGACGCTCGGAACATCGGCCGTGAGCGGCCGGCCTTCGGCGCGCCATTTTTCGAGCCCGCCGTCGAGCAGGGCCGCCCCCGTGTGGCCCAGATAGTCCAGCGTGAAGAACGCGCGCGTGGCGGCCAGCGTGTCCCCGTATAGAATAACTCGCGAAGAGCCCGATACGCCCAGCCGCTCGAACACTGCCCGCAGAGCCTCCGGCGCGGGCAGTTCCGCTGAATTGCCGTCGCGCACGGTGGTGATGTCGCTCATGAGAAGCAGCCGCGCACCGGGTATGTGCGCCTGATCGTATTGAGTACGGGCGTTTGCGACATGCAGGACAACAACCGCCGGGTCCTTGAGATTCCCGTTAAGCCACTCGGTGGACACCAGCAGGCCGGTGCGCGGGCGCGGCGGGGCGGCTGCGAGCAGGACGGCAGCCGCCGCCAGGGTCAAGACGGTTCGCATAGGGCCGTTGTAGCACGCCTGGGGTGGCCTGATCGGTTGGCCCGGACCAGGCTCTTCGAACCCGGACGTTGCCGGGTCGTCCGGGTCCGTGAAGCACAACAGCCCGAACTTCACGCGGGTGGCCCCGGCGGGCGCTACAGCCGTGCCCTCTACGGCGCGCCTTGGGAGCCTGCGGTGCGTTTCAGCACGCTGCCAACTGCGGCATGCGCGGAGGGCGGGTTACAACGAGTGAGAGCACTAGGAATAGAGATAGAACGTGACCCCACGTGTGAGTACTCGGGCAGTGATGGTACGAGGGGAGGGGTTTCCGCGATTGGGAGGGTACTACTTTGGGCGCAGGCGCCAGCGGACAATCCCGTATGCGTGGGTATCCGTTAGCATCCGTATACTGTCGCTGTACGTATAGTCAATTACTTTTTTCAGTGGTACTATCTTTCCGCCAGGTAAACGTTAGTACCATGAGTTAACCATCGGCCTTGCCGGTGCTCAGTGGGCCGGCGCGCACAGAACGGGAGATGGGCATTCTGAGCCCCCCTTCTTCGCGGGCATCGCGGTAGCCGCCGACGTGCGCGCCGTCCAGCAGGGACGGGCGGATGCACGCCGGCGGCCTTTCAGGCAGTACTCGTCGTGGCCCGGGCGGTTCCGCCTGTCCAGGGCCGGGTACCGGGTTATTCCAGCGGGAGCGCATTAAGCCCGCTTAAGGCGCAGTTGGATGAACGGGCGCGATAGGATTGAGTGTGTGATCGCAGTTAGGATCATCGCACTTCTGGCGGCCGGTGCTGTGCTCCACGCGGCCGGGGCCGCCGCTCCGGCCCCTCGCGAACGCCGGGTGGCTCGCTCGTGGATGCGTTCGATGACGCTGCGCGACAAGGCGGCGCAGCTTGTGATCGCGGAGTTTCGCGGAAGCGTGCCGAACGCGAGGTCAAAGGCGTACCGCGAGTACCTGTCGCTGGTGCGCGACCTGAAGGTGGGAGGCTTCGCGCTGGTCAACCGCTCGGAGCCGTACGCGCTGGCAGCGTTCCTCAACCGGATGCAGAGGGCATCGAAGGTGCCGCTGCTCGTGGGAGGGGATTTCGAACGCGCCGTGTCGATGCGGGTGGAATCGGCGACGCTGTTCCCTCACGCCATGGCCTTCGCCGCCGCCGGATCCCCCGAACTGAGCCGGCTTGAGGGAGAGATCACGGCCCGGCAGGCGCGGGCTCTGGGCGTACCCTGGATCTTCGCGCCAGTGGCGGACGTTAACAACAACCCCGACAACCCGATCATCAACATACGCTCCTACGGCGAGAGCCCTGAAGTTGTGGCGGCGCACGTGCGAGCGTTCATCGAAGGCGCGCGAGCCGCCGGGCCCGTGCTGGTCACGGTGAAACACTTCCCCGGCCACGGCGACACGGCCACGGACAGCCACATGGAGCTGCCGGTGCTGGATGTCACAAAGGAACGGCTCGAGAACCTGGAGTTGCTGCCCTTTAGAGCCGCCATCGAGGCCGGTGTGGACGCGGTGATGAGCGCGCACATCGCCGTGCCGGCGCTCGACAAGGACCCGGCGACGCTCTCGCCTGCCCTTCTGACTGGCGTCCTTCAGAAGGAACTTGGCTTCGACGGCCTGATCGTCACCGACGCGCTCAACATGCGTGGCATCACAAACACGTGGCCGGCGGGCGAGGCCGCCGTCCGGGCGCTCGAGGCCGGCGTGGACGTGCTGCTGATTCCCGACGACCCGAAGGCGGCGGTGGATGGCATCGTCGCGGCGGTGCGCAAGGGCAGGCTCTCGGAAGCGCGCCTGAATCACAGCGTGGAGAAACTGCTGGCGGCGAAGGTGCGGGTGGGGCTCGACCGCGAGCGAATAACAGATCCAGAGGCGCTAGAGGATGCGCTCGACACTCCCGAAGACGTAGAGGCGGCCCAGCGCGTGGCGGACCAGGCCGTGACGCTGGTCAAGAACGACAACGACCTTCTGCCGCTCAGGGAGCCGGCGGGAACGTGCTTCGTCGTGCTGGCGGAAAGCCGGACCACGCAGGCGGGCCGTCTGTTTGCCGCTGAGGTAGCGAAGCGGGCCCCAGCAGCGACCGTGATCACGCTCGACCCGCAGGCGCCGCAGGCCGAGCTCGATGCCGCCGTGGAGAAAGCAGGGTCAGCATCGACGATCGTTGTCGCGGCGTTCGTTTCGGTGGCGTCCTACCGCGGTAGCGTGGCGCTGGCTGGCGCGTATCCTAAGCTGATGGAGGCGCTTATCGATACGGACAAGCCGGTGGCGTTGATCGCGCTCGGCAGCCCGTACCTGGCGCGGAGTTTTCCGCGAGTCGCTGCTTACCTGACCACCTACAGCACGGTGCCGACCTCGGAGGCTGCGGCTGTCAAGGCGCTCTTCGGCGAGATGCCCATACAGGGACGCCTCCCCGTGACGATCCCCGGCTTCGCGAAGTACGGCGACGGCATACAATTGCCGGCGAAGTAGCGGCCGAAGCCTGCGAACACCGGCCGTATCAACCGCGCAACCTTGCGAAGAATCCCGACAGCAGAGATGGCCCGCGCTGCTGCTTCTTTCTCGGTTGCCCGACGAGCTTGGACGCAAGCTCCGCTACGGCGGCGCCGTACGGGGTGCCAGGCGGCACGGGACGCCCTTCTAGCAGGGCCTTGTAGATGACGTCGTGCCCGGCGGGAAGCACGTGGAAAATGTCTGTGCCGAGGGCCTGTGAGATCTGCTCCAGACTGAGCCCGCTGTTGCGCCGGTAACGGTTGACGACCACCTTGAAGCGCCGCGGATCGATCCCCGCGGCTTCCAGGTGCGCCATGGCGCGCTGCGCAGCGTGGATGGAGGTCAGTTGCGCCGTAATGACGAGGAGAACATCGGTGGCAGCGCTCGCAACAGCGAGAGTTGACTCGCCGCACGCCGCGCCGCAATCGGCGACTATGAGGTCGTAGGCCTGACGGGCATAGTCGAGAATGGGTGTGACATCGGCTGGTGCGGCGAGGCCATCCAGGGGGCTCTCGGGAGACAGCAACACGTCAAACCCGTGGGAGCGGCACACGAGGGCGCGCCAGAGGTCGGCGTCGATTGCGCCGCCCCCAAGGGCGTCCACGAAGCTGTAGCTCGACTTGAGCTTCAGCACGAAAGGCACGGTTCCACACAGGCCATCAAAATCGGCCAGCAGGACACGGCCGCCGGTGCATCGCTCCAGGGCGAAAGCCAGGTTGCACACAAGAGTGGTGGTGCCGGAGGCACCCTTCCCGGGAACTCCGCAGACCAGGCGTGCGCCCGCATGTGCGGGGTGGGCGGGTTCCTGCAACCTGGCTACCCTGGCGAGCACAGCCCTGAACTGGTCGTGGGTGAAAGGCCTGATCAGAAATTCGCTGGCGCCTTGGCGAAGGCAGTGTAGTATTAGGTCGGGATCATCTCCGGGCAGGACGGCAACGACGGGCAGACGCGGCGCGCACTCCGCCAGCGCGGCGAGCGTTGCCGAAGAGCGGGAGGGATCGGAAGCCGCATCGAGCAGGCAGAGGCGGGTTCCGGGACGGGCGGCCAGTTGGGGCAGCTCATCGCGGCCCGGATAGGATTCCAGCGCAACCACGTGAGCCAGAGGGACTTCGCGATCGAGAAGCGAGCGCAATTCGGCCCGCACGATTTCGTCGGGAGCAACGACGAGCACGCGCGCACTTCCATTCCAGTCGCCGTTAACCGGCGGTTGGCCGCCGTATGCCACCACAGCTCACATCGGCTCGGACGAAGGATTTTTGAGAAGGCGGGTGCGCTCAGAAGACTACTTGAATTGGCAGACCCATGCCGATAAGACTGGTCGTTTGTGAAACCCAGCCCGTCACGATCGAGGGCTTCCGTGTTTTGTGCACCCGCCGGAGTGGCATCGACCTGGTGGACGCCGTATCCTCCTTGCCCCGGTGCATCGAGGTTGCCAGAAACCACCCCGGCAGCGTGGTGATATTGGACAAGGCGTTCGGCTCCCAGGCGGTAACGGCGGCCATAGCGGACCTTACATGCGCCAGCCGCACGGCAGCCGTGATCGTGTGGGGCGTCGCGATGAGCGAGGCCGAGATGGTGCGATACCTCCGCGCCGGCGCGCGCGGAGTGCTGTCGAAATCGGCCGGCCTGGGGTCGATTCTGGCGTGTATCACTACCGTCGCGGCGGGCGGGACCTGGGCCGAGCCGCAGGCACGGGCGCTGACGCGGGTCAATGGCAACCGCGTGGGGCTGACGCAGCGCGAGCGCGAGGTGCTGGAACTGGTCGGCCAGGGGTTGCGCAACCGCGATGTTGCGCGCGAACTCGGGATCCGGCCGGGCACCGTCAAGGTGCACCTGAAGCACATCTTCGAGAAGACCGGCGCGCCGGACCGGCATGCGCTGGTACTGGCGCGGCTGATCGATGGCGCGGAGGCGCCAGAGCCGATCGCCGCGCCGGATCCGATCGCCGCGCCGGAGGTGCTGCAGTAGGCGCTCCGGCCGAGGCGCTGGTCTCGCAAACGATTACAGCGTGGCGGGTTCCTCGATGACCAGCTCGCCGCTATCGGCATCCAGCGAGGCCAGCACGCCCAGCGGCAGCGTAAGCTGATCGTCCGTGTGACCGATGGTGAGTCCTGAGAGGACCGGTACGTCTAGCTTGCCCAGGATCTGGTCCACCACCTCGCCCGTCGAAAAAGTCGACTCGAACGAGGGTTTGTAGTCGCGCGGCACGCAATCGCTGCACTCGCCCCATATCACCCCGGCAACGCCGTCGAACTTCCCCGCAAGGCGAAGCTGGGTGAGCATACGGTCGATGTTATATGGCTGCTCGTCCACATCCTCCAGGAAGAGGATGCGGCCGCGCGTTTCCACCTCGAAAGGAGTTCCCATGAGCTGCGCGAGCAGCGTGAGATTGCCGCCCACCAGCCGCCCGCGCGCGCGGCCCGGGCGCACCGTGCGCAGCATGTGTTTCGGGCGCAGCGGGTTGGGCTCGTGCGGGTTCGCGAGGGAACCGAGCGGTTTCGGATCGAACAGCGCCCGCCGGAACGCGGCCTGCGTATACTCGCTGAACGCGGAGATCATCACCGGTCCGTGAAAAGTGACCAGGCCGGTGCGCTTGTGTATGGCGAGGTGCAGTGAGGTGACGTCGCTGAAGCCAAGGAAGACCTTCGGGTGGCGGGCGATGAGATCGTAGTCGATGCGGTCCAGCAGGCGCGCCGAGCCGACGCCGCCTCGAATGCAGAAAACGGCCTTGACCTCGGGATCGCGGAACATGGCGTGGAGATCGTCGAGGCGTTCCTGGTCGCCGCCGCCCAGGTAGCCCCAGCGTCTTCCCACGTTGCGCCCGAACTTCGGTTTCAGGCCGAAATACTCGACAGTGCGCCTGACGAGCGCGAGGCGGTCGGGGTCGGAGACGTAGGTGCCCGGCGTGATCAGGCCGACTGTATCGCCGGGCTTAAGCGCGGCGGGGCGCACTATGGCCGGTTCGCGCACCTGAGAGGCCACGGCCGCAGACCCTTCCTCAACAGCCAGGGCGGCGGGAAGCGCGAGCAACTGACGGCGGCTCAGTCTCATAGGAGATGCCAGCCTTTAGGGTACGCCCTCCGCCCGCTCCCGCGCGCGGGTACCCCGGTTCTGGTATACTTGCTCTTTCACATGCCGTTCGCGTCCGCTCATCGCCATCATCATCACGCACCGTAAGTGCGGGCGGACCTTCGGAATCGAACCCACAAATATCGAAAGGACGCCCGCCGGCAAGGCGGGCTTTTTTGTGCATGGAATCACCGGGCTTGGCACTGGATTTCACCAAACTCGACGGGCTCATTCCGGCCGTCATTCAGGACTCGGCCGACGGTCGCGTGCTCATGGTGGGCTTCATGAACGAGGAAGCCTTCCGCAAGACCGTTGAAACCGGTTTTGCCACGTTCTATAGCCGCTCGCGGCAGAAGCTGTGGATGAAGGGCGAGGGCTCAGGCCATCGCCTGGCCGTCAAGAGCATCTCGACGGACTGCGACCGCGACTCGCTGCTGGTAACCGTGGAGGCGCTCGGCCCCGGCGTTTGCCACGAGGGCTACCGGAGCTGCTTCTTCCGGAAGCTGAATGATGGCGAGTGGGTTGAATCCGAAGACCGGGCGTTCGACCCCGCGGCCGTCTATGGAGGCAAGGCGTGAAACTCAAGCTCGGCATTCCCAAGGGCAGCCTGGAAAGCGCCACGGTGGACCTGTTCCGCCGCGCCGGGTTCACTATCACCACGAGCAGCCGGTCGTACTTCCCGGCCATCGATGACCCGGATATCGAGTGCATGCTCATCCGGGCTCAGGAGATGGCGCGCTACGTCGAGGACGGCGTGCTTGATGCCGGCCTGACGGGCCGCGACTGGGTTGAGGAGAACGAGGCCGACGTCGTCACCGTCGCCAACCTCATCTACGCCAAGCAGAGCTTCGGCAAGGTGCGGTGGGTGCTGGCGGTGCCGGAGTCCTCACCGTACAGGAGCCTCGAGGACCTCGAGGGCAAGGTCATAGCGACGGAACTGGTCGGCACAACGCGGCGCTACCTGGCCTCCCGCGGCGTGAAGGCGAGGGTGGAGTTCAGTTGGGGCGCCACGGAGGTAAAACCGCCGTACCTGGCCGATGCCATCGTCGAGGTCACCGAGACGGGCTCTTCACTGCGAGCCAACAAGCTGCGCATCATCGAGACGGTGCTCGAATCGAACACGCAGCTCATCGCGAACAAGGCAGCGTGGGCCGACGATTGGAAACGCGGCAAGCTCGAGGATATGCGCATGCTGCTCGAGGGCGCGATCAACGCACTCGGCAAGGTGGGCCTGATGCTGAACGTGCGGCGCGAGTGCCTGCCGGCGGTGCTCGACGTGCTGCCCGCGCTGAAGAACCCAACGATTTCCACGCTCAGCGACGAGGACTGGCTAGCCGTGAACACAATCATCGATGAATCCACTGTGCGAAACATAATTCCACGGCTCAAACAGGCGGGCGCGCAGGGCATCGTCGAATACCCGCTAAATAAGATCGTGATGTGAACATGCTCCGAATAGTCCCATCGACGGAGGCGGGGCGGCTGCTTAAGCGGCGCGCCGCGCGGCTGGCCGAGGCCGAACAGACGGTCCGGCCGATTCTGGAAGACGTGCGGAAGCGCGGCGACAAGGCGCTTCTGGAGTACGCTCGCAAGTTCGACGGGCTCACGCGGAGGAGCGTGCGGATTCCTGAACGCGACCTGGCCGCGGCCGCGGCGGAGCTCGCGCCCGAGTTCAAGTGCGCGCTGGAGACCGCTTCGGCCAACATACGCGCCGTGGCGCAGCTTCAGATGCCGCGCGAGCACGTAAACGAGATCGCGCCGGGGCTGCGCGTGGGCCAGATCGTGCGCCCGCTCGGAGCCATCGCGGCGTACATTCCGTCGGGGCGCTATCCGCTGCCCTCCACGCTGCTGATGACGGCCATACCGGCGCAGGTGGCCGGAGTGGGCCGCATCTGCGTGGCTTCTCCCCGCCCGGTGCGTGAGATTCTTGGCACGGCGGGCATGCTGGGCCTCAGTGATGTATTTCAGGTGGGCGGCGCGCACGCCATCGCCGCGTTCGCGTACGGGACGCGCACTGTGCCGCGCGTAGACCGCATCGTTGGCCCCGGCAGCATATACGTCACGGCGGCCAAGAAGCTGCTTGCGGGCGAGGTGGGCATAGATTTCGTCGCCGGGCCGACGGAGATTCTCATCATCGCGGCATCAGGAGACGCTCGCGTGATCGCCGCAGACATGCTGGCGCAGGCCGAACACGACGTGGAGGCCTCGGCTATCCTGCTGACCACGTCGAAGCGGCTCGCAAGGGCTGTCGCGAAACAGGTGGAAGCGCAGTTGGCCGTGTTGCCCACCGCGCCGGTGGCGCGCAAAGCCATCGCGAAGAACAGCGCCGTGATACTCGTGCGTTCGCTGGACGAAGCGGTGGAACTCGCGAACCGCTTCGCGCCAGAGCATTTGAGCATTGCGGATGAGTCGCTGCTGCCAGGCATCACGAGCGCGGGCGGGGTGTTCGTAGGGCCGCACAGCCCAGAGGCCGCGGGCGATTACGCCTCCGGGCCGAACCACGTTTTGCCGACCAGCGGCGCGGCGCGCACGCGGGCGGGGCTTTCGGCGCTCGATTTCGTGAAGATCATCTCCGTGCAACAACTGGACGCGGCGGCGCTCGCGCGCCTGGCGCCGGCGATCACGACGCTGGCGCGCGCCGAAGGGCTGGAGGCGCATGCGCGTTCGGTGGAGGTCCGCACGAATGGCTGAAGCACTCAAACCGCGAGCCGCCGTCCTGAAGATGGCCCCGTACTCGCCGCCGACGGCGGGCCGCGCGGATAAGCTGAGGCTCGATTTCAACGAGAACACCGTAGGCTGCTCGCCTCGAGTGATGGAGCGCCTGCGCGAGTGCCTCAACGCGGGGCAGCTTTCCGTATATCCGGAGTACGGCGAAGCGAAACACGAACTGGCCGAGTTCTTCGGCGTTTCGCCGGAGCAGTTCATCTTCACGAACGGCACCGACGAGGCCATACAGGTTCTCGTCAACACGTACGTGGACGACGGCGACGAGGTGCTGCTGCTCAAGCCTTCGTACGCCATGTACCGCTTCTACTCCGAGGTGGCCGGCGCCCGCATCGGCGAGATCGAGTATCGCCAGCCGGATCTGGCGTTCCCTCTGGAGGAACTGCTCGATGCGATAACGCCCGCGGCGCGGGCCGTGCTCATCGCGAACCCGAACAACCCAACCGGCACAGCCATCGGACTCGACGCCGTGGCGCGCATCGTCGAGAAGGCGCAAAACGCGGCGGTGCTCATCGACGAAGCCTACTTCGAGTTCTACGGTGTCACGGCGCTACCGCTGCTCGGCCGCTTCCCGAACCTGTTCGTGAGCCGCACGTTCTCAAAGGTCTACGGGCTCGCCGGCATGCGCTGCGGCTGCCTTTTCTCGGATGCGCGCAACGTGGCGTACCTGCACAAGGCTCAGTCGCCCTACAGCGTGAACTCGGTTGCGGTGATGGCGGCGCGAGAAGCGATCAAGGACCCCGGGTACATCAGCGCATACGTTGCGGAGGCGCTTGAGGCGCGTGCAGTGATGCGCGAAGGGCTGGAGCGGCTTGGCATCGGCTGCTACGCGAGCGAGGGCAACTTCGTGCTCATGCGCATCGGCCCGCGCGCGGCGGAGATATGCCGCGCCATGCGGGAGCGGGGCATTCTGGTGCGCGACCGCAGCTATGAGATTGCGGGCACGGTTCGCGTTACGGCCGGAACGCGCGAGCAGGCCGCGCGATTCCTCGCGGCGATGGAGGAGATCTGGTGAAACGCGTTCTCGTCTTCGATGTTGACGGCGTGCTGGTGGACGTGACGGATTCGTACCGCGAGGCCATCTGCCAGACCGTCGCCCTTTTCACCGGCGAGCGGCCCTCGCGCGAGCTTATTCAGGATTTCAAGAATCGCGGAGGGTTCAACAACGACTGGCGTCTGACGCACCGGCTCATAGCAGACGCCGGCGTCAACGCCGATTACGAAGACGTGGTGGCGCGCTTCAACGAGCTGTTCATGGGCCGCGACGGCGACGGGCTGATAACCCGCGAGCGGTGGATTGCCTGCGACGGCCTGCTGGAGCGGCTAGCCGCGAATTGGCGGCTTGCAATCTTCACCAGCCGGATGCGCTACGAGCTGGATGCGACGCTGACGCGCATCGGCTGCGGGCACCTGTTCCATCCCACCGTCACTCACGACGACGTGGAAAGGCAGAAGCCCGCTCCGGACGGCCTGCTCGCCATTGCCGCAGCGCATCCGGGTGCGGAGATGTGGTACGCCGGCGATACGGTGGACGACGCAAACGCCGCCCGCGCGGCAGGAATCCCGTTCATCGGTATCGCCGCCGTGACCAACCCCCGGCGCGCGGAGCTGATCGATCGCCTGCGCGAGGCCGGGGCGCGCGCGGTGATTGACGACATCAACCAGCTAGAAAGCGTGCTGCCCGCATGAGAACCGCAAGCATACAGCGCGACACGCGCGAGACACAGATTCGCGGAAAGCTGCGTATCGAGGGACGCGGCCGGTACAGCATCTCGACCGGCGTGCGGTTCCTCGACCACATGTTGGAGCTGTTCGCGAAACATGGCGGCTTCGATCTGGAACTGGATGCCAAAGGTGACCTCGACGTGGATCAGCACCACACGGTGGAAGACGCCGGCATCGTGCTCGGGCAGATGTTCTCGCAGGCGCTGGGCGACCGCCGCGGCATCAACCGCGCCGGGTACTTCGTCATGCCGATGGACGAGACGCTCGCGGTGGTGGCGGTGGACTTGAGCGGACGGCCGTACCTTGCGTACGACGACCAGGTCCGCGCACGCCGGGTGGGCGATTTCGATGCCGAGCTCGCCGAGGACTTCTTTCAGGGCTTCGCGACTCACGCCGGCGCTAACCTGCACGCGAAAGTGATGTACGGGCGATCCAGCCATCACAAGCTTGAGGCGGTGTTCAAGTGCTTTGCCCGCGCGATGAAAACGGCTTGCTCGAAGGATGCGCGGCTGCGGGGAGAGCTGCCGTCGACGAAGGGGCTGCTCTGATGGCCGAGGATGAACGCGAGTATTGGACCATCCGGGAACCGGAGAAGGAATGCGCTCAGCCTCCTTGTCCGGCGGACATCTGCGTTCATCCGCGGCTCCTCGCGGCCAGCCTGATCCAATTCACATGATCGCGATACTTGATTACGGAGCCGGAAACCTGAGATCGGTCGCGAACACGCTTGAGGCCGTGGGAGCGCGATACCGCATCGTGCGCGACGCAGCCGGGGTGCTCGATGCAAGCAAGATCATCCTGCCCGGCGTGGGCCACTTCGGCCAGATGATGCGCGCGCTCGACACGATGCGCGTGCGCGAGGCGCTGTGCGACGCCATCCGCCGCGGCACGCCATTTCTCGGCATCTGCCTGGGTTTGCAGGCTTTGCTTGAGGCCAGCGACGAGGCGCCGGGTGTCGCCGGGCTCGGACTGATTGAGGGCGTTGTCCGGCGCTTCCCTGCCGGAGCGCGCGTGCCGCACATGGGCTGGAACAGGCTGGAGTGGAGCGGCGCGCCCCGGCTTATGGCGCAGCTCGCCCGCAACCCCTACATGTACTTCGCCCACAGCTACTACGTCCCTGTTACGCCCGCGACCGCCGTCACGTGCACATACTCGGTGCCCTACACGGCAGTTCTCGAGCAGGGCAACACGTTCGGCGTGCAGTTCCATCCGGAAAAATCCGGTTCCCTCGGGCTCGCCGTCATTCGAAATTTCGTGGAGCTTTGATAGATGCTTGCCAAAAGAATCATCCCGTGCCTGGACGTGACCGGCGGCCGCGTCGTGAAAGGCGTCAATTTTGTCGGCCTGCGCGATGCGGGCGACCCCGTCGAACTGGCCGCTCGCTACAACGAGCAGGGCGCCGACGAATTGGTGTTCCTTGACATAACCGCATCGAGCGATGGCCGCGACACCATGGTCGATGTCGTGGCGCGGACTGCGCGTCAGGTGTTCATCCCGTTGACGGTGGGCGGCGGCATCCGGTCCGTCGCCGACGCGCGGCGTATTCTCCTTGCGGGCGCTGACAAGGTGAGCGTCAACACGGCGGCGGTGAAACGGCCAGAGTTGATCTCCGAACTGAGCGCGGAGTTCGGCGCGCAGGCCACGGTGCTGGCCATTGATGCCAAGCGTATTGAGCCCGGCCGCTGGCACGTGTTCGTGCGCGGGGGCCGCGACGACACGGGCATCGACGCCATTGAGTGGGCCGCGCGCGGCGAGGCGCTCGGAGCGGGCGAGATCCTGCTGACGTCCATGGACACCGACGGTGTGCAGGACGGCTTCGATTGCGAGCTTACGCGCGCCGTCTCGCGCGCCACCAGCATTCCGGTCATCGCCTCCGGAGGCGCGGGTAAGCCGGAGCACTTCGTACGCGTGCTTACCGAGGGCGAGGCCGACGCCGCGCTCGCAGCCTCCATCTTCCACTACGGCACGTACACGGTTGAGGACTTGAAGCGCCACCTCGAAGCCTGTGGCGTGCCCGTGCGGAGGACGGCGTGATCATTCCCTGCATCGATTTGATGGACGGCAAGGTTGTCCAACTGGTGCAGGGGCGCGAAAAGGCGCTAGAAGGGCCGTCGCCCGAGGAGATGCTGGCGCGGTTCGCGGCGTTCCCGGAGATACAGGTAATCGATCTCGATGCGGCGATCGGCCGCGGCGCGAACGACGCCATCGTCGAGTTTCTCGCGTCGCGAGCTCGCATACGCGCGGGCGGCGGCGTCAGAAATGCGGAACGCGCGAAGGCGCTCGCGGATCAGGGCGCTCACAAAGTCATCGTCGGCACGGCGGCGTTCACGGCGGATGGCGTGAACACGGCGCTGCTCGGGGAAATCGCCGCGGCGATTGGCCGGGAGAAGCTGATTGTCGCGCTCGATTCGAAAGGCGGGCGCATCGTCGTGAAAGGCTGGCGCGAGGCGACGCAGCTTTCCGCCGAGGAGGTCCTCAGCGCGCTCGAGCCGTTCTGCTCCGGCTTCCTCTGCACCTACGTGGACAAGGAAGGCATGATGCAGGGCACGGACCTTGCATGGTTCCGGCGGCTCCGCGCGGCAACGGATCTCGAGATCACCGCGGCCGGCGGCATCACGACGCGCGAGGAGATCCGCGAGTTGCAGAGCCTGGGCATACACGCGGCGCTTGGGATGGCTGTCTACACCGGCCGCCTCGATCTGAACGAGCTCGCGCAACTATAGCGTGAGATAGTTCAGGAGACGCTCCGGCCGCGGGCGCCCGAGTCTGAACCGCGGTTCGGATTACTTCAGGAACTCCGCCAGGCGCCGCTTGAGCGATTCCGAGACCTCGGCCTCGATCTCGCAGTACTCGCCCTCGTAGCGCGTCCATTTCACGCGCCCGAGGTCGTGCAGCATGCTGATCTTCGCGCCTTCGGACGGCGGGAAGCGGAACGTGGCCGTCATCACCGGATCGAACGGCAGCACCTCGTCGATGGCGGCAAGCAACTCATCGATGCCCTCGCCGGTGCGCGCGGAAACGCGCACGGAGCGCGTGTGCCGCACGGCTTCTAGGGCCGGCGAGCCGGGAGCGGCATCGATCTTGTTCAGAACCAGCAGTTGCGGCGTCTCGCCCGCGCCGATTTCCGCGAGCACTTTGAGCACGTGCGCGATCTGATGCTCGGCGTGCGGCGAGGAGATGTCCACGACGTGAAGCACGAGCGAGGCCTCGATAACCTCTTCGAGAGTCGCGCGGAATGCCTTGACGAGCGTGACGGGCAGAGCGCGGATGAAGCCCACCGTATCGCTGAGCAGCAGCCGGCGCCGCGTCGGCAGCGTGAGCGCGCGAACCGTGGGGTCCAGCGTCGCGAACATGCGAGCGTCGGCGAGCACCTCCGCGCCGGTCAGCCTGTTGAAGAGTGTGGATTTGCCCGCGTTGGTGTAACCCACGAGCGCCGCTGTTGCGAGCGGAACCGCCTGCCGCTGGCGGCGCTGCACGGAGCGCCCCGCGCGCACGCTCTCCAGTTCCTGCTCCAGGCGGCTGATGCGGCGCGCGATGCGCCGGCGGTCGGTTTCGAGCTGCGTCTCGCCAGGTCCGCGGGTGCCGATTCCGCCGCCCAGGCGCGACATCTGCGCGCCCCGGCCCGTCAGGCGCGGCAGCAGGTAGTTGAGCTGCGCCAGCTCCACCTGCAACTGCCCCTCGCGCGTGCGGGCGCGCCTGGCGAAGATGTCAAGGATGAGCTGCGTGCGGTCGATCACCTTGCGCCCAAATGCAGCCTCCAGGTTGCGCTGCTGCGTGGGCGTCAGATCGCGATCGAAAATGATGACATCGATATCCTGCGCCGCGGCGATGGATGCGAGTTCGTCAACCTTGCCCGATCCGATGAGCGTGGCGGCGTCGGGCCGGTCGCGGCTTTGCAGGACCGCCTCTACAACCTCCGCGCCCGCGCTCTCGGCGAGCACGGTCAGCTCATCAAGGGATTCCTTAGGCGTGTAGTCGAGCTGATCGAGGGGGACGGTGCGCGCAGACGCGCGGCTCTTCACCTCGAGGCCGATGAGGATGGCACGCTCAGGCACGTCGATCCCGGCGTCAGTTCTCCGAATCGCCGGGAATTGACTGGGAAGCTGCTTGCGCCGCCGCGCTCGCCGCCGTCGAAGCCTGCGCCGCGGCCGAGTGACCGTGGCTGGCCTTCGAAATCACGACCGTAGAAATGGCGTGCTTGAAAATCAACTGCTCCTGGCTGTTCGATTCCAGAATCAGTGAATACTTATCGAAACTCTTGATGCGGCCGGAGAGTTTCACTCCGCTCATCAAGTAAATGGTGAGAAAGGTCTTGTCCTTCCTGGCGTTGTTTAGAAAAGCTTCCTGAATGTTCTGCGCTGGCTTTTCCATTATTGAGTATTCCTCTTATTGGCCCGGGGATCCTGGTCCTTTCTTGCGGCCCAGCGCCGAATGCGATTTTACACCAAACCGCCCCGCAGCGTGCCTCTGTAGATGCGGGGGCCCCAAGCGCCCGTGTTTGCGGCCAGAATGACGGTATGGATAACCGCGAGTACGCGCGGCTGCTCGCCGAGACCGCCGACCTGATGGAGATAGCCGGCGAAGACCCGTTCCGCATCCGCAGTTATCGCAACGCGGCAGCCGCGATCGAGTCGTACCCCGAGCGGATCGACGATATCATCCGCGATCCGGAGCGCAAGATCACGGATGTCCCGGGAATCGGAAAGGGCATCGCCTCGGCGGTCGCGCAGATGGCCGAGCGCGGGAGCTTCGACCGCCGTGACGCGCTCCTCGAAAAGTACCCGCCCACGGCGCTCGAACTGCTCAAAATCCAGGGACTTGGGCCGAAGACAATCGCTCTGCTTTGGGAACATTACCGCATCAGCACCGTAGACGACCTGGAGCGCCTGTGCATCGAGCAGAAGCTGCGGACCCTGCCGCGCATGGGCGCGAAGCTGGAGGAAAAGGTAATGCGGTCGATCGCCAGCTACAGGAAGCGTGCGGGGCGCATCCTCCTGAGCGCAGCCGACGAACTGGCAACTGAACTGTGCGAGTACCTCTCTCAGACACCCGGAGTTGAGGAGGTCACCAAGGCGGGCAGTTTGCGGCGCGGGCGCGAGACAGTCGGCGATATCGACCTGCTCGTCACCGGGCCGGATGCCGAGCCGGCGCTCGAGCGGTTCATCGCGCATCCGCGCGTGGCTGAGGTCCTGGCAAAAGGCGGGAACAAGGCGAGCGCGAAAGTCGGACTGCAGCACGTGCAGGTGGACGTGCGCGCTCTCCCGCGCGAGAGCTACGGATCGGCTCTTCAGTACTTCACCGGCAGCAAAGAGCACAACGTGGCGCTGCGCTCGCGGTGCCTGAAGATGGGCTACACCCTGAACGAGTACGGACTGTTCCGTCTGGACGACAACTCCAAGGTCGCCGGCGAGACCGAGACCGGCATCTACGAAGCGCTGGGCTTGCAGCCCATCCCGCCCGAGCTTCGCGAAAACCGCGGCGAGATCGAGTGCGCAGCCGAAGGCAAGCTGCCCCGGCTCATCGAGACGCACCAGATACGCGGCGACGTGCACATGCATACCACCGAGACCGACGGCCGGGCCAGCCTCGAAGAGATGGCCGCCGCGGCACACGCGCTCGGCTACGAGTACATAGCCATCACAGACCATTCCAAGGCGCTTGCCATGGCGAACGGGCTCGACGAGCGGCGCGTTGTCGAGTTCGCCCGGCGGGTACGGGCGATCGGCGGCGAACTGGGCGTGCGCGTGCTCTCCGGCATCGAATGCGACATCCGCCGCGACGGCACGATGGACCTGGCTTCGGATGCGCTCGCCGAACTCGATGTCGTGATCGGAAGCGTGCACAGCTACATGAATCTCGAAGCGGCGGAGATGACGGACAGGTTGATGCGCGCGCTCGAGTGCCCGCAACTCGCCATCATCGGCCACGCTACCGGGCGGGTACTGATGTCGCGCGATCCGTATCCCTTCGACTTTGATCGTGTTGCGGAGGAGGCGGCGCGCCGAGGCGTGCTGTTCGAGATCAACGCCAGCCCCGAGCGGCTCGACCTGTACGACACCCTCATACGCACGGCCAAAGCTAAAGGCTGCCGGTTCGTCATCTCTACAGACGCGCACCACCCGAAGCACCTGCTCAACATGCGTTACGGAGTGACAATGGCGAGGCGAGGCTGGCTCGAGGCCGGCGACGTGGTGAACACGCTGCCGCTCGACGGTTTCCTGGCCTCGCTGCGGGCCTCGCGCGCCAAAGAGTGATTGGAGAACCGCTCTGCTTGATTTCGCGGACTACACTTCGGTACAGTGGGTCTGGAACCCACCGAACGCGCCTGTAGCTCAGTTGGATAGAGCGTCTGGCTACGAACCAGAAGGTCGGGAGTTCGAATCTCTCCAGGCGCACCACTAAACGCCAAACGATCAGCAACTTCTGGCGGTGTGAGATTCGTTGCCTTGGCGACCTGCTCAGTTCCTGTTCTAATTAGTTGACGGCTCTGCACCATTAAGGGGCTCTACGCAATAACGGGGACAGGGCCCATCTCAGCTAAGCACACCGGACTTGTGCTCAACGCGGCAAGCGCGCAGCAGAAGTACGCGCCGGACCACTGCCAGTAACGCACTAGAGCGCCCGGCAGGCGCTGGTCCGCCAAAACAGCTACACTGCTCTTGCAGAGGAAGCCCGCCAGCCGGGATTCCCGGGGATCGCTATGGCCTTTAGCGTTTCGGCCCGCGCCGGTTGGGGCGCGGTAGAGCCGGGACTGTGGTGCGCGGTTGCTGTGGCAGCAGCGCTCCTGTACCTGCCGGAGCAGCGCGTATCACCCCTGTTCAGCAACGACTCCTTCCAATACCTCAGCGCGGCGCATCACCTGCGCTCGGACTACCGATACGCAACCTCACTTGTTCACTACGATACGGAGCGGATGCACGGCGTCATACCCGCTCCGCTGACGTGGTTTCCTCCCGGATACCCCATGGCCATCGCCGCGCTGTCGATCACGGGGCTCGATCTGGAGAAATCTGCGCTGGCCATCTCGGTGGCGTGCTTTGCGCTCGTAGCCGCGGGCCTGTGGCGCCTCATGCAAATGCTCGAGACAGGGCTTTGGGCGGCGCGGGCGGCGGTGGTCTGCTGGCTGCTCAGCAGCCAGGCGCTGCTCTATTCGGTGTCGGCGCTAAGCGAGTCCATGTTCGTCGCCCTCGGGCTGGCGAGCCTGCTGCTCGTGCTGCGAACGGGGTACACGGGGCCCGGAGCGCGCAGCGCTGCTATGTGGCTGGGCGCCGTCGCGCTCGCCGGCGTGTCGTACTGGGTGCGGTACGCGGGGATCATCTGGGCAGGGGCGTTTGGGATCCTGCTGTCGGCGCATCTCGTCGCGCGCGGCAGCAAGAGGCGGCCGGCGTTGGGCGTGGCCGCGCTCGCGGCTTTGCTAGTGGCCCTTGTGATCGCGCCACTGATGGTCAGGAATCACCGCCTGGTCGGAGACTGGCGGGGCAGCAACAACAGCGAGGCCAGGTCGCCGGCGAGTCTCGTGGTGGCGGAAACCGTGCGGAGCGCGTGTGACCTCGTTCTCGGCGCCGGCACGAGGCAGGACCTGCTGGCGCCTGTCGCGCTGCTCGGGTTTGGGGCCGGCGGGTTGTGCCTGCTCGGTTTTCGGCGCCGGACCGGCAGCTCAGCCGATCGGCCCAAAGAGGCCGTTCGCATGCGCGCGAACGTGCTGATCGTGCTTGCGGCCGCCGCCATGTACGCCGCGGGCATCGTTGCGGTCTGTTTCAACTCCATGCTCGTGTGCGCGCCGCGTTACCTGCTGCCCGTGCTCCCGCACGCGATCGCCCTGGCGGTATGGGGCGCCTCCTGGACTATCCGGCGCGTGCCACCTGGAACGGCCCCGCGCACAGTAGCTCTCGCACTTGCTATGTGCGCTCTGGCAGGCTACGCAGGCGCGAACATCATCTCCTGCCGGCTGCCCGTGCGCGACAGGTTCCTGGAAACCGAGCGCGCCCTCGCGGAACCGGACGCAAGCGGGCAGAGCCTCAGGCTGCTGGTAGAGCGGGAGCTCGCGCCAGGCGAGGTGATCGCGGCGACGAACGGACAGGCAACCGGCTACGTACTCGGACACCCTGCGCTGTGCCTGGCGGAACAACCATACACCACGCTGGCGTGGACGGAAGCCGAGTTGCGCAAGGAAATGGCGCGGTTCGGCGCGTCGCTCCTGCTGGTGTTCCGGTCCGGAAGTCTGGATCAGGTTGTCGAAATGTCGCCCACTGTTCGAGCGCTGGCCGGTGGCAGGAGCGCGCCGTGGCTGCATCCCGTCGCGTTCAACCGCCATGTATACGTCTATCACGCGCAACCGCAAGCGCCACAGAACTTGAGCAGTGAGCGGCTCGAGGCGCGGTAGCCACAGCACCGCGGGTTACGGGACGAGCACGAAGGGGGGATCGGGGCCTCGGCAGGCGTTTGTGACGCGGGCGAGGCCCCGTTTCAGGACGATCTCAAACAGGACCGGTTCTAGTTAGCCGGACGTGGCGCCGGAGGCTGCGCTGCCGGTCCGGGTGCGGGTCCTCCGGGGCCGCCAGGTCCGAATGCGGGTCTGCCGGGTCCACCGGGGCCGCCGGGGCCACCAGGGCCAAACCGCCGCCTCGGGCGCGGCGGCGGCGGAGCGCAGGTGGCTTCGATTTCAGCCATCTTCTCGGGCGTGAGCGTCGATTCGACGCCGCCCTCGGGCACCTCCATTCCGGCCGCCCACACGAGCCCGTTCAGGACGAACTTGCGGACGTTCGGGTCCATCATGTTCTTGTGGAAATCGAGGCCACCGTAGGCAAAGCCGCGGCCGCCGTCCTCGCGGGTGTAAGCCCAGGCTGCCACCTCGGGGCCATCAGGCTTGGCGCCCCACCAGTTCACTTTTTTCGGAATGCCGATCAACAGATCCGTCCGGCGCTCCTCCCCAATCAGCATGGGGTTGTAGAAGATCTCCTCTTCAAAGGTCCAAGGCTTCACGCCCCGCAGGATGGGATGATCTGGATTCTTGAGTTGAACTTCCCATATCCCGCTCGGGTTCTTCGAGGCGCATTGAACCCAGATGCCGCCGAGCCAATCGAGATAGTACTCTCGGGCGGTGTAATTCTCCACCCAGAGCCCGTAGTGGAACGCCGCGAACCCGGCGCCCTTCTTGAGGATTGCGTCGAAGCCCTTCAGGTATGCCCTCGTCGCCTGGTCGTAGTTGCCGTGGTTAACGGTGGCGTCCTGGGGAAAGAGGGCGTGCTGTTCAAACGGATCACGGTCTGAACTGCTGTTGATGACGATCAGCGATGCGCCCTCCAGCTTGGACAGGTCCTCTGGCACCCGCTCTGTAAACACCTCGGTCTTGATGCCCTTGAGGTTCGAAGCGTTCTCGAGACACCAGGCGAGCGCCTTCACATCGGCCTCGTATTCGTGTCTGCCCGGCCGGCCGTGGTCCTTCTTGCCAGAGATGAAGATGATCTTCTTAGTCGTGGTCTGCGCGTATACCGGCCCGGAGACCGCGGCGGTACAGAGCAGGGCAAGCGAAAGTGAAAACGTATTGAGGATTCTGATTGCGCGCATTGTCGCAACACCTTAACTTGCGCGGCAGGACATAGCCCGGCCGCGCGGTTACCCATTGTAGCTGCCGTAAGCGACCGGCGAGGGTACGAGTCCATCTGCCGTGCGGCCCGGCCGCCCAAAAGACCAGCGGCCCGGCCACCGGAATCCGGCAACCGGGCCGCGAGGGTCTGTTACCGCTGGTTGACTAGAAGCGAAGCCGCAGATTCAAAACAACGTTCCGCGGATCGAAGGTGTTAAGCGAGATTGTTCCGAAGTTCGAGCTTTGACCGCCGGTGGTCCCGATGTTCGTGTTGCCAAGGCCACCGGAGTAGTTGCCGCTGAGCTGCGTGTGGTTCAGGACGTTCGTGGCGTCCGCCGCGAACTCAAGGCGGACCTGCTCGGTGATAGCGAACTCGCGCCTGACGCTGAGGTCGATGTTGAACCGGCCCGGCCCGCGCATGTCGTTATACGTGGGAGCAGCAGTGCCCCACCAGAACACGTCCTGAACAGCCCTTCCGGAGGCATCGATGGCCGTCATGCCCATGAAGGCGTCCGGATTGTACTTGAGGAAGGTGTTCTTGCCGGGGCGGATTGTACGGCCGCTCGGAAGCGTTACCACCGTCGAACCGTCGTACCAGCGCTGCAGCTCCTTGGGCAGTTCGATATCGACGCCGTCAAGCCTGATGGGCCGGCCGTTCACTGAACCGCCGGAGGCGCCACTGATCGCGAACGGCATTCCGGACTGGAGGATCACAGACCCGCCGGTCTGCCAGCCGCTGGCAATGGCCTTCAGCACGCTGTTCTGCAGCTCCACCGCCTTCCCAGCCCCGAACGGCAGGTCGTACAGGAAGGTGGCGACGAACCGGTGCGGAATGTCGCTGAATCCGAGGTGCCTGTTGTTCCGGAGATTCAGGATGTCGGGGTTGCCGAGCGTACCGCCAGCGTTGAAGCCCTGGTTGTCTTCCACGTTGTCCGTGTTGTCGATTTCCTTGGACCAGGTGTAGTGAGCGTCGAACATGAAACCGTTCGCGAACGCGTGGTTGACGCGGAGCTGCAACGACTGGTAATCGGAAGTCGCGCGCGACTGGTTGATCGCGGCGGCCGAACCGACCAGCAACGGATACGGGTAAAGCGTGTTCTGAAGTGCGATCGTCCGCTGGCCGAGAACTCCGGAGAACGGAAGCAGATCGCCCGTGGCAGGCTGGAATGGATTCAGGACCTGCTGGTTGGCCGGGTTGCTGCCGGTAGCCAGGTAGGTCTCTCTCCACTCAGCCAGCGTGGCCGGGGAGATGGACTGCAGGTTCTGGATCGGGAACGAGCGGTTGGTCAGGTTGTCGCCGTGCGACGCGCTGTAGCCGACAGATGCGAACCAGGTGCTGGAGAACCGCTTCTCGATGAAGAAGTTCCACTGCATCACCCGGCCATTCTTGAAGTGCCGGTCGAACCTCGCCTCGCCAACACCGTAGACCTGCGGGGCCCTCTCGTTGCCGCCCACCGCGAGAGCGAGAGGAGCCGGATCGGAGAAACGGCCAACCGGAACGCCATTGGGGTTCAGGCCGTAGGGGATCTGGTTGACGCCGCTCGAGAAGTTGGCTGAACCGTAGTCCGTCGGACCAGAGAAGTAGCCAGTGTTGCTGGGCAGGTACGTGATGCCGAAGCCGCCACGGAAAACCGTGGAGGGATCAAGCTGGTAAGCCGCGCCGATGCGGGGGCCCCAGTTGTTGTACTGGGTGTCCCACAGGTTGCGGCTGTAGCCGTCCTTGCCAGCGAAAGCGATTCTGCCCAGCGTGCCGAAAGAGTTCATGGCCTCGAGGTCCCAGGCGGACATGCGGTCGAAACGCTCGGTTGGGCCGGGCTGAAGATCCCAGCGGAGGCCGAGGTTGATGGTGAGCTTATCAGTGGCGCGCCAGTCGTTCTGGCTGTAAACGGCAAAGTACTTCTGGGAGAACGCCGGGTTGACGTTGGCGCCAGGCCGGAC
>JBLNBX010000048.1:0-17661 GCA_050260275.1 bacterium
CAAGGGGCGCTTGCCGGTGAGGAGCGGGCTGTCCTGGTTGGGAGTGGATTCGAGGACCAGGTTGCCGGTTGAATCCAGCGAGAGCCATGCCCAGCCGCTTCCGAAAACGCCCATCGATGTAGCCTGGAGCTGTTCCTCGAGTTTCTCCTGCCCGCCGAACTTCTTCGCGATTGCCGCCGCGAGCTTGCCCGAAGGCTTTCCGCCCCTGCCAGCCGGAGCCAGCGTCTGCCAGAACAGCGAATGATTCGCGTGGCCCCCGCCATGGTTCCTGACAGCGGTCCGGATGGCCGCGGGCAGCGTGTCCAGACGTTGCAGCAACTGCTCGGCGGTGAGCCGCGACAGAGATGCGTCCCCGCCGACAGCCTTGTTCAGGTTATCGACATACGCCTGATGGTGCTTGCCGTGGTGTATCTGCATCGTCTGCGCATCGATGTACGGCTCGAGTGCGTCCACCGCGTAAGGCAGCTTGGGAAGCGTGAAGGGGGAATCAACAGCGGCCACCGCAACGTTCGGAGCCGAGACAGCCGCAACGGCGCCGAAACCGGCGAGTTCGAGTAGGGTTCTCCTGGTCATGGTCAACGCATCTCCTCCAGCGCGCCGCGCCTCCGTGGCACACGCCTGAGCGCGGGAGCTCGTGTAACTTGGAGCGCCACGCCGGCGGCCGGCGGAGCCGTCAGGCGGCTCTGGCTATTCGACTCTGATGGAAGCCCGAAAGATGCTGAAAACTGAGGGCGGCAGCAGCAAGTGTCTTACGCGAGCGCGCGATCAGAGGGGTGTGTGGTCATCGCATCCAGTGGCCGTTTAGCGGCGTTCTGACGCGCTGTGTGTGGAGTGCCAGCAGCCGTCATCGCGCTGGACACAGCAGTGGAGCGAGCGGCCGGCGATGGAAACGGCCGGCCGCAAGAGCGAACCGGTGAACTGGCCTGGCGCTGCGCGCCCGCGCCTTACCCGATCATGGTTTTCGCGGCGGCGGAGGAGGCGGGGGATACCGGGGCGGTGTATGCCGCGGAGGCGGTGGAGCAGGACGCCGCGGCTGCAACATTGGAGCTGGTGGCCGCGGCGGCGGCGTGCCGGGCCGCTGGCCTATTTGTACCTTCGGCCCGGAAGGCTTGCGCGTGGTGACACGGCCATACGTCGCTACCGCCAGGTCTACAGCCTTGTCGCCGAAGGCATCCACCAGTTCGAACGCGGCGTTCTCCAGCGCTCCTCCGATATCCTCAACTCCTAGGCCGGTTCCGATGGCGAATCCGACGACCTTTTGGAGGTTCGCGGTCCACGTGGGCAGCTTGCCCTGGAGGTAGGCGACGGCGCGGTCGTACTCCTTTTTGCGCTCTCTGCCGCCCTCGACGCGTTTCCAGAGCCCCGGAGGGTTTTCCGAGGAGATGCGCTGGATGAGCTTATGCGCTTCGGCTTCTAGCGCGGCCAAGGCGTGCTGCTGCCGGACCACGGCCGGGTCGACCTGCGGCTGCGAGCGCCCGGGCGCGGGGTGGATAGGACGCAGCTTCATCGCCGCCAGGTCCGCGCTGGTCGAAACCAGTGTCGGGGAGGAGATCTGCGACATCCGGATGACATTCCCGAGCTCTTCGGCCTTCTCCAGAACCGTGTTGAGCTTCTCGGAGGCGCTGTGAGCCGCAACCTCCAGCCCATCCAGCTTGGATCCGAACAGCTCGTTAAGCTCGTTGCACTTCGATGGAGTGTCGATGTCAACCGCCGAGGAAAGCGTCTTGGAGATAAAAGTGCGGCCTACCTCCCAGGCGACACCCTGTTTACGCCCGGCTTTTTCAAATACGATGCGGGCATTGCGAATCGCTTGCTGCAGTCTCTTCTCAATGCCCTCGGCTTCCTGAGCGGCGTTACGGAACGTGACGAGCAGGTCGGCGACGCCCTTGGCGATCCCGTAGATGGAAACCGCCAGGCTGGCACCCGTCGTGCCAACGGCGGAACCGATGCCGACACCGATGGAGGCCACCGAAGCGCCAATCTTGAGCGCGGTCTTGATCTGGTAACTGCGGTACTCCTGGCGGGTCCGCGTCAAGTTTAGCCACACCTGTGTCGCGGCGGCTTCTATTCGCGGGATGATCTGCTGCTTGACTGCGTCGAGCGCCTGAGGGACGCCGCTGACGGCCGCCCGGAACCGCGCTTCATTGCCGGCCCTTTTGGCCTCGCCGGCCTTCGCGTCCGCGATGCCGATCTGGTAGGCAAGCAACTGGCACAGATCGTTTTCCACCAGCAGCTGAACTGTGTTCACCATGCGCTGGTGCAGAAGGGGATCCTTCGCCGCCGCGAGGCGGACGCGATCGTCCGTGATCTCTATCTCGATGATGATCTGTGAAACCTGGATGTGAACAGGCTGCACATACCTGTTAACGGTGGGCCAGACATCCTTACTGAAAAGAACGTATGCCATGATAGGCTCCGTGCGCCTGGGCGCCTCAATCCAGCCAGTCTAGCCGGTAACGGCGCACATTCGCCTGCCGGCTGACTCAAAAGTATACCGGACAATCCCACCGGATAGGGGTAGGGTGCAGTAAATATTCGCGCGTTTTTCGGGCCGGTTCCGCGTGCGACAGAGCAGGAATGGGACGCTGCGCGGCGCCACGCAGCGTCCCATCCAAGAACTGGCCGGCTGTATTCCTAAACAGCGGACGTATCTAGCACATCGTGTTGGCCCCGTAGCAGACCATCTCGCCGGCCTAGAACCGGAATCGAAGAGCAAGCTGAAGGAGCCGTGGGGTGTTCGCCTGATTCGTAATCCTCCCGAACGTCGAAGTCGCGGAAGTCGAAACAGTCGTGTCAGGGTTGGAGAACTTCACGCGGTTGAACAGATTGAACGTTTCCACCCTGAACTCGAGTTGGTAGAGTTCTCGTATCGTTGTCCGCTTGAAGACGGCAAAGTCGAAGTTGTTTATTCCGTGACCGCGAAGCTCCGGATCCGTGCGGCTCTCCGTACCGAATGTGAACGCGTCCGGAACAGAGAAGCACTCTGTGTTGAACGCTTTGTCCAGTCTCTGTTGGATCGGGCCACCGATCACCTTCTTGCAGCCCGGTACTACGTTGGGCCGCAAGCCGGTGTTGAACCCGGTCTGGTTCGGCGAAGCGGTCAGTGCCAGCGGCATGCCCATCTGGAATGTGGACAGGCCGTTGATGCCCCACCCCGAAATCAGCTTATCGGCAATCCCTTTGACGTCAGGCAGGAAGTGCTGTCCCCTACCGAACGGAAGGTCAACCACGTAGCTGATAGTAAGGCGTTGCCTCGAATCAAAGCTCGAAAGCGAACGTTCGGACTTCAGATTGCTCCAATCCTGAACGCCGGCTGCGCCGGTCCCGCTCGCCCCTCCTTCGAGCCAACTCGAATACGTTTCGGTGTTGCCGAGGGATTTGGAGAAGGTGTAGGCGCCTAAGATCATGCCACCTCGCCTGAAGCGCTTCTCCGCTTTGACCTGAAGCGAATGATAGATACTGTCGCCCACGCGGCCGCCGTAGTCATGGAGCGACTGATATTGCGGAAAGGGCATAAGCAGTTGCCCTCGCTGAACCGTCGGCTGGCTGAGCGCCCCCACCTTGATCAGCCCGTAGAACGGATTAGGTACCTGCTCTCGAAGTTGGGCGCCCATGGACGCAATCGTCTCGCGAGTCAGATAGTTTCGCTGCATGGATGGGTTGCCTCTGAAAAGATGAAGGCCGCGCAATCCCGAGTACGAAGCCTCCACCGCGACATCGCTGGGGAACTGGTGTTGCAGCGAAAAATTCCATTGATACGTGTGGCCCTGAGCGTCCTCCCTCAAAGGCGAGCGGATTTGGGATTGCCCCAGCAACAGGAATTGGTAACTCGGGTCGCGCTGTGGAGGCGCCGAGAAGCCGTTCGGGTAGGGATTGCTGAGAGTATTCACCGCGGTGACCTGGCTGTCAATCGACGAGACCATGTTCTCAGTGATGTAGTTGATGGCACTCTGACACGGCCCCTCTGCGAAGACGGCATCCGAGGGGATCAAGAACATTCCCGCGCCGGTTCGAATCACCGTCCTATCAGTCAGGCGATACGCTATTCCGATTCGGGGGACAATCAATCCCCACCTCTCGGGCCGCAGTCCTCGCTCCGGATGATCGGGGCTGTTGACCAGCACGAACGCTCCCTTCACGGGAGCTCCGTTCACCTGGATGCCCGCGGCCTCGAGTACAGGATTCACCATGTCCGGGTTGAAAGTCGTCTGGCGGTCAAATCGCTCGGTGTAAACTCCTGGAATTTCCCACCGCACACCGAACGTCAGGGTCAATTTGTTAGTCGCCTGGAAAGTGTCGTTGACGTAGTAACCTTGATAGCGCATTCCAGCGGCTGAAAACAGCGACGTCTGAACGTTGCCGCTTGCCGGCAAGCCCAACAGGAAGGACGCGAAGCTGTCGCCGGTTGCGCCTGGATTCAAGGCGTTACGGGAAGTGAACAGGTTGGAAAAAGAGAAAGTTCCTCCCGGATTGTTGTCCTGGTAGTAGTTCAAGTCCAGCCGGCGCAAGTCGGCTCCGAACTTGAGCGTGTGCCGCCCAACGGTCTTGATCAGGCTTGGCGAGATCGTGTAGTTGTTTGTGATACCGTAAATCTGGCCCGTAGAAACGGCGTTGTAACCGGAAACCGACATGGTCGGAATCGTTGTCGATCCGGTCAAACCACGAAGGGCGTCGAGCTGGTTATAGTAGCTGGGTAATCCGGTTGCTTCCGGTATGTTGATTCCTGTGGTGCCTGGCGTTCTGTCATACTCCCATCGTGTGAAGCCCAGCCTGATGTCGAAGATGGTCGTCGGGCTGAACGAATATGTATCGGCGACTACTACCTGAGTGGTGACAAACCGCTCGGGGGAATACGGGTCGCCGGTGTACAACCCATTCCCATATATGTCGACCTCCTTATTTGCCGACTTCCAACGCGTGTATCGCGCCAGCAGGTGCTGCTTCTCGCTTACATTCTGGTCGACCCGGAAATTCAGCTGATCGTTGTTGCCCCCCGTACTGACATTCTTGGAGTAGTTGTACTGGTGGGTGAATTCCAGCCCGTCAGTGTTCGGCTTCCCCCAATACGGGAACGCTATGTAGTTCTTTGCCACGGGATTGATCCTGTTTGGCGGGATCACATTATCGGGGAACGGCTGGCGCTGCTGCCCTCCCTCACCACAGGGGGCGTTGTCGTGGGCGCCGCACTGAGTCGCCGGATCATAGATCGGAATCAGGCTGCCCGACGCGTTGCGAAAATTGGAGAAATCTCCCATCAGCCGGTCGGCCGTCGGGACCGTGTACCGAAACTGAACCGCCTGACGCTGGCGGTAGCCTTCGTAGCCGGCAAAGAAGAAGGTCTTGTCTTTTCTGATCGGCCCCCCTACCGTGACGCCGAACTGGTTCTGGTTGAAAGCAGGCTTTTCCAGGCCGTCGGCATTACCGAAAAACGTGTTTGCGTTCAGGGCCTTGTTGCGCAGGAATTCATAGGCGCTTCCGTGAAACTCGTTCGTGCCCCCTTTGGAGGCGACGTTGATCACGCCACCCGTGTAGCGTCCGTACTCGGCACTGAGATTGTTGGTCTGCACGCGAAACTCGGACACGGCATCCTGGCTAGGTACCAGAATCGTCGCGTTGCTGTACGCGATATTGACGGGAACGCCGTCATACAGCGTGGCGCTCTGGTTTGCCGTGCCCCCGCCGATCTGGTAGTTGCCCGCGGCGAATATGTTCTTCCCGGTCAAACTGCCTTCGCTGCCGCCCTGCGGCACCACCCCGGGCACGAGCGCCACAAGGTTCAGAACGTTTCGCCCATTCAGAGGAAGCTCCTGCACAGATCTGTCGGCCACGATCTGGCTGAGCGATGCATTTTCTGTCTGCAACAGCGGGGCTTCCGCCAAGACCTCGACAGACTGCGTCAGGTCGCCTACCTCCACGGCAATATCCACGCGAATCGCAGCTTCGACGTTCACCTGTATCTGATCACGGACGTACCGCTTAAAACCGGTCTGTTGGACTTCCACCCTGTATGTGCCTGGGATCAGATTCACGAACCGGTAACCGCCATCCGGCGCCGTGGTGGACGTCCGGCGCTCACCCGTGCCTGTGTTTGTCAAGTTGACCGTAGCACCCGGGACCACCGCGCCTGTGGTATCGGTCAGAGTGCCGACGATTGAGCCGTAGAACGTCTGGGCAGCTGCGACGACTACAAACAGCGATGCGATAGTCGCAAATACCAGGAATTGAGTCCTGAGCCTCTGAAGCGCCATCATTACATTCCTCCCTCTCACGACGGCACACTGCACCTTTTGAAGCGGCTCCGGGGCGCACCCGCGTCCCGAATCACAGTTACCTGGGAGTGAGTGAGTTAGCTATGGCAAGGAATAACTGGGGGGCAGCGCCCTTCCTGATCGCAGCCGTGTCCCTGAATCGATCCCCTAACTAGTCCCACAACCAAAGTCTCTCCTCTTTCCCAACCCGAGTAACCCGTTGCCCTGCAGCTCGCTTACATGAAAGGCTCTTACTTGCTGTTACCGCACGCGAGTCCCGTCACTCACAACCGGTAACGACAGCCCTCCTGCAATCGCTTACAAACTGCAGGCAGCCTCGACCCTACACCAAGTCGCTAACTGTGTCAAGAGCAAACACTAGTCCCTTGCAACAATTAGTTGGCAATCGGAGTTAGCCATTTCACCACGTGAATGAGAGCTGTTTGCGGCCCCGGGCCGCCTGTCAGCTGTGCTCGCCCGCTCGTTGAAGAGGACCACCTCAAGCGGCGAAATCCATTGGTGATAGTTGTCTTGCGACTACGCCTTGCCGGGCTCAACACGTGCCGGACTGTCGCTCCAGTGTGAGCCGGGAGACACTGGCAGCTAGTCAGGACTGATTGCAGATTACGCAAAGCGCTTGCTCGCCGGAAGCGTAGTCATTGTTTGGAGGGCTGCAAGGATGGTTGCCTCTCCTACGCCCTGCTATCCACTCCGCCTCACCTGGCTTCTTTTGGCGCGGGCCGTATGCGCTTGATGCGCTTGCTCAACGCGCTGGCGGTCCACGTATTCGTGCCCTGCCGAGTTAAGGCCGCGTGAGACTCTGAATATCTGCTCTCCGGGTCCGAGTTCTCCTCACTGCTTCTCAACCTAGCTACGCGGGGCCAGAACCGGCTTTGACCAGGGTAGGCCCGTGGGTTAAGGGGAAGCCGCTCTTGCAACGTCCAGCAGTTACGCCTATAATCCAGTAGCCTCTCGATCGGTGTCATTGAGCGGCCGCCAGGCACGTTGGGCGCTCAGCCTCTCGGGTGCATGGGGCTGGCGCGCGACCGACAGCGCGCTTTCGCTGGGCTGCCCGGCTGACGAATAGAACCTCTGGAATGACGTCCCGCATCCCGATTCGCAGCCGGCGCCATTCAGAGTAGAGGTTGTCTGAGGATGAACAGCCTCGCACGGCCAGGCACCGTTGTGGCCGCGTGCGACTCATGCCTGAGGCGAAAAAAGGCTAGCGCGAGAGGTGGTGTCTATGGGACGAGTAGCTGGTTGGCTCCTGGCCGGCCTCAGCTTCAGCATCGGGGTGGCCTACTGTGCGGACGGTTACTCCGAGCCGTTGCCGATTCCCAAGCTATCCAAACCGCCCGTAATCGATGGCGATCTGAGTGAGTGGAAATATTACGCCTTCAGCGACGGGGTGTGGGACTTATTTCGGGTACTGCACTCACCTTGGTACGACCCTGCGATCAACAGATTGACGGATCACGGCAACGAGCCATCGCCAGAGGAGGATCTGAGTGCCCGGTATTACACCGCCTGGGACGACAGGTACCTGTATTTCGGGGCCGAGGTGCGTGACAACGTAAATGATGTGGAGGACCCCAACCATTCCCCTGCCCGCTGGATGTTCAAAGACGCCATCTGCTGGTTCATTGAGGCGCCCCGGCACGGGAAATCCAAGAAGTTTGGAGTTGGAGATAACGCGTTCTGTTTTATCGCCGACCCGAGCAAACCCTCATACGGGGCCTGGTGGCGGCACGGAACCGCCGAGAAGACGTATGTCGAAGAGCCGATGCCAGCGGGGAGCGTTGACTACACGATTCGGCTGGACCCCTGGAAGAGAGGCACAGGAGACTTTATTCTGGAAGCTCGTGTCGAGATGGCTCCAACGCTCGGGGTGAGTGATCCGGATTGGCGCCCGCCGGCCATTGGCGATGAGTATGGAATGGAGATCGTTCATACCGACCCGGACGGGGGAGGATACGGCGCCCATCTGCTCATCTACGGGAAGGCGGATGACGATGCGACGTGGGGCAGAGTCAGGCTGGTGGGGCCGATAGAGCCTGTAGCAAGGAAGCCGAGGTAAGGGGGCATCTGTTTGGATAACGGCCGGGCTCGGCGCCCGAGATCCGGCAAGGCGGCTCGCGCGTGAGTAGCTGCGGCGAACCGGCAGGCGCGGGAGGGAAAAGAGTCCCTTGCGCATCGCTAGTTGAAGAGGAGAATGTGATCTATGTCAAACAAGAAGCCAGTTTCGCGGCGCAAATTGGTAGCGACATCCGGAGCTCTGCTGCTGCCGGCATGCTTGGCGGAAGCACAGGCACCGGGCGGCCAAGCGCCACAGGGCCAGCGTCCCAAGCCGCAGCCCGGGCCGCCGGGTATGCCGAAGCCCGCGCCGTCGGTGCCGGTAGATAGAGCGCCTCTGTTCCAGCCGGAAGGCCCCAACAAGCCAATAGGCGTTGGAAAGGGAATCTTCCCTGGCCGGGTAGTGTGGGTTCACAACCCCGAGGTTGCGACTTGGGACGGGAAAACGGGTGAATGGTGGGACGACGCCTACACCAATGAAGCGGTTGTCGAGCGCATGATGTCCAAAGCCCTGCAGGGACTTTCGGGGAAGAAGACGGACAAAGAGGCTTGGGATGCGCTCTTCCGGCACTTCAACAAGACGCAACACAAGACGGACGCCGGCTACAAACGCGGGGAGAAGATCACCATAAAGATCAACTGCAATCGCGACGTGTACCCAGACGAGGGATGGACGCACCGCGCCGTCACACGAAAGGGAATGGCCAGCCCGCATGTCGTGAATGCGTTGATAAGACAACTGGTGAACGTGGCGGGGGTGCCAGGAGAAGACATCACTATCTACGATGTCGCGAGTGGCCGCTACATAGGCGATCCGATCTATAACCGGATATTGGCCAACGGACCTTCTTTCAAAGACATCACCTTCATGGTCAATCCGGACAAGGCCGTCAAAGGGAGAGTAGCTCCGGTTCCTGACATGACCGACCCCCTCCGCTGGTCCGACCCGGAGCTGGCTAAGGCTATCAGCCCGATAGTATGCGTGCCCACCGTTGTGGTCGAGGCGAAGTACCGCATCAATATGTGCGTATGGCGAGCGCATGATATAGCTGGAGTCACTCTGTGCGCCAAGAACAACTTCGGCTCGATTTACTGGCCGAAGTTGGACTACTGGGGGCCGCGGCCGCTCCACTCCGGCTGGATCCAGATGAGGTCACGGCCTATGGGTTCGTATAGTGTTTGGACGGACATTACAGCCCACAGGCAGCTCGGCCTCAAGAACATGCTGTATATAATCGATGGCCTGTACGCGGCCCAGGCATCGGAACTGGATGTCGCGCCCTGGGTTTCGTTCGGCGATCAGTGGCCCGCAAGCTTGCTGATGTCCCAGGATCCGGTGGCTATCGACTCCGTGGGCGTGGATTTCTTGCGATCCGAGCCGACGCAGCTTCACGTGCGTGGCGCCGTCGACAACTATCTTCACGAGGCGGCACTGATCGAGGACCCGCCTTCCAAGGTGAAGTACATGCCTTCCGGGGAGCGGGTATCCAGCCTCGGCGTGCACGAGCATTGGAACAACCCGTGGGAACGGAAGTACTCGCGAAATCTGGGCAAGAAGGAAGGCATCGAACTCGTGCAACTGAAAGCCTAGAGGCTTTGGCCGGTCACTCCGGCCAGATGCGCGGCAGAAGGTCGAGTACGGACTCCTGACGCGGGAGACCTTCCGAACTTCACGTTCTGTCTGGCAGAGATGGGGAGGACCCATCTTGCGGCCCCCGGACGAACGGCGCATGCGTCTAAGAACACAGCCGCATGCAGCCGTTCGACGGGCGCGGGCTCAGCACGCGTAAGCCTCCCCATCATCCGGAGGTGTTCTGTTAATCCCGGAACAGCAGCGGCGCGAATTGATACAGGCTGCGCCGCCAGGTCTGCCATTCGTGAGCGGTATCCGGGGACTCATAGTAGACGGCGTTGACGCCGGCTGCTTTCAGCGCCTCCACGTTAGCCTTGCTGGACGCGCCTCTCTCCTTGCTGCCGTAGCTCACGAATACGACTTTCACCTGCTTCTTGAAAGTCTCCATGTCCTGGATATCCGAAGGGGCGATGCTGCCGCCGCTGAAGATCCCCATACTGGCGAACTTATCGAGGTTGGCGAGAGTGATCGTCCGGGTCTGCATGCCGCCCATCGAAAGGCCGGCCATAGCCCGATGCTGCCGGCCGGTGAGGGTGCGGAAATTGGCGTCGATGAAGGGAATCAGGTCGTCGATCAGGACCCGCTCGAACGCTGTGAAGTTGAAACGGGGTCTACCCTGACCGCCAGGCCCCGCCGGGCCGGCGGGAGCAGCGCCCGGTTTGGCCGGCGCAGGAGCGGGTGGGCGGATGTCAGCCCCGGGAACATAGCTGTTCGCCATCACGATGATGAAGGGGTTTATCTTACCGGCGGCGATCAGGTTGTCCATGATCAGGTTTGCCCGCCCCTGGTTGCCCCAGCCGGTTTCATCTTCGCCGCCGCCATGCTGCAGGTACAGCACCGGATAACGCTTCTTGAGATCGCTATCGTAATCCGGAGGCGTGTACACAAAGCAGCGGAGAACGGCCTCGGAGCGCTTGGAGTAAAAGAGGACTTCCCGCAGCTGCCCATGTGGGACGTTCTTCAGGGCGTAGAAGTCCTGGTCGTGAGCGGGGACTTCGACGCCGCTGCCCCAGCGGCTCGCGCCATAGAAGTACTGGGTGCCGGGGTCCGGAACCTGTGCGCCATCGATGACTAACTGATAGTAGTGGAAACCTTCGTCCTGCGGGGTAGAAGTGCCGACCCAGGCGCCGTCCTCGCCTTTTGTCAGGGGAAACCTCACCGCGTCGATGTCGAGCGCGACGCTGTGCGCGTCAGGAGCCACGACACGCGCGCGGACCCGCCTCTCGGAGTTCACCTGAGGATACTGTTTGCCGCGCTGATTGAGAACCGAGGGCTTGAAATCCTCTACCGGAGGCGCTTTGGCCGCCTCAATCATCGCTTTAGCGCGGGCTTCCCGCTCGGCCGCCGAAGGAGGTGCCTGGGCGACCGCAGGGAAAACGGCCAACAGGGGCGCGATAGCTAATGTCAGAGTTGTGATCTTCATTAGGAAACTCCTCCTGTGATTTTTTGTCATCGGATAGAATACGATGCCTGGACCCCAGGATGGATAGCAAAACGCGGGGTTTTGCGCGCGCTCATATCCGGCGCGCATATGCTGCTTCAGAAACTTACGTTTTGGGCCCTGCCGGAGCCTGTCGCCCGCCTCACGGCCGGCGACGGGTGCAGATTGGGGAGCGTGGAACAACCGAGGGGTGCATATACGGACCTCCTCCTGGCCCACGCGTGCAAATTCGGATGCGGCAGTCGAATTGTCGGTGCACGTGTGTTGCCAAGGTACCGATTGGGGGGAGTTCGGACCGCCTATCCGAATAGTACGCGCCGGCTAGCAACAGGGCCAACAGAAGTTGGCCGGCCCCCTTGCTCCTCTCGCCGTAACCGGCTTCCCAGCAAGGGCGTCTGATGGGCAAAGGGGCGCTTTCCGCTTCGCCTGCCGCTTCGCAGGATGTATCGGAACCGAAGAGAGATGCTGACGCTCGCCAGGATTCTGTGCCCGGTAGATTTCTCTGAGTATTCCTCGAAAGCGTACGACTACGCATATTCGCTAGCCCGCCACTACAATGCCAAGCTCTTTCTGCAGCACGTGGCTGAGCTATCGCTCGAAATACACCGAGGTTACATCTCTCCGGAATTGATCGAGCTAACGTATGAACATCAGATGGCGGCGCTCCAGGAGCAGATGCGGAAACTGCTCGAGGCCCACCCGCACGACAAGATCGAGATCGAAACCATCATTCGGTCTGGATCTCCAGCGGATTCGATCCTTGAGTTCGCCGAACAACACGAGATAGATCTCGTCGCTATGGGCACACACGGGCGCCGCGGTCTGGATCGCCTGATGGTCGGGTCCACGACCGAAAGGGTCCTACGCAAAGCGCGCTGTGCGGTCCTGGCGATCCACGAGCCTGCTCGTCAATTTGTGAGCCCAGCCAGTCCGGAAGAACCGGTCCAGCTCCGGCGCATCCTGTGGTGTACCGATTTTTCGGAGAACTCCCCGCGTGCGCTCGAGTTTGCTCTGTCCCTCGCCCTTGAGTACCAGGCGGAAATTACGTTGCTGCACGTGCTGGAACGGGGCGAGGGCGCTGATCAGGAGAGGCATGCGATGGAACTGCTTGAGGATGTGATACCCCAGGAAGCGCGGACCTGGGCGAAGCCCGTCCCGCTTGTGCTGGCAGGAGAGCCGTACCAGAAGATCATCGAGTACGCGGAGCAGGCTCAAACCGACTTAATCGTCATGGGCGTACGGGGGCGCAATATTGTGAACCTCGCAGTCTTCGGGTCGACAACGTACCGAGTCATTCAACTTGGGCCGTGTCCCGTCCTGACCGTAAGGACTTAGTTGTTTTCCGAAGGAGACGAGAATATGGCGGCGCCATCCGGATTACGAGACAAACTGAGGGAACTCGCCCTCTTCGCGCCCACAACGATGCCGGTCCTCAGTGTGTACCTCAACACTCAGCCGGATCAGCACGGACGCGACAACTTCTCGCCCTTTCTTCGGAAGGAACTCAAGGCCCGTGCCTCCACGTATCCACAGGAATCGCCAGAGCGGCTGAGCTTCGAGCAGGACGCCGAACGCATCCGATCATGGCTGGAGACCGGACTTCGGCCATCGTCGAACGGAGCTGCAATTTTCGCCTGCTCGGCAGCGGACGGCTTCTTTGAAGCGCTTCAGTTCGACGCTCCGTTCGAGAAGAACCAGCTCTACGTTTACCACCAGCCGCATCTGTATGACCTCGCGAAGCTCTACGATAAGCACCGTTCCTACGCCGCTGTCATCGCGGACACGAACTCGGCGCGGATCTTTGTGTTTGGACTAGGGCGCACACTCGGCGTGGAGACCATAACGAACGTCAAAGTGAGGAGCCGCTCATGGATCGAGGGCTGGTGGCTCCGGCGCGCTCAATTCAAGGTCGAGAACTATCAATTACGCCACGCCAAGGAGGTTGTGGAACAGCTCGACCGTGTCGTACGCGAGGAAAACCTTGAACATATCATTCTTGCCGGGGATGATCTGATCCTGCCGGTCCTGCGGGAACAACTGCCGCCAACTCTGGCTGATAGGGTCGTTGACGAAATGAAACTGGACATCACGGCTCCGGATCACGAAGTCTTCAAAGCCACGATTGAGGCCATTCGGGCAGAGGATGCGCGTACCGATGCCGAGAGCGTTCGAGCAACGATTGACGAATACCGGGCCGGAGGGCTGGCTGCGATCGGGGTGCATGATGTGCTCCAGGCTCTGTCGAATGGGCAGGTCTACACGTTGTACGTAAGCGGGGCACTCGACCAAATCCATCCGGAGGCGGAGAGCCTGCATCCGGCGCTCGCGCCGTCAGTGGCCGAGCTCCCCCCTGGGGCCGAAGTCAAGATCTCCGACGAATTGGTGAGGCGGGTATATCAGACCGGCGCTCAGGTGAGATTCATTGAAGACCCCTCGCTCCTGGCCGAGGTCGGCGGCGTCTGCGCGGCGCTGCGATTCCGGCTCTGAATAGAACGCGATCCATCAGCGAACAGCGAGATGGGATCGGGGCCTGCCCCCCATTGTTGGCGAAGAGCCCCCAATCGCTGGCGGAGAGGGGGGGATTCGAACCCCCGGTAGAGGTTTAGGCCCCTACGACGGTTTAGCAAACCGCTGCTTTCGACCACTCAGCCACCTCTCCGCGGCGGTGTGTGGACCAAATCAATGGTAGCACAGGCCTGGCGCTGTAGACCCCTTGTCCCCGGCAGGCCGGCCCGGAACGCACGCAGCTGTCTCGAGGTGGCTGAAGCGGCGCGCGCCCGGCGTCCGGCTGGATGCGGGCCTGCTGTCCCTGGCGAACTTGCAAAGCGGCAGCCACTTTGTGCATTTCGCGGTCCGGCGTGGGCTTTCGACTGAGAGTGGAACCGAACAACACCGTCCGGGTCGCCACGGTACGGTAAAATCGGAGTCCTATGGATCGGGTGCGCGAGGTAGCGCGGCTGATCGACCACACGGCGCTAAAACCCGAGGCGACCAGCGCACAAATAGCGTCCCTGTGCGCGGAAGCGCGCGAGTACGGCTTCGCCAGCGTTTGCGTGAACCCGTACTGGGTGCCGCTCGCGGTGCGCGAACTGGCCGGCTCGGAAGTAAAGGTATGCACCGTGTGCGGGTTCCCGCTCGGCGCCGACGCGACCGCGACGAAAGCGTTCGAAGCCGCAGAGGCTGCCGCTGCCGGCGCCCGCGAGATTGACATGGTGATCAACGTCGGCGCGCTTCGGTCGGGCGATAGCGAGGCCGTAGCGCGGGATATCGAGGCCGTGGCCGCCGCCGCCCACAACGGTGGAGCGATTCTCAAAGTGATCATAGAAGCGGCGCTGCTGGATGACGAGCAGAAGGCCGAGGCGTGCAGGCTCGCGAAGGCCGCGGGCGCGGAGTTCGTGAAAACCTCGACTGGTTTCGGGCCGGGCGGAGCGACGGCTCACGACGTAGAGCTGATGCGCGAGGCCGTTGGCTCCGAGATGGGAGTCAAGGCCGCGGGCGGCATACGCACGCTGGAAGATCTGGAAGCCATGATCGCGGCCGGCGCGAATCGCATCGGCACGAGCGCGGGCGTCCGCATTGTGCAGGCAGTCCGCTGATGGCAAGTTCCGCACCCAGAGCCGTGCGCTTCCGGCAGCGCTCAGAGCTGCTTGACTTCCTTCTGGAAGTCTCAGCCGCAACCACGGAAACGCTCACCGATCTAGAGGGCCTGCTGGCGAACATCTCCGAGATCGTCGCCAAAGTCATTGCCTACGATGTGTTCGCGATCCTGCTCTACAACGAGAAGAGCAAGGACCTCCGCATCCGCTACGCTATCGGACACCGCGAGGAGGTCATCAAGCGCCTCTCGATTCCGCTCGGGGAGGGGCTCACGGGGACGGCCGCGGCCACACGCGAGCCCGTGCTGGTCGGCGATGTCCGCAAGGACCCGCGGTATCTGAACGCGCTCGATGCGGTGCGGTCTGAGCTCGCCGTGCCTATGATCGCGCGCGGCAAGCTGGTGGGCGTCATCGATGTGGAATCCACGCAGCTCGAGGCCTACGGCGAGTACGAGCGCGCCATGTTGCGGCTTATCGCGGCGCGCGTGGCGGCCACCATCGACAACGCACGGCTGTACCGGAGGGTCGAGCGCCAGAACCGCACGTTTCGCATCCTGACCCGGCTATCGCAGGAGTTCTCCTCGATCCTCGATCTCGACGTGCTGCTGAATCACATCGCGGCCGCCATCAAGTCCCTGATCAAGTACGACGCGTTCAGCATACTGCTGCTGGATCGCGAGTCCGAGTCGTTGCGGCACCGGTTCAGCATCCGCTACGACAAGTGCGTTGACCTGGACAACATCCCCCTCGGCAAAGGAATTACGGGCGCGGCCGCCGCCACGCGCGAGGTGATCCGCGCCGACGACACGCTCTCCGACCCGCGGTACCTCGCGTTCCATCCTGATGTGCGTTCCGAGGTCGCAGTGCCGCTCATGGTGCGCGACAACGTGATAGGCGTGATGGACCTGGAGAGCAGCCGCCCGGCGTACTTCACGGACGATCACGTGCGCATGCTATCGCTGCTCGCGCCGCAGATTGCCAGCTCGGTGGAGAACGCGCGGCTGTACGGCGAGATAGCGCAGCGCGAAAAACGCATAGCGGCGGACCTGGCCGCGGCGCACGACCTTCAGCTCGCGCTGCTGCCGAGAAAGGCTCCGGCGGTAGAGGGCCTGGAGATCGCCGTAGGCTACAAGCCCGCGCAGGCGATCGGGGGCGACGTTTACGATTTCTTCGAGTACTCCGACGCGAGCCTCCTGACGACGTTCGGAGACGTGAGCGGAAAGGGCGTCGCGGCCGCACTGTATGCCGCGCTCGCCGGCGGCCTCACGCGCACCGTGGCGCACCGCAAGCGCGAGCCGGGCGAGATGCTCCTCGTGCTGAACCACATGCTGCTCGAACGGCAGGTTGATTCCAGGTACCTCACGCTGCTCGCGCTTATGTGGTCGGCCGACACGAGAAGTTTCGTGATGGCGAACGCGGGTGGACCTCCCCCGATAGTGTGCCGCGGCGGCCGCATCATAACACCGCGCGTTGAGGGAGTGCCGCTCGGTCTCCTGCCGAATCGCGAGTACGAACAGACGACGTTCCAGACCGAGCCGGGCGACGTCATCGTCCTCGCCTCGGACGGCATAACGGACCAGATCAACCCCGCCGGCGAGGAGTACGGCCGCAAGCGCCTGGGCGCGGTCATACAACGCGCCTGCTCGGGAACGGCGCAGTCGATCGTGGATGCGATCTACGCCGATGTCGATCTGTTCGACGAGTGGGCGCCGCCGTTCGACGATCAGACGCTCGTTGTCATGAAAATCGCGCAATAGTCCATAATGACCAGTCCATTCCACTACAAAGGCGACGCGCTGTTCTGCGGCGAGGTTGAGGTGCGCAGTATCGCCGAGCGCGCTGGAACGCCCTGTTACATCTACTCGGCTGACGCCATACTGGAGGCGTACCGCACCTACGACGAGGGTCTGGCCGGCGTGCCGCACCGCGTCTGCTACGCGATGAAGGCGAACTCGACGCAGGCCGTCCTGGCGCTGCTAGCCCGCAATGGAGCCGGGTTCGACATAGTTTCCGGAGGTGAGCTGTTCCGGGCGCTGAGGGCCGGCGCGGATCCGCAGGGGATCGTCTTTTCGGGCGTCGGAAAGACGGCCGAGGAGATCGACTACGCGCTGGAGAGGAGCATTCACGCCTTCAATTGCGAGTCCGAGGCAGAGCTCGCGCTTCTGGATGCGCTGGCGGCAAGGCGCGGCATCGTGGCGCGCGCCGCGGTGCGCGTCAACCCGGACGTAGACGCGGAGACGCACCCCTACATCTGCACGGGCCTGCGGGAGAACAAGTTCGGCATCGATATCGCCGAGGTTGAGGGCGTTTACACCAGGGCGCGCGGGCTGCGCAACGTAGCGCTCGAGGGCGTCGCCTGCCATATCGGATCGCAAATCTCTTCGAGCGCCCCGGTGCTCGAAGCGCTCGACCGCATGCTGGCGCTCACGGAGAGGCTGCGCGCGTGCGGGTTTGCCATCAGGCACCTTGACCTCGGCGGAGGGCTGGGCGTCTCGTACCGCGAGGGCGACGCCGCGCCTGACATCCGCGCCACCGTGGCCGAGATTTGCGCGCGCGTCAGGGAGCACGGGCTGACGCTGTTCGTAGAGCCGGGACGCTCCATCGTGGCCGAGGCGGGCATTCTGGTAACGCGCGTGCTCTACCGAAAGGCGAACGGACCACGGGAGTTCA
>JBLNBX010000049.1:0-23438 GCA_050260275.1 bacterium
CAGCCACGCTGCGCACGTCCGATACCGAGCTTCTCGACCAGCTAGAAAAGACCGTCGAGGCCAGGCGCGCGCTGGAGCGGCAGGTGGAGCAGCTCAAGAGCAAATTGGCGCAGGCGCAATCGGGCGGGCTCGAGGCTCAGGCGCGCGAGATCAAGGGCGCGAAGGTGCTGGCCGCGCGAGTGGAGGGCATGGATCGCGCCCAGATGCGCACGCTCGCCGATTCTCTGCGGAACAAGTGGAAGACGGCGGTGGTGGTGCTCGCTACAGCCGAGGATTCGAGCGTGGCGATCGTTTCCGCTGTCACGAAGGACCTCACGGCGAAGGTCCACGCCGGCAAACTCGCGGGCGCGGTGGCGCAGGCCGTGGGCGGGCGCGGCGGCGGCCGTCCGGACATGGCCGAGGCCGGTGGCAAGGACGCATCGGCGCTTCCGGCGGCCCTCGAACGCGTCTATTCGAGCGTGGAATCGATGCTCTGAGCGGCTTGGGGCAGCAACCTGCGCCAGGGAACTGGATCCGGTGATCAGGGATGCCGACTTCAGCCCCCTGCGCAGCTTCAGCTCCGCCCACGCCGCTCTCCAGCGCGCTCGTGCACCTTATTGGTGGGCCGAGGCTTAACGCTTATAATGGTAGCTTCCCCTACATGTCACAGAAGACCCTCGAAATCAAGAAAACGGTCAACCTGCCCCGCACAAAGTTCCCGATGGAGGCCAAGCTGGCCCAGCGTGAACCTGGCTTCATCAAGCACTGGCAGGAGACGCGGCTGTATCACCGCATCCGCGAGGCGCGCGCCGGCCGCCCGCTGTACGTTCTTCACGACGGCCCGCCCTACGCCAACAACCGCATCCACTCGGGCACGGTCTTCAACAAAACCATCAAGGATTTCATCGTCAAGTCGAAGACGATGAGCAACTTCGACGCCCCCTACGTGCCCGGCTGGGACTGCCACGGCCTGCCCATCGAGCACCGCGTTGACGCCGAGCTCGGCCCGCGCAAGGCGAGCATGAGCGTGCAGGAGATTCGCGCCGAGTGCCGCAAGACGGCGGCCAAGTGGGTCGACATACAGCGCGAGGACTTCATGCGCCTGGGCGTGCTCGGCCGCTGGGAGGATCCTTACCTCACCATGAGCGCGCAGTACGAGGCCACCATCGCGCGCGCGTTCGTCGAGTTCCTTGACAAGGGCTACGTCTATCAGGGCCTCAAGCCCGTGAACTGGTGCATCTTCCATCGCACCGTCCTGGCCGAGGCCGAGGTCGAGTACGAGAACCATACCAGCCCCTCAATCTGGGTTCGTTTCGCCCTGACGTCCGATGCCGCCGCCATCGACCCGGCGCTCGCCGGCCGGAACATCTACGGGCTCATCTGGACCACCACGCCCTGGACCATCCCAGCCAACCTCGGCATCGCCTATCACCCCGAGTTCGATTACGTCGCGGTGGATGTGGGCGGAGACGTGTACATCGTCGCCGCGGATCTGCTCGAGGCCACGGCGCGTGCCTGCGAGTGGCGCATCGTCCAGGAGGTCGCCCGCTTCAAGGGCGCGCGGCTCGAAGGCGCGAAGTTCCGGCACCCGTTCCTCGAACGCGAATCGGTGGGACTGCTTGCCGATTACGTGACGCTCGAACAGGGCACGGGCGCGGTCCACACCGCCCCCGGGCACGGGCAGGAGGACTACCTCACCGGCCAGAAGTACGGCTTGCCGACCTATTGCCCCGTCGATACCGCAGGGCGCTTCTTCCACGCGCAGGGCGCGGACGGCACTCTGCCAGAGGAGATCATCGGCAAGACCGTCTGGGAAGCTAACCCGATCGTCACGAAGATTCTGCGGGACCGCGGCGCGCTGCTCGCCGAACAGAAGCTCGAGCACAGCTATCCGCACTGCTGGCGCTGCCACAACCCCACCATCTTCCGCGCCACCGAGCAGTGGTTCATCTCGATGGAGCGCAATGGCCTGCGCGAGCGCGCTCTCGAAGCCATCAAGCACGTGCAGTGGAAGCCCGAGTGGGGCGAGGTCCGGATCTCAAACATGATCGCCGCCCGCCCGGACTGGTGCGTTTCGCGCCAGCGCGTGTGGGGCGTGCCCATCACCGTTTTCTACTGCGAGAAGTGCAACCAGGCGCTGACGGACCGCAAGGTACTCGACCGCGTCGTCGAGCTGTTCGCCGAGCACACCTCCGACATCTGGTACACCATGAGCGCGAACGAACTCGTGGGCCCGGACGTGAAGTGCTCCCGCTGCGGCGCTCAGGAATGGCGCAAGGAGAACGACATTCTCGACGTCTGGTTCGACTCCGGCGCGAGCCACCTCGCCGTGCTGACCCACGAGAACGGCCTGCCGTGGCCGGCCGACCTGTACATCGAGGGCGGCGATCAGTATCGCGGCTGGTTCCACAGCTCGCTGCTGGTGGGAGTGGGGCTTCGCGGCGGCTCGCCCTATCGCGCCTGCGCCACGCACGGCTTCACGCTCGACGAGCAGGGCCGCGCGCTTTCGAAATCCCTCGGCAACTTTGTGGAGCCGCAGGACCTTTTCAAGAAGTACGGCGCGGAGGTGGTGCGGCTGTGGGTGGCCTCTGTGGAGTTCACCGACGACATCGTCATCTCCGATACCATCCTGCAGCGCCTCGCCGAGGCCTACCGCAAGCTGCGCAACACGTTCCGCTTCGCGCTCGGTAACATCTCGGACTTCGATCCGGCCGCGGATGCCGTCCCTGGCCCCGAGCTGGAGGAACTGGATCAGTGGATCCTGTTGCGGACCGAGCAGCTTGTCCGTGATTGCCTGCGCTGGTACGACGAACTGGCGTTCCACCGCGTCTACCGCGCGGTGTACGACTTTGCAACCATCGACCTGAGCGCGATCTACTTCCACGTGATGAAGGACCGCCTCTACACCTCCGCCCCGCGCTCGAAGGCTCGCCGCGCAGGTCAGACGGCGCTGTGGCGCATCACTTGGGCCCTGGTCAGATTGATGGCGCCGATACTCACATTCACCACGGAAGAGGTCTGGGCCGAGATGCCGAAGCCCGCCGGCGCGCCGGACAGCGTTCACCTGGCGCTGTTCCCCGCCCCGGAGGAACTCACGGCCCATCTGCCCGCTGCCGCGCGCGAGCGCATGGCGGATTGGGAACGGCTGATGGGCGTGCGCGACAGCGTTCTCAAGAGCCTGGAGGCGGCGCGGCAGGAGAAGACGATCGGCTCCCCGCTCGAAGCGCAGATCCGCCTGCGCGCCGCCGGTGATGAGTACTCTCTGCTGGAGCGCTACGCGGGCGAGTTACCCACCCTGTTCGTGGTCTCGCAGGTGAAGCTGGACCGCGGCGAGGGAGAGCTGGCCATCGAGGTTGCGCGCGCCGAGGGCACGAAGTGTGAGCGGTGTTGGAAGTACACTACGGATGTAGGCGCAAACGCCGAATACCCGGCCATCTGTGCCGCGTGCGCCGAGGCCGTCGAGGAGATCGCTAGGAGTTGAGCAATCGCGAGCGTTATCTGCCGTTTGGCCTCGCGGCCGTGGTTTTTGTGCTGGACTTCGCCACCAAGGCGCTCATCCGGAGCTTCGTATCGGCCTGGGATACGTACTCGGTTATTCCCGGCTTCTTCAACATCATCCACACCGAGAACCCCGGGGGCGCGTTCAGCATGTTCGCCAACGCCGACCCCGATTGGCGCGCCTTCTTCTTTGTGGGCGTCTCCACTGCTGCCCTGGTTCTGATCGCGTTCCTGCTGTGGCGTCCTAACGGACGGCTCGGCGACAGCCTCAAGCTGCGCTACGGGCTGGCGCTCATCATGGGCGGCTCGCTCGGCAATCTGTACGACCGCCTGGTCCGCGGCGCGGTCACCGACTTCCTGGAGTTCTACGTCGGAGCGTACCGCTGGCCCGCATTCAACGTGGCCGACATGGCTCTGACGGTTGGGGCCGCGCTCGTGTTGCTCGACATGCTGTGCGCGCGCCGCTCCGCCGTCACCACAACCTGATGTATCCTTTCATACCTATCGGACAGTTTCAGTTGCCGGCGTACGGCCTGCTGGTTGCGCTGGGGTTCCTGGCGGCAGTGTGGATCACAGGCCGGCTCGGGCGGCGCTGCGGCCTCAACCGCGAGTCGGCCATGAACCTGGCGGTCTACGCCGCTCTCGTGGGCATAGTGGGCGCGAAGGCGCTCATGATCGCGCTCGATTTCGGCTACTACGCCGCGAACCCGCTCGCTCTGTTCTCGTTCTCGACGCTCCAGGCCGGCGGCGTTTTCTTCGGCGGCCTGGTGTTCGCGCTCGCGTTCGCCGTCCTCTACGTGCGGCGGAAGGGCATGCCGGGGCTTGTCACCGCGGATGCGTTCGCGCCCGGCGTCGCCCTCGGACACGGCATCGGGCGGGTAGGCTGCTTCGCCGCGGGCTGCTGCTGGGGCGCGGAGTCGCATGGCGCGTTGTCAGTTGTGTTCACGAATCCCGAGGCGCACGAACGCTTCGGAACGCCGCTCCACGTAGCGCTGCATCCCACGCAACTCTACGAAGCGTTCGCGGAGTTCGCAATCTTCGGAATTCTGTACTGGCGGTTTCACCGCAGCCACGGGCCGGGCGCGATCATCGGCCTGTACCTGATGCTGTATCCCGGCGCCCGGTTCCTGGTCGAGTTCGTGCGCGCGCACGACGGCGCCAATCCCTACTTTGGCCCGTTCGTATTCGAGCAGTGGCTGGCGCTCGGGCTGGCGGCGCTTGGAGCGGTACTCTGGGCGCGCAGCCGCCGCGCCGCGCCGGTGCCGATCGTGGAGGTTTCCGAAGCGAGATAGGCGGCGCGCTCGCCCGCTGCGCTATCCTGTAAGCTCTCCCTATGGCGAAAGTGTTCCCGTTCCGCCCCTATCGCTACTCGGCGAAGGCAGGACGGCTGGAGGAGCTGTTAACTCAGCCGTACGACAAGATCACGCCCGAGATGCAGGCGCGCTACTTGTCGCTGAACCCGAACAACCTGGTTCGCATCGAGCTTGGCCCGAGCTTTCCCGGCGACGGGGAGTCGGACAACGTCTACACGCGCGCGGCCCGCACGCTCGACGACTGGATCGCTTCGGGGGTCCTCGAACGCGACGAGAAACCCGGCTTCTTCCCGTACTTCCAGGAATTCGAGTCGCCCGATACCGGCGAGGTCAGGGTCCGCAAGGGTTTCATCGGCCTCGGTGCGGTGGAGGACTACTCCTCCGGCTGGGTGTTCCGGCACGAACAGACCCACTCCGGCCCGAAACGGGACCGCCTCGAACTGCTCCGCCACACCCACGCGCACACCGGCCAGCTCTTCATGCTCTACGACGACCGGCATCGCGAGATCGACTCGATGATCGAAGCGGCCGCGGCCGGCAAGCCCATCGCGGACCTGCGCGACGAGCTCGGCGTGCGCCACACGCTGTGGCGCATCATAGACGTGGACGTCATCGGCCGCATGCAGCGCGCGATGGCCGACAAGAAGCTCATCATCGCCGACGGCCATCATCGCTACGAGACAGCGCTGGCCTACTATCGCGAGAACCCGGCGGTAACCGCCGCTTCGCGGGTGATGATGACCTTCGTCAACATACACTCGCCGGGGCTGGCCATACTAGCGACCCACCGCGTCGTGGCGGGCCTGCCCGCTTTCGATCCCGATGCCGCTATAGCTAAAGCGCGCGAGGCGTTCAGCGTGCAGGAAGCCGCTTCGGCGGCCGCGCTTACGGAGTGGTGGAAGGAGCCGCACGCTGGCGCCTGCCGCTTCGGACTTGCCGCCGGCGGCCGTCTGCTGATGCTGGAGACGCCGCGGCCGAAGGAAACGCTCGACGTCACCATCGCACACGAGCGGGTGCTCGGCGGCGTGCTCGGCGTCACGCCGGAAGACGTGCAGGAGCAGCGCTATGTGCGTTACGTCCGGGGGCTGGAAGCAGCTATCGCACAGGTGCGGAGCGGAGAGGCGCAGGCTGCCGTGCTGCTCGAGCCGACACCGGTTTCGGAAGTTGCGCGCGTCGCGTTCTCGGGCGGCGTCATGCCTCAGAAATCGACGGACTTCTATCCGAAGCTGCTCTCCGGCCTGACGATATATAAGACGGACGCTTAGACTTCACCTCGCGGCCAGGCTTCAGCGGAATGCAGACAGCCCCTGAAAGGGGCGGAAGAAGACGCGCAGCAACCTGCCGGGCCCTAGTGCGGCCCATCGCGCCGCGTCGCACGCCCGGCACTAACACGATTCTGGGGGGCGGGCTTGAGCCCGCGCAGGGCTTCAGCTCTGTATTGTTTGCGACCTGCAGCGTGCGGAGCTGAAGCTCCGCAGCGGACTAAAGTCCGCCCCCCCGACCGCCGGGTCCGGCTCCCCTCGCCGTCGAGACCACGCCTCCCGTGGGGCGGACGCCCTCGTCCGCGCCGGACCCCCTGGTCCGGCTTCCCTTACCACTGAACCTTGCCTGAAGAGCCGCGTATCAGGGCCCGACTTTAGTCGGGCCGATCAGGCCTGGAATGTTCACGGGCTTTAGCCCCTGGACCTCAAGCGCCAGCGCCGATAGGGCTAAAGCCCCCATCTTGACAGTCCGATTCGGCACGGCTAAAGCCGTGCCCTGATACGAACCCAAGATGCCTCGGCACCGTGCATTGCGCGCCGCGAGAATCGATATATGTTTCGACTCTGGCAGCGCCGCGCCGGGGGGGGGCGGGCTTGAGCCCTGCAGAGATCTGAAGCTCCGCTGTGAATGGTCGGGGAGCGCCGGTTGGATACACTCCGCGCCCTAGCCCATCCGCGCAGCCAGGGCTGTGAATGGTCGGGGAGCGCCGGTTGGATACACTGATACAACCACGAGACCCACGGCGCCTATGTGAATGGTCGGGGAGCGCCGGTTGGATACACTGCGAGGATCGCAAGCGCTCGGAGACGGCCTGCTGTGAATGGTCGGGGAGCGCCGGTTGGATACACTCGCCAACGGTTACGAGCCGCGTATTATCTCGCTGTGAATGGTCGGGGAGCGCCGGTTGGATACACTGAGCCGTATGTGGCCCGGCTGCACGCGCGGCTGTGAATGGTCGGGGAGCGGTAAGCGTCTGACCAACCCATCTGGTCACGGTGCCCCGTCAGTGATGCACTGAAGGGATGGACGAACAGACGCAAACTGCAGGAGCGCGGCGGCGGCGCAGTCGTGCAGAGGTCGAACAGGTCGCCGCGGAGTTCGAAACCAGCGGATTGAAACCCACCGAGTTCTGCCGTGCCCATGGACTGTCCTTGAGCACGCTCAACCGGTACCGGAACCGGCGTGCACAACAGGGGGAGGCCGCCGGCGGGAGTCAGTGGCTTGCTGTCGAGGTATCCGGGCCAGACCACACGATCAGGAGGGCGGGCGGCAGCGGCATAGCGGTGGTGTTGGGCGGCGGGAGACGGATCGAAGTGGAACGCGGCTTCGATCCTGGCACGCTGGCGCAACTGGTGCAGGTGCTGGAGCGGCTCTGAGGTGTTCGGTCCGGGACCGGCAACGCGCATCTATCTGGCGGCGGGCGCCACCGACATGCGCAAGGGCTTCGACGGCCTGTTCGGGCTGGTGCGCGACCGGCTGGCAGCGGATCCCCTCAGCGGGCACGTGTTCCTGTTCTCCAACGCCCGGCACAATCGCCTGAAGCTGCTGTTCTGGGACGGCAGCGGGCTGTGGGTCTGTGCCAAGCGCCTGGAGCGGGGCCGCTTCCGCTGGCCGGAAGCCCGCGGCGGACAAGTCAAGGTGGCGCTCAGCCACGAGGAGTTGGCGTTGCTTTTAGGCGGAATCGATCTGGCAGGCAGCCGGCGACGGCCATGGTATCGCTCCGTTGCGCAGGAAGCATTAGAGTAACATAAGTTAGGATAAGAATCCAGATTGTAAATTACCATAACTCAGGATATAGTTATTTTACCTGCAGTGAGCGAAAAGCCCTCCAACCCGATTCCCGAATCCGAACAGGTCGCGCAGTTGCAGAAGAAGCTTGCCTGGGCCCAGTTGAGAATCCTGCAGTTGGAAGAACTGCTGCGTTTGGAGCGGATCCGCAAGTACGGCTCCGGCAGCGAGAAGCTCAGCAGTGCGCAGCTGGAACTGCTGGAAGATGAGCCGGGGGTGAGCGATCTCGAAGTGCAAGCGGAGAGCGAGCGCGAGCCGCTGCCCGCGGCGGCATCCACAAGAAAGCATCGCAGACATCCCGGGCGGCAGGAGTTGCCGGCGCACTTGCCGCGTGTGGAACGGGTGGTTGCCTGCCCGCCTGAGCAGTGCTCCTGTCCAGCCTGCGGCCAACCGAGAGAGGTGATCGGCTACGACCAGAGCGAGCAGCTGGATGTGGAGCCGGCGCGGTATTTCGTGGTAGTGACCAAGCGCGAGAAACGGGCTTGCAGGCGCTGTGAGCAGGGTGGGGTGGCCGCCGCGCCGCTGCCGGCACGGATCATCGACAAGGGTCTGGTCAGCGACCGGGTGGTGATCGACACGGTGGTGGCCAAGTACAGCGACCACATCCCGCTGTATCGGCAAAGCGCGATTCTGGAGCGGGAGACGGGTCTGGAACTCAGCCGCGCGACGCTGGATGGATGGGTGATGCGGGTAGGGGAATTACTGATTCCCGTGGCGAAGATGATCGGTCGGGAGTTATTAGGTAACAGTTACATTCAGGCCGATGAAACTCCGGTGGATGTACAGATGCACGACCGGCGAGGGAAGAATCATCAGGCTTATCTCTGGCAATACGGCAGGCCGGGGGGCGGAGTGATGTTCGATTTCCGCCTGGGGCGCGGGCGGGAAGGTCCCAAGCAGTTCCTGGGCAACTTCGAAGGCATTCTGCAAACCGACGGCTATAGTGCCTATGAGCATGTAGGCGGGCCGAAAATGGTGCACGCGTGTTGCTGGGCGCATGCGCGGCGGCACTTTTTCGATGCGGTGAAACTCCATCCCGCCGATGCTGCTGCCGTTGCCATTGTGCAGCGAATCGACGAGTTGTTTGGGGTGGACGCGGAGGCGCGCGCGCAGAACCTGGACCAGGCCGCACGGCATGCACTGCGCCAGGAGCGGGCCAGACCGTTGCTGGATCTGCTGAAGACTGAGATGGAGGGGGCGCGGGCGCACGCTTTGCCTTCCAGTGCGCTGGGCAAGGCGATCAGCTATACGCTGGCGTTGTGGCCGAAGCTCACGCGATTCCTGGACTACCCGGAGGTGGAGTTGAGCAACAACCTGGCGGAGAACTCGATGCGGCCGGTGGCTCTGGGACGGAAGAACTGGATCCATGTGGGGAGTCCCCAAGCCGGGCCGAAGGTGGCGGCCATCCTTTCGGTCGTTGAGAGCTGCCGCCGTCTGAAGATCCCGGTTCGCGGCTACCTGGCCGCCGTGCTGCCGGGTCTTGCCGGGATCTCGATCCGGCGGCTCGCGGAACTCACACCTTCAGCCTGGATTTCCTGCAATCGATAGCTGGCCGCTGTCAATCGTGTGGTTGGTCTGACGCTTACGGGGAGCGCCGGTTGGATACACTGGGCCACCTGCCCGCTTGGCGGGATCGTGAGCTGTGAATGGTCGGGGAGCGCCGGTTGGATACACTCAGGCGAGTGACGGCCACGATTTGGCCGTGCTGTGAATGGTCGGGGAGCGCCGGTTGGATACACTGTCGCGTGCGAAGGGCCGATTCAGTTCGCAGCTGTGAATGGTCGGGGAGCGCCGGTTGGATACACTCCGCCGCCTCGTGGGTGAAGCTCAATCTCAGCTGTGAATGGTCGGGGAGCGCCGGTTGGATACACTACGTCCACCGCCGCAGCGTCCATGCCGTTGGCTGTGAATGGTCGGGGAGCGCCGGTTGGATACACTGCGCATCGGCTGAGAGGTAGTCAGCTTGGGCTGTGAATGGTCGGGGAGCGCCGGTTGGATACACTAGGGGGCTCGCAACCCATTCAGGTCGCGAGCCTTTCCGACAGCGGCGATCTAGAAAAGGCCCAGTTGGGAGGGCGCACGTTCGCTCGCCTTGCGCTTTCTTTGAAAGTAGACCTCCATTTTCCCGTACTGGTGATCCGTGATCGCGACCAGACGGACCTCTCCCCCTGGAGGCAGGGCGGCTCTGACGATCTTTCGGTATGTCGCGGAAGCTTCCTCACTGGGCAGATAACGTGCATAGACCGAGAACTGCAGCATCGTGAACCCGCTCCTAATCAAGGCATGCCGGAAGCGGGTGTATTCCCGCCGGTCCGCCTTCGTTTTAACAGGAAGATCGAACATCGCCATCAGCCACATGGCCCGAATCGATGACAGATCCCTTACGGGGCGCGGCATACTCCAACTCCGGAATTTCAAGCGCCTCGCGTGACCCCTCGAAGATGCGAGCCAGCGACGCACTGCAGGAAGACAGCCAATCAAAAAGGGTCCGTGTTTCACCGTTCGCGTAGAAGCGGCCCGAAAGGACAGACAGAATATCAATTCTCGATTGCCGGTCCAGCGGCGCCGACATGCCACGCTCTCTAACAATTGACACCGCGATGGAATCCACGATTGGGCGGAAAGGCTCCATCATGTCGTTAGCCAGGCAGAACGGGTCGTAGCGATTCCCGTGATGTAAACCGAGTGAGGGGTGAAGACCGGATGCACATAGGGCGCGTGCGACAGCGGCGCGCAGGACCGCGTACCCGTAGTTCAGAATTGCATTCGGCCCGGGCCCATCACGCCTCCGACGAAAATGAGGATCACCAAATAGGCGAGGCCAGTATCTCTGCGCTGCTAGGCTTTCCAGGTTGCCCGCATCTGCCGAGCGCACATGCCTAGCCATCGCCGTGAGTCCGGCATCATCGCCGCATGCGGAGCGGAGCGTCTCTGCCTGCCGTAGCAGCTTGGCCCGCACAATCTGAGCCCAGAGGCGCTTCTTGAGCGGCGCCCGGGCGCACGCCTGCGCCTCGAACCGCTCCTGTTGAGTACTATGCCCAACAATGGGCAGCAGCAGCCCGACCGGGTTGTGGTCACATCCGCAGATAACAAACACTCCTCCGCACTTCAAAAACTCCGAATACACCGCATTGGTAAAGACCGCCTGCTGGTGGCTAACAACGATCACTGCGACATCTCTCAGCGGCACGGTGCTCTCCGGCTGGCCAGAGCGCTGGATGACCATCTGCCCTAGGTGAAGCCGAACAAATACGGGCGAGGCGGAAAACTCAAGGATTCGACTGGCTGCCATCCGGCTTCCTCCTTCCGAGCGCATCCAGTTGCACGGGGCGTGGATCGAGCGCACGAAAATCATCCCAACTTCGGATACGAATCCATTCACGCCTTTCTCTGAGGTCCTTGATCTCGCCAGCAAGGTTATGCCGGACGAGATTGATCTCCGGGGAGCCCCTCTTTTCCATGGAGAAGCCCCGGATCACGAACAGGTCACGTTGCGGAGGATCGCTCCTTGGGATGAACATGTCTACCATGTCGCCCTTGTAGAGCGCCATCACAAGCTGTCTGCCGTCTTCGTCGGCGGGTGCAATAACCGGCGCACCCTCCGCCTTCCGTTGAGCAGCGTCAAGGAGGCTGACGACTCGACCTGTCCAACGCGCGGGCCGGCGAGCATCCGCAGGCTGCCGGTACACGGCGAGATGGTGATTCCCTTCGCTCACAACGTGCCTGGCCGCAGGGCCAGCACCGATCTGACGTGGCGACACAGCGGCATATAACCGAACCCGGCGAATAGGTGTAGCGGGGCCGTGCCGACTATCGAGTGTGGGCAGGTTGAGGCCGTTCTTGAAAGCCACCTTCGGTTCGGTCTCGCCCAACTCGGCCAGCTTTCGCTGCACTGCTGCCCGGACCGCATCATCAACAATGTCCTCGACTTGCCCCGCAGTCAGCGAGGCCAGTGGCTTCCTGATCCGGACCCTCGCCGGACCGCCGCGTTCCGATAGCGGGGGGGAATAGAGGGAATCGGCATGCAACGGCCCTCGCAGCCGATGGTCCGGCCGATGCGATACGGATATGGCCCCGATCACGCGCCGCGTCTGATCCAAAAGGCCAGGCCATGGTTCGTCCACACGAAATCCGATCCGGTGATCGAGACGCGACCTCTCGGACGCGCGGCTGAGCGCCTGCACCGCAGCAGGATCGGTGAGCGCGACAACGAGGGCGTCGATAGCATGATGACGGTGGTCGTCGCGGGGCTTGACATCGCCTTGAGAAGGCCCGTCCCTGAGGATCGAATGTAGCCGCCAACCCTTTCGCAGTTGAGCGGTAACGCCTCCGGAAACGGCATTGACCCGCCGGATTCCCTGCTCGTCGCAGACCCCGCCGTAAAGCAATCCAAGGTACTCCACGGCGAGCCGCGAAGCGTATTTCGTATCGTTGAGTTGGCGATGCGTGAAGTCGCGAAAGAGCTCGTCCACGCCTTCTTCCATCGTGAATCGCTCGAATTTGCGGATGGCAGCATCTTTGTCTGCCTTGCTGGCGTGCTCGACCATTTTCGCCATCCTGGCCTTCATATCCTCCCACTCAGGCGTACCCCCAAACGCTTCAAAAGGCGTTCGGTTGCCTTTCGCACGGTTCATCTCGCGGGAACAGAGCGTCTTGTTCGAGAGGGAGTCATCCAGTGAGCGAGAGTACGGGATTATGTGTTCGATCTCCCATTTCGCGTCCCGGCCGAAGAGATCATGGAAGTTGATGCACTCCCCACTGTATGGGTCCTGATGATGGCACTCCTCCCACAACAAGGCCTTGGCGATGTCCCCGCTGCTCGGATTGCCGAGGCCGCACTGCCGGAATATCTCCTCTATTGCGGCCTTCCTTTGGGCTTCCCGGCGCCTGTTTTCTTGCGCAATCTGTTTCCGCAAGCGAGCGGGCTTCTTCAGCTCACGAGCCAACTCGATCTGAATTCGCTCGGGACGGCCGTACTCACGAATAATCTCGTTCACGACCTTGCGCAGCTCCGTCAGGGCGCGAATGACGGCGGGGTTCCGTACAACTCTGAGGCTCAGAACCGGCGGAAGCAGATCGTGCGCGGTGGACCGCTGGCGTTCAGGATAGACGCACTGCACCGCCGTCATGTACGGGATGCCCTGCTCCATCAGTGGCAACAGTTTCCGGATGGCGGTCAGCGAGAGCCGTCCGTAGCCCTGTTCCAGTTGAATGCCGGCGAGGGCGGCAGCCTTCTCCTGATCCAGTCCCCATCGCGTCTGAGCGATTCTGCAAAGCGCGGCGGCATTATCCATGGAGCGGACATATCCCGCGATCTCGTTCTTTTCCCTATCCGGGAGATCGTTCCAGCGGTCACCGAAAACGGCGCGCAGCTTACACTCCGTTCGATTGCCAGGCATGTCTTTGCGGTCACCCTCTTCGTGAGAGAAAGCTTCCCCTGGCGGCAGTCGCAGTGCCTTGGCCAGGGACTTAAACGTGACCGTCTGGTGGCCCGACAGCATCTCCAGTGCCTTGGCACGCTCATCAGCAGTTAACGTGCGGCCCGGCCCGGACTTGCCCACGATACGCAGATCGTTCACCGTCTGAAGCAGCCGGAAACGCTGGTAAAGAAGGTGAGCCAACGGAGCGCGGCGACGCCCCGGTTCCAGTTCGCAGGTGCCGATGAAGCCCACCGAGGACTTGAGCGGGCGCTGGAAAAAGACTCGGCGCCGCAGAATGCGTTTGAGCAGCGGCGTCATGACGCCAGGGTGGCAACGCGCCTGCCGTTCCCAGATCCGATCGAACTCCTCGCTGTGCATTTCGCGGGCCGACCAATTGCCCACGCCCCTGATGCGTTTGTCCAGCGGATCAAGCTTTGACCAGTACTCGCCAATGGTCGTTGCACCGACTCGCAGAAACTCGGCCGGAAGACTTTCGATCTTCGCCCGAACCTGACCGAGTTCCTTTGCGGCTTCGGATTTCGTCGCTTTGTCACCGTCGCCCGCAGATCCTTCGAGCCTACCCGACCTGAATCCCCGGCGCTGCGCGATGTGGAGAAATACCCTGCCGACGGCATACAGCGGGAGGTCCTGGTGTAAGGCGAGGGCGCGCAAGCGGTAATGAAATACCGACCGGCAGCGATGCTCACAATCTGTGCTGATCAGGCCCGGAATCATAGCCGCCAGATCGGCATCGAGGCGGTTGATGAGGTCATGGCGGGCGAGAGGCTCGGGAACGGTAGTACCAGCAGGAAACGGAGGCAGTAACCCGGCGTTCTGCAGCACATGAAACACTCCCGCGACGCGACGCGCCCTACGGTCGGTCTGCCGGCGCATATGTCGCGCTGTCCTGCGCTGAGCGTTCTTAGGCTCGTCGAGCCCTTGTTCGAGTTTGTCAACGGCCTCGGGGAAAATGCGAACGCCACCGGCTATGTGCTGCGCGGGCTTGCCCGCATTCAAGCCGACAACAGCCCAGCCCAACGAAGCAGCTCCGAGATCGAGGCCCAAGATGTAAGGAGTGCGTTTCAGTTCTTCGGACATGGCGATATTGCCCTTGACGGCTCTGACATTCTAACGCTAGAATGCGGCGAGTGTATCCAACCGGCGTTTGCCCCTACTTTTCGCAGTAAGTGGCTTACGTCACGCAGGGTAAAACCCTTCGAGCCGGCCCAAGGGCCGGCTTTTCAGTTTTTCTGGTGAGATCGTGGACAGCAGTCGCGTGTGCCCGGGGCCGACGCGCGGGTTGCGAAAGAAAGCCCCGAGTGTCCCCATTTCCTGGGAAAGCGCAGGAGGCGGCAGGAAGACCGCTCTTGTTGGGGATGCCGCAGAAAATGCGTCACAACTGAGGCCCCCAAGCCCCGGACATAGCGGCCGCTCGTGAAAGAGAGCGGCGCTGAACGCAACCGCGCGCACCGCTCTCTCACAGTCGAGCCTCAGCGCCGGGTTCGGCGTTCGAGCCGATGGAATAATTACCCTTGAACTGGCGCTGCTACAGAATACGCGTGGGGCGGCTGTGCCGCAGCGCCGTGTCCGTCGAAAAACGCTCGATCCGGCTCAGTTCGCGTACGCCAACTGGCGGGTGACGGCCATCGCGTACTCGGCCGTCGACGTGCTTCCCATCTCCGTATCGAGATATCCGGTGTAGTTCAACTTACGCAGCGTGCGGAATATGTATGCGTAGTTGATCTCGCCTGTACCCGGCTCGCAACGCCCCGGGTTGTCGCCAATCTGGACCAGCCGGATCAGCTTCTTCTCAAAGCCCTGGAGCATGTTGGGCACCAGATTACCCTCGGTGCGTTGCAGGTGGTAGAAATCGAAGCACACCCTTACATTCGGATGATTGACTTCCTCGATGATCGGGTAGCAGCGCGCAGTAGTGCTAAGGGCAGCCCGGCCACCCCCGTCGCTGACCGGTTCTACGACGATGTAGACGCCCCCTTGACGGGCGAGCTCGCCGGCTTTCCTGAGCCCCTCCACGATGCCGGCGCGCTGCTTCTCCCACGGCACATCTTTCTGCTGCGCGCCGACGAAGCTGACCAGATCGGGCTTCTCCGGAAAGCGCTGAGCGACGTCGATGTAACGCTTGAACTCATCGAGCAGCTTCTGCTCTTGACCGGGCATGGTGAATCCAGTGGTGGACCCCGCGTCGCCAGTGCCGACGATGCTGCAACACTTGATGCCTGTGTCCTTCTGCACCGCGATCATCTCGGCGACTTCCTGATCGGTGGCATGCCAGTAGCTGTAAGCCTTGAACCCCTGGGCAGCAACGGCCCTTACGCGATCCGCCCGCGACATGGTCCGCGGGAACATGATCTCGATGTTGATGGAGATGGTGTACGGTGGTGGACTCCCGGGAGTCTCCGCGCGCCGCCGCGCCTGGGCGGCTGCAATCTGCGGCGTCAAAGCCGCACCCAATGCGGCTGTCGCGCCGATCCATTCACGTCGATTCAGACGGCTGCTCAAAGCGGTCTCCTTCGGTAAGATGCTAGCGAAGATCGGGGCCGAACACCAGCCGCGCCGGGTAGTATCTGAAAACACCTCGCAACTTTCCTTGCAGGGCTGAAGCCCTGCGCGGGCTCGAGGCCCGCCCCCAAGCAGGGTCTGGGGAAGGCGCTCGAAGGCAGACCCTGAGAGGGGCGCAAGAACGCGCGCAGCAACTTGCCGGAGTGAAGCCCGTCATGGCGAAAGAGAATAGCCCATTGCGCGAGCCACCCCGAGCGAATTCAGGCAGCGCCTGCAAGCGGAGCAACAGCGCCCGCAGCAACTGAAGAGGAGTCGACCGACTCCATCGCCCGATGGGCGACCAGGGGGTCCGCCCCACAAAGCAGTGGTTTCGAGATGCGCGGGGGCGGTGGGGCGGGCGCCCTCGCCCGCGCCGGCCCCCCTGGTCCGGCTTGGCAACAAAATACTGTGGAAATCCCAATTTTCGAGGTTTGTTCAAGGGGCCAAAGCCTTTCGCCCCCGTCCGGGGCCTTCCCCCCGAAATAACCGCGATCCCGACTGCTCGTGCCGTTGTCTACCTTCTGCCCCCCCTGCCGGGGCTGACAAAGCGCCCACGTCGCTTGCCCGGTCGATATGGGAGCCGCACTGCACTAGCTGCGGCAGGAACCGCGGAGAAACCGGGATGGGGCGGATCCGTGGAAAGCTCGAGCATCCTGGGATGACGCAAATTCTACTTGACACTCAGTTGCAAGTAGGCTTTACTATGGCTTCCGACTTCGATGCCGCCCTGTCGCAGCCAGCCGCGCCAAGCCATATCGAACCGTCGCCGCCATGTTTCGCTGTCGTCGCAATTGGCCGCTCGAACTCTTCGCGTCATGCCTCAGCAAAGGGCCGTCAATCGGGCTTTTCGCGGCACTGGCGGGTCCTGGACGCCCGCAACTCTGCTTGAGCGGGATGAAGCCGTTGAGTCGCAGATCAAGCGCGCACCCGCCGGCGGAGTCCCAGGCCCGGTGAACAGAAGGCGGCTGGTTTGCGGGCTTGCCGTGCTGCAACTCAGTGGCGTTAAGCACCTTTGTGAGCCCAAGCCTGGGCGGGACTATTCTGATCTGGGCCGTTGGAGTGCTGCGCTGCGAACCGAGCGATTCCTCTCATGGCTAATCTCCCTCTTCTTGATCGAATGTCCATGATGCCGCGGCTGTGCGGCGTCCTGCTGGCACTGTGGGCTCCAGTGCTCCTTTCTGCCGGAAACGCTACTGGGGGCCCTGTTCGAGGCCGTGTGCTCGACCCGAGCGGCGCTGCGGTGTCCGGCGCCCGCATCATAGCCCTGGCCGCTACTGCGACATCTGTGACCGACGGAAGCGGCGAATTCGCGATAGTGCTCCCGCTTGGCTCGCATACTCTGAAGGTGACCGCCGAGGGCTTCGTGGATACCTTCCGCGAGGTCGCCGTCACGCCTGGAGGCGCTCCGGTAGTTGTTATCCAGTTGCAACTCCGGCCGATGAGCGAAACGCTCACGATCACGGAGGCGACTGCTTACCAGGTGGCCGCTACGAAGACACCTACGCCTCTCATCGATGTCCCGCAGTCGATCTCGATCGTGAGCAGAACTCTGATGAAGGATCAGCTCATGACGAGTATGGGTGACGTCATGAGATACGTTCCTGGCGTGACCGCGATTCAGGGAGAGAACAACAGGGACGAGGTTGTCATTCGCGGAAACAGTTCATCGGCGAACTTCTTCGTGAATGGGCTCCGCGATGATGTTCAGTACTATCGTGACCTGTACAACGTAGAGCAGGTCGAGGCGCTCAAGGGGCCCAACGCGATTATCTTTGGACGCGGCAGCGGCGGCGGCGTAATCAACCGCGTGACGAAGGAGGCCGGCTCCGCGGGATTTCGCGAAATCGATGTCCAAAGCGGCTCGTTCGGACATAAGCGATTCGCTACGGACCTGGACCAACCTCTGAGCGAAAAGGCCGCCCTTCGGTTCAATGCAGTCTATGAGGAATCCGGCAGCTTTCGCGAAGGCGTGGGGCTCGAGCGTTACGGCCTGAATCCCACGGCGACGTGGACCCCGGATCAATCGACCCGGGTCGTGTTGGGCTATGAACATTTCCATGACAGTCGAACGGCAGACCGCGGCATTCCTTCGTTCATGGGGAAACCTGCCGCCGTTCCTATTGACACGTTCTACGGCAACTATTCCGATAGCTGGGTACGCGCAAACGTCAACCTGGCGTCGGCAAGAGTCGAGCACCAGTCTGGAGGTCTAAACCTTCGAAATTCGACCCTGTTTGGCGACTATGATCGTGGATATCAGAACTATGTACCCGGCGCTGTGAACGCTGACAGGACTTCGGTTGCGATATCAGCCTACAACAACGCAACCCGGCGCAGAAGCGTGTTCAACCAGACCGACCTGAGCTACTCGGGACTGACTGGTGGCGTCCGCCATACGCTCCTCTGGGGGGCGGAGTTCAGCCGGCAAGGCAGCAACAATTTCCGCAACACGGGATATTTCGACAACGCCGCTACGGCGATATCTGTGCCGTATTCAGACCCGTCCGTCACGACGCCTGTGATATTCCGCCAGAGCGCCACCGACGCCGACAATCACGTGACCGCGGATGTGGCCGCCGGCTATGTCCAGGATCAGATCGAGCTTTCACGTTATCTGCAGATAGTCGTCGGAACTCGAGTTGACCGCTTCAACCTGGAGTTCCGCAACAACCGCACGGGCGATAGACTGCAGCGGATAGACAAATTGGTTTCGCCGCGTGCCGGATTCATCATCAAGCCGGCCGCGAACGTCTCGGTGTACGGAAGTTACAGCGTTTCATGGCTGCCCAGTTCCGGCGACCAGTTCTCATCGCTGACGACCATAACGCAGCAGGTCAAGCCGGAGAAATTCACGAATTATGAAGCGGGGCTGAAATGGGACCTGCACCGGGACCTGCAAGTTACGGCGGCGGTGTATCGGCTGGACCGCACGAACACCCGATCGATAGACCCGAACGATCCCGCCCGAATCGTCCAAACAGGCAGCCAGCGTTCGAACGGCGTAGAATTAGGCGTGAACGGCAGAATTACCCGCAGGTGGCATGTTGCCGGCGGATACGCTTTGCAGGATGCGTTTATCACAAGCGCCACGGTATCCGCCAAAGCCGGAGCCCTGGTGGCGCAGGTGCCCCGCCACACGTTTTCGGTATGGAGCAACTATAGAATCCTGCCGCGCCTCTCGGCTGGACTCGGCATCCTGAATCGCGCGGATATGTGGGCCGGCGTTGACAATACCGTCGTCTTGCCTGGCTACACGCGCGTGGACGCTGCACTCTTCTACTCCCTCACGGAGCAGATCCGGGTGCAGGCGAACGTCGAGAATGTTTTGGACCGGAGGTACTACATAAACGCTCACGGCAACAACAACATTTCGCCGGGGTTCCCGCGGGCCGTCAGGCTTGGCATCATCGCGAAACTCTGACGAGAGCAAGACTCCTCTCGACTTAGTACTCTTACGTCCAATCAAGATGCAACTACTCCACTGGTCCGGGAGCTTAACAACACGGATCGGGTATTATTTGGCCCAAACGGCCCTTGGGAGAGTTACGTGTGGTCGCGGCTGGTCTGCCGCCCCATCTGACGGTGAACGCCGCGTCCAGCTCGCGGGGGAGGCGCTGTGCGCCGCAGCAGCCCTAGGGGGCCGCTGAAGGCGTAGAGCCACCCTACATAAACCGGCGAACCGCGCACGAGGCGGCCCGGAGGGGCCGCTGCAACGGCGAGGTGGCGCTCGGGGACGCGATCGTCACGCTGGTTTCGAGCATTGCGATGCGCGAAAACGCCGCATCGAGGTCAAGCCGGACGGTTCGATGTGAACTCGAATCGGCGCCGGAGAGGGCCTGAGGCGTTCCGGCTGACCCGCGGTGTGTCGGGCTTGGGTCGGGCCCGCAGATCCCGAGCCGCCGGATGCCTGTCGCGCGGGCTCTCGCGCCCGCCGCGGCTTCCAGGGGTCCCCGCTAATCCGATGCATGCATTTTTGTTCATCCTGAGAATTCGTCCCGGCGTAACGTCGCTGTAACAATCTGGTGGTTTCGTGAAGTTAGGGCATGGAAGAGACTACTCCGATGACGGACTACGTGCACCACATCCCTGGGAGGCTGCGCGTCCGCTCCGGCGCGATCCGCCGCAACGAGCTGCGAGCCGCGGCAGCGAAGACTCTCATCGAGAGCCAGCCCGGCGTACGTTCGGCTCAGCCGAATACACTCACGGGCAGCATCGTGATCCACTACGATCCCGCGCTCACGGATGACGCCACGCTGATGGCGGTCCTGCGCGAGCGCGGTTACCTGAACCCCGCCGCGCCCTCCGGCATCCCGTCCACCCGGCGCAGCGCACGCTCGCCTCAGGCTGCCGCAGCAGAGCAGGTGGCTAAGAAGGTTGCTGTGTCGCTCGTGGAGGCCGCTGTGGAGCGGTCGCTGCTCGCGCTCGTCGCCGCCGTACTGTAGCCCCGCAGCCGCCTCGCGCCTGGCCTGTCAAACGGTCGAACCACCCTGGCCCGCGCCCACAGGATCGCCATACTCCCGCGCGGTTGTGTCCGGCCCTCCCGCGCCGCCCTCCTACACGCCCTCCTCGTCTTCCTGCTTCGCTTCGAGCACGTGCTCCATCTGAGGCTGCGCTCTCGGGCTGAACTGCGAGAAAAGCATCGCCGAGGGAGCCCCAGTGATACTCGCCAGCTACCGCAGCGCCCTGGCGACTTTGCGCAGATCCTCGATGAACCGCGCCCGCTCGGCGTGCCGCGACTCCTCGTCCGGCGCGCGCAGGATCGCGGAGGGATGTACGGTGGCCGTGACGATGGGGGCTAGCTGCGACTCCACAAACTCGCCCCGCCGCTGGGTGACCTTGAAATCGCGGCCGATGAGCGCCTGTGCCGCAGTCGCCCCCAGGCACACCAGCGCCTGCGGCTTGAACAAGGCAAGTTCGGCGTCCAGCCACGGGCGGCAGGCGGCTATCTCGGCGGCGTTGGGCTTGGCGTGAATGCGCCGCTTGCCCCGGGGTTCCCACTTAAAGTGTTTGACGATGTTTGTCACGTAAGTATCTGATCGTTGGATACCTGCGGCTTCAAGAGCGCGGTCCAGTTCGCGTCCCGCCGGACCAACGAACGGCCGCCCCGCCAGGTCTTCGTCATTGCCAGGCTGTTCGCCTACCAGAACGACGCGCGCGCGCCGTCCGCCCTCGCCGAACACCGTCTGCGTACCACGCTCCCACAGCGGGCAGGCACGGCAGCCCGAGGCAGCGGCGCGAAGCCTGTCGAGAGTGGGATTGGACGGGATCAGGAAGGCGGCGGTGGAGGATTACTTGCTTTCCCACTAGAGAGTTCCTGGGATATGCGGACGGTGGGAGTCGAACCCACACACCCTCGCGGGTACAGGAACCTAAATCCTGCGCGTCTGCCAGTTCCGCCACGTCCGCGCGTTCCGATCATAACATGCCGGAATTGTCCAACATACCCCCGTCCCGGTTGTCTAAAGCTAGCGCGGGTTTCTGCCGATTTAAACGCGAGTGCACCCTCCCCCCACCAGCGACCAGGATGCCAGGGCTGAGATCAACAAGCTCAAGAGCGAGTTCCTGGCGAGTCTAAATCACGAGATCCGCACCCCGCTCAGCGGAATCGTCGGGATGATGGACCTGCTCGAGGAAACCGGCCTCAGCGCAGAGCAGCGCGAGTACGTTGCAGCGGCGCGGATGTGCGCCGAGGATCTGCTGCGGCACCTCAACACCGCGCTGGAGTACTCCTCCCTGGCCGCCGGACAGCTCAAGCTCGACGAGGTGGAGTTCAACCTGGCCGAGTGCGTGCGCTCGGCGGTCGAGCAACACCGCCAGCGGGCGTTGGCGCGCGGCATCGTGCTCGACATTAAGCTCGAAGGGCAATTTCCGGGTCTGGTGATCGGGGATCTCGTGCGCGTCAGGGATATCTTTTGGCACCTTATAGATAACGCGCTGAAGTTCACCCATCGCGGCAGGGTCTCTATCACTGCCGAGTGTACCAACGGGGCCTCCCCGCCCTGCCTGGTCGCGACCATCCGCGATACGGGCATAGGCATCCCGCCGGAGCACTTTCGCGCAATTTTCGACAGCTTTCACCAGATCGACCACGGCCTTGGCCGGCGCTACGCCGGGCTCGGCCTCGGCCTGGCGTTCGTGCAGCGGCTGGTCGGTTTCATGGGAGGAAAGATCGACGTGGAAAGCAGGCCCGGCGACGGCAGCGCTTTCCGCGTGATGCTTCCGCTGAAACCGGCTCCAGAAACCGCCATGCGCGGAGCTCCCGCTGCGGAGGACTCGCGCGTGCTCGTCGTTGAGGACGACGAACTCGGACGCCGTATCGCGAGCCACATCCTGCGCCGTGCCGGTTACACCGTCGAGGTCGTGTCGGACGGCGAAAGCGGAATAGCGGCGGCGGCCACGCGGCGGCCCGCCTTGGTACTGATGGACCTGGAGATGCCCGGTCTCGGCGGCATCGAGGCCACACGCGCCATCCGCGCGCTGCCCGGCCGGGAGTCCGTGCCTGTGGTGGCGCTCACCGCGCACACAGGGGCGGAGTACCGGGAGGAATGCCTGACGCAAGGCATGAACGCATTCCTGTCCAAGCCAGTGAGCCCTGAGGATCTGCTAGCTGCGGTGCGCGACATTATAGGCCCCCCGCCTGCGCGCCTCGGTAGATAGCCCTCGACAGGGCGGTAGCCCTGCACCGAGTTGCCAGCGGGAGTATGCGGAGCTAAGGCCCGATTTGACAGGCGCTAACGGCGTGGCTGAAGCCAAGCCGTGGATACGAGTTTCGACGCGAATCTTGCACCCTTTTCGGAAATCGAGCGCATCGGCCCTGCCGCCCCTGCCGGGGCTCAAGAGCGCACGCAAAGCCCGGTAGAGCAAGAGCGAATAGCCTTCGGCGACGCCATTGAAGCCCCTTGGGGGGCGGGCTTGAGCCCGCGTAGGGCTTCAGCCCTGCGGGAAGAGGGCAAGCTAGAGCATGCGGAGGTGCCGGATGCGAACCGGTCTGTGCGGAGCTAGACTCCGCAGCGGACTGAATTCCGCCCCCCACCAACGATCGCCGGCGGCCCACATCCCAGCGCTGCAAAGCCCGGGATGGAGCCCGGCAGTGCGAAAGAGAATAGCCCATGGCGCAAGCCATGGGAAAGCCGAACGTATGAAGGCAGCCCCTGAAAGGGCCGTAAGAACGCGCACAGCAGATTCAGCGGCACGGATGAAGCCGCGTCCTGATACGAACCTCTACTGCCGGTGCGTGCCGATGAATAGCCTCGTATCAGGGCCCGACTTCAGTCGGGCCGAACAGGCGCGGAATGTACACGGGCTTTAGCCCCTGGATCTCAAGCTCCGTCGCACAGGGGCTAAAGCCCGGTATTGACAGGCAGCCTATCGGCATGGCTGAAGCCATGCCCTGATACGAATCCCAACCCGAATCGGGCCGTGTTCACGCTTGAGCCCGCGCCTGGCTTCAGCCCTGCCATCGCCGCAGGGGCTAAAGCCCCACTTGATGAGACGTCCATCGGCACGGCTAAAGCCGTGCCCTGATACGAACCGCAACCGAAACAGGGCCGTTTTCAGAAAAACTTCTAGCCCGCGCAGGGCTTCAGCCCTGCCACGTGATCGCCAGCCGGCGTGTGCG
>JBLNBX010000050.1:0-5771 GCA_050260275.1 bacterium
GCGAACTGGCCGCCGCGGCGGGCCACGGCGGAGGCAGCGCGCCGGTATTGTCCACCGCCTCGCTCGTGACGCGCCTGAACCAGCAACTGTACGCCTTCACGCCTCCGGAGAAGTTCGCCACCTTCTATTTCGCCCTCTACGACGACAACACCGGCATGCTGAAGTACACCAACGCCGGGCACCTTCCCCCCATTCTGATTCGCGACGGCACGGTGATGCGCCTGGACGTGAACGGCACCGTGGTGGGCGCGTTCTCGTTTTCGCAATACGGCGAGAGCACGCTCCAGATGAAACGCGGCGACCTGCTGGTGTGCTTCACCGACGGTATCACCGAGCCCGAGAACGAGTTCGGAGAGATGTTCGGCGAGGACCGCCTGGCCGAACTGTTGTTGAAGCACGCCGACCGGGAGCCCGAGGAGATCATGAACGCCGTGCTGGAATCGGTACGGGTATGGACCGGCTCGCCCGAGCTGCAGGACGATATGACGCTATTGCTGGCGCGGAGGACGTAGAAGCAGATGGGCTGGATGAAGCGGCGTCTGCTCTACGACGCTTTCCAAATAATGCTGACGAAGGGAGCTACGGCGTGAAAGTACTTACCTCGGCGCAGATGCGCGAAGTGGACAGGCGCACGATCGAGCTGGGCATTCCCGGCATCGTGCTAATGGAGAACGCCGGGCATCGCGTGGTGGAAGCAATGGCGGAGTGGTTCGCGCCGATCGCGGATCAGCGCGTGACCATACTCTGCGGCAAAGGGAATAACGGCGGCGACGGATTCGTGGTGGCGCGGCAACTGGCGACGCGGCTGCGCCCGCGCGAGCTGCATGTTGCGATGGCGGGCTCGCCGGACGACCTGAAAGGAGACGCGCTCGCGAACTACCGGATGCTGCGCGCATGCGGATGCGCGGTGGCCCAAGAGATCACGCCGGAGATGCGGCGGGCGACGGTGGTGGTGGATGCGCTGCTCGGCACTGGGCTCAAGGGGCCGGCTACGGGCCGCATGCTGGAGTGGATACGCGAGATCAACACGGGATTCCCGCTGGCGAAGGTGCTGGCGCTGGACATTCCTTCGGGGCTGGATAGCGATTCGGCGGCGAGCGCCGGAGAGACGGTGCGCGCCGACTTCACGGTTACGTTCACCGCGCCAAAAGTGGGGCAGATACTCGCGCCGAATTGCGAGCGCGTGGGGCGGCTGAGGGTCGCGCCAATCGGAAGCCCGCCGGAGCTGTACGAAGCGGACGATTCGATCTTCCTATCGACGGTGGAGCCGGCGATGATTGCGCCGCTGCTCGCGAAGCGCGCGCCGGGGGCGCACAAGGGCGACTTCGGGCACGTGCTGGTGATAGGCGGCTCGCGCGGAAAGACGGGCGCGGCGGCGATGGCCGGCATAGCCGCGCTGCGCGCGGGAGCGGGGCTGGTGACCGTCGCCGCGCCGGAATCGGCCATCCCCGTCATCGCGTCGCACGCGCCGGAGCTGATGACCGAACCGATGCCGGAGACCGACGACGGCTCGCTCTCGCTGCGCGTTTTCGATTACGGCAGGCTGGAGAAGGTCACGCGCGGGAAGGACGTGATCGCGATCGGTCCGGGGCTGGGAACGCATGCCGATACGGTGCAGGTGGTGAGGAGCTTAGCAGCCGAAGCCGCTCAGGCGATGGTGATTGACGCGGACGGCTTGAACGCGCTCGCGGGAACCGATTTCTCCGGAGCGGGCAAGCTGCGCGTGCTGACGCCGCATCCAGGAGAGATGTCGAGGCTTGCCGGGCGCGGCACCGCGGAGATACAGCAGGACCGCGTGGCGGCGGCGCGAGAGCTCGCGTCGGAGCGCGGCGTGACGGTGGTGCTGAAAGGGCAACGGACGCTGATCGCGTTTCCGGACGGCCGCGTGTGGGTAAACCTGACGGGCACTCCGGCCATGGCGACGGGCGGCACGGGCGACATCCTGACGGGCATGATGGCGGGGTTGCTCGCGCAGCACGGTCAGAGAGCCGGCGAGGCGATCGCGGCGGCCGTGCACCTGCACGGGCTGGCCGGCGAGTTGGGCGCGGCGGAGTTGGGCGAACAGACGCTAATCGCGACGGATCTGTTGAAATATCTGCCCGCGGCGATGCGGGCGTGCAGATAGGGCCTCACTGTTCATGCCGGCGTTCGTGACGCGTTCCGAAGACGAAACGATCGAGCTTGGCGAGAGGCTCGCGCGCGAGTTGCCGCCGGGAGCGGTGGTGCTGCTCATCGGCGAACTGGGCGCGGGAAAGACGACGCTCGCTAAGGGGATAGTGAAAGGCCTTGGGGCCGCAGCGCCGGAGGAGGTTTCGAGTCCCACATTCACTCTTGTCCACGAGTACGGCGAAGGCCGCGTGTTTCACATCGATCTGTACCGCCTGGAACGGGCCTCGGAAGTGGAGGCGCTGGGGCTGGACGAGTTGATGAATGGCGAGGCCGTGATGCTGGTGGAGTGGGGGGAGAGATTTCCTGAGCTGTGGCCCGAGGATCACATCGAGATCGAACTAAAGGCGCGCGACGACGAAAGGGAGATCGACGTGCGCATAGGGCCCAAAGGATAGCATCACGATAGCGCCGGGCAGCGCGGGTTAGCCGGCAAGGCGGAGGGCCTGCCCAATGGCGGGTTATTCGTAGCGAAGGGCCTCGGTTGGCTCGAGCCGCGCGGCGCGGTTAGCCGGCAGCATTCCGAACACCAGCCCCACCGTCACCGACACGGCAAACGCAGCAACTATCGAGGCGATCGATATCGGGATGTAGACCTCGTCCGTGAAGAACCGCACGCTCAGCGGAAAAGCGACGCCGATCAGGATTCCCACCAATCCACCCCCCAGCGATATCAGCACAGCTTCCAGCAAAAACTGCGTGAGTATCTGGCGCCGGCTCGCGCCAACGGCCTTGCGGATGCCGATCTCGCGCGTGCGCTCCGTGACGGTCACGAGCATGATGTTCATGATGCCGATGCCGGAAATGATGAGCGCTATCGCGGACACCATCACGAGAACCAGCGTCAGCACCAGCGCGATGCTGCGCGCGGCGTCGAGGATGGCGGTGAGGTTCTCCACCTGGTATCGGGCACCGGGGCGGTGCCGGCTTTCGAGCACCCGGCGCACCTGCTCCGTGATCGCGGGGACGTCCTCGGGGCTGGCCGCCTGGACGTAGAGCGGGTCGATTCGCTCGACCGGGACGAAGTAGGACATGACGGTGATCGGGATGACGACGCTCTCGCCGTTCAGTTCCGAGAGGCCGAAGCTCGATACCTTTTCGCGGAAAGCTCCGATAACGGTGAACTGCAGACCGTGTATCTTGATGCGCTGGCCTACGGCGGCCTGGGGGCTGCCGAACAGGCGCGTGGCCAGCTTCCCGGTTACAAGCGCGACCTTCTGGCGTAGCGCGACGTCGCTCGCGTCGAGGAAACGGCCGGAGAGCACGACGAGGTTGCGCACGGCGCGGTAATGCTCATCGGAGCCGTTCACCTGGACGTCTTCTTCGCGGCCGTGGATCACCATGCGGTCGAAGGTCTGCATGATGCCGGTAGCGGCGACGATGCGGCCGCCGAGGCTGCGCCGGACGGCCTCGACATCCGCGATCTTGATGTAGTCGCCGGCGACCTCTCCGGAGCTCTGCTGGCTGCCGACTGAGTACTGCGCGTAGATGATATTCGAGCCGATACCTTGTATCTGCTCGAGTATGTACTCCTTGCTCGTGAGCGAGATGGTTACGACGAGTATGACAGAGGCGTTGCCGATCACCAGGCCGAGTGCGGTGAGGAAGGTGCGGACCTTATTCGCCTGCAGCGCGTTCAGACTGAACGAAAGCGCTTCATGGAGCGATAGCGTCCTTTGCACCTGTATCCTCCCGCGATTCGAGTGAACGTTGATTCGGGCCGGGCAATATGTAGGATGCGCACGGAGTGCCGATGGGTACGCCCGTTCACGGCGCTCTCCCAAGCACAAATGATACGCTTATAAAGAGATGCAGGCAAACACCTGGATCGAGCTGCCCGACGCTAAAACCAGTCGGGACGAGGCGCCGGACTCCTCGGGACCTGGTGCGAAGCACGCGCGCCACGAAGTGGTGATCTTGTTGCTTGCGTGCGCTATCTTCCTGGCGGCGATATTCTCCCCGCCGGCCCTGCTGGACGACGTCGATGCCGCGCAGGCGCAGTTAGCGCGGAACATGCTGGATTCGGGCGACTGGGTGAGCGGGCGCCTGAACGGCGTACTTTTCCTCGAGAAGGGGCCGCTGAAGTACTGGCTGACCGCGATCTCGTACATGATATTTGGCGTGCACGACTGGGCTGCGCGCATTCCTCCGGCGCTGGCCGCGGTTTTGTTGTGCTGGGTTGTAGTGCGCATGGGCCGATGGGCCGTTTCGGCGCGCGCGGGCTTCTACGCCGGGCTGGTGCTGGTGTCGTCGGTGGGCCTGTTCCTGTTTACGCGCATCATCATCCCGGACGTAATCCTCACGCTCGCGATAACCCTTTCGATCTGGGGCTTTCTGCGTGCTACGGACGACGACGAGCCTCACCCGCGCCGGTGGGCATGGCTGTTCGCGGCGGGCTGCGCGGCGGGCGTGCTGCTGAAAGGGATGATCGGGGTCGTATTTCCCGCCGGAGCAGGCTTCTTCTACCTGCTGATCACGAGGCGGCTGCTCGACCGGAATGTGTGGCGCAGGCTGCACCCCGGGTCGGGATCGCTGCTGTTTCTTGCTATCGCCACGCCGTGGCACGTGGCCGCGACGTTGAGCAACCCGCCGTACTTCGATTTCACGCTGCACGGCGGCCCAGGCCAGTACCGAGGGTTTTTCTGGGCGTACTTCATCAACGAGCACGTGCTGCGGTTCCTGAACACGCGCTATCCCCGCGACTACGCCACGGTTCCACGGCTCGCGTTCTGGTTGCTGAATCTGGTGTGGCTGTTCCCGTGGAGCGCGTGCCTGGCGTTCCTGGGGCGCGCAGGCTACACGAAATCGACCCGAGCCGGGCGGCTGCGTCTGATGGCCCTGTGCTGGACGGGCGTGGTGATGCTGTTCTTCACGTTCTCCACGACGCAGGAATACTACTCGATGCCGATTTACCCGGCCATGGCACTGCTGTTCGGGTCCATCATGGCGGCGAGCGCGAAGGCGCAGCGCGTAGTGATCAGGACGGGCGCGGGCATAGCGGGGGTGGTTGGGGTTGTGCTGGCTGCGCTGCTTATCGCGGTGTGGGACACGCCGGCGCCGGGAGATATATCGCGGGCGCTGACGTCGAATCCGGAAGCGTACGTGTTGTCGCTCGGACACATGCGCGACCTCACGCTCGACGCGTTTGCCTATCTGCGGCTGCCGCTGGGCATCGCCGCGGCGGCGCTTCTGGCTGGCTCGGTTGCCGCGTGGAGATTGCGGCGGACGCGCGCGATGATCGCGCTGGCGCTGATGATGGGCCTGTTCTTCCACGCAGCGCGGATAGCGCTGGCCGTGTTCGAGCCGTACATGTCGTCGGCGCCGCTCGCGAGGGAGCTGATGAAGCTGCCCAAGGGGCGGCTGATCGGGGCGGGCGGATACTATGCGTTCTCGGCGCTGTACTTCTACACGAACTCCCAGGCGTTGCTGCTGAACGGGCGTTTCCACAACCTGGAGTACGGTTCGTATGCGCCCGGCGCGCCGGACGTGTTCATCGGCGACGAGCGTTTCAGGGACGTGTGGCTGAGTCCGGAACTGGCGTACCTTGCCATCGCCGACGATGCGGCGGACCGGATCAAGGCGCTTGTCGGGGAAGACAGGTTGAT
>JBLNBX010000051.1:0-10560 GCA_050260275.1 bacterium
CCAATGCGATCGCCCCGGTAAGCCGGGCGCTGAGATACTCAAAGAATTTTGCGGTGGACCTGGATCCTTACACGGTGGCCGTCGTGGAAATCCGGGCGGAGTGATCCGCTGCGCTGTTCGCGGGCGGCGCTCTTGATCAACAATGGGTTCAAACCATGCCCGTTCACCGGGGGTAAAACCCTGGCCGCGGTCCGGCTATAGTGATCAAGAACATGGAGCTACCGCGAAGATGAGGGAAGCAATCCGCGCGAAATTCGGCCTGGACTATGTTGCCAGCAAACGAACCTTCGTGATGGGAATTGACAGGCGCTTTGCCGCGCAGATCGCAGAGCGGTTCGCGGCCGCATCACCCTTGAAACGTGCACCGGCGGGGGCTTCACGACAATCCAACTGGCTCGTGTAGCCGCACGTGTATTCACTGTCGAGATTGATCCGGCACACCAGGCGCAGGCGAAACAGAACGTAGCGACAGCCGGGTTGCTGGATCGCGTGACATTCGTGTCCGGAGACGTCATGCTCGAGGAGACTTGGAAAGCGTTACCGGCGATTGATGCAGCCTTTCTGGACCCCGATTGGGCTGTCACCGGCCCTGATCATGTGCACCGCTTTCGCCATTCGTCAACGCGTCCTCCCGCCGATGCATTGCTCCAGAGGGCATTTCACGCTACAGCAAATGTCGCCCTCGTCCTTCCCCCAACTCTGGATGTTCACGAGCTGGATGGACTTCCAAGAAATGAGCGGCAGAAACTCTATATGAACGGAATTCACGAACTATATTGCTTATACTTCGGCGACCTCGCGACCTGTTTCGCCGAAACAGAATTCCGCGTGTGACAGCATTCACCATGCCAGTACCTTCCGAACCGCGTCCGGGTTTGCCGGCAACTCGAAGTCTGAACCGCCAGAGAATTACTGATTCGAGTAGAGCAGGATGCAGCCGGCCATCACTCCAGCCGGATTGTTGACCTGATCACTCCGGAGCAGCCGCTCGGGTTCGTGGCGCCCATCAGGTCCGCTAAGCGATAGCCGTTCCCGGCGCCCCGGCATTCGATCAGTTCGCCTCAGGCCGTGACTTTCAGGCCCGTGTGATCCGAGATCCCTATCAGGGAAACAAACCGGGAAGAAGCCTCCCCTTGGCGCCCTCGGGACTAACGGTTCTGGTCAACAGGAAGAGATGGAGTCTTTGACAACTCTGGCGCGCCCGGAGGGACTCGAACCCCCGGCCTACTGGTTCGAAGGTAGAACTTTTCAATCACTTCCGGACAGCGACACTGAAAACAAAGGACTTCCGGTCTGGCTCGATGGACCAAACTCGGACCAAAACCGGCAATTTTCGAGCTTTGGACAAAGCTTGGACCAAGCCCGGACCAAAGGATTGTGAGCCACAACTCTGGCATCTCACGTGCCTCGCGCGCGATCATACGAAGCCTACTCCGCGGGTTCGTAGCACGACGACATTCGATTGCCCTATATAAGGGTCCCCGAAGCGCCCCATCCCCACCAGATGTGAACCCCCGCACCACAGGGCCGCTGTGGTCAGGCCTTCGCAGCTTGCGTCGCAGCACGTGCCAGGAACTCCATTTCTTTGTCCAGTAGTTGTGGGTTCCGGCAGACGTGAAATACCCACGTGCCCAACTGTCCCCAGTTATTCACCGCTTCCACCCACCGTTTCGCTGCCGTGTGCTTCGCCTTCGTCTGATCGTCTTCGTAGCCCTTGATCTCCAGCACCACCGTCAAGCCATTCGCGAGGCGCACAAGGAAGTCGGGCTCGTAGGCGTGGTCGATGCCCATGTACTCGTACGGGATCGTCAGGCCCAGATGGTCGTTTCGCGCATAAAACGCAACCGCGGCGCTGGATTCCAGGCGAAAGCTTGCGCTCGCCTCCCACAAGAGGTTGTCAAGCACGACCTGGTCAATGTGGCTCTTGACTGTCGCGTGGCAAGCCCGCGTTGTCTTGAAATCGACTTCGGCTGTCGTGCCGATAGGCTTGTAGCGGTTCAGGATCGGCATCAGCGGCGCTTCGCCCTCGGATTCGTCTGGAACGATGCCGTCCCGCAGCCGCTCCACCATGCGCTGGACGTACTTCTCAAGGCCCAGCTCGCATCGATGGCAGTTCTGGAAGTTCACCTTCCGGCGCACGTACTCGTCTACGTACCGGAACACCTGCGGAAACAGTTGATGTCGCGACTGGAGCGCCAGCACCCGGAGCCGGCGATCCGCTGCGTCCGCGCCCGATCCCGTTAACTGATCGACGATGAGCCGCGCGATCTGGAACTCGATCGTTTGCAGGTGCGTCTCGCGGTAATACTCCTCGCGGTTCTGCTCGACGAAGGCGAAAGGTGCTGCGTGTGACGATGCGCTGCCCTCCTGATAGCCGACTGTCGCTCGCACAAAAGTTGCGGTAGGCTCTCGGTTCGGTTCGATGATCAACGGCTCCAGAGCTTCGATGTCGCACCTGATGAGGTTTTTCCGGAGCGCAAAGGCATAGCCCTCGACAACCGGAAACCGGATCTCCATAGCCTTGCGCTCGGGCAGCGCGTGAACATGGTTCTTTGGCCGGTCATCGGGCGCCGGAGCCTTGAGCGGCCGTCCCTTGAACGGGATTACGGAGAACGGGATGCCGTACACATCCACGTATTCCTCGGTGAGCAGCCCCGTCGCCGGGTCCGGAACGTAATCCATCCGGCGCAGGCCGCGCCCGACGACCTGCTCGCACAAGAGTTGGCTTCCGAAGGCGCGCACCCCGAGCACCTGCGTCACATTGTTCGCGTCCCATCCCTCGGTCAGCATGGAAACCGAAACGACGCATCGCACGTGTTCTCCGGGCTGGCCGCGCTTGCCCACGCTGGCGACGATCTGCCGCAGTTCTTCGGCGGCGTCCTGTTTCTTCTTCTTCGGGTCATCGCTCTCGGCTTCGGCCAGGAGCTTCGTGTCGATCCGGATCGTTCGCTTCTCTCCCGGCGTATTCGAGAAGAACTCGGGGAAGATCGCGCCCTTGCCATACACGATCTTCTTTTTCCGCTTCGATGCCTTGTCTTTCTTCGGCGCACCGTTGCCGTTGCCGTTTTCCTCCTCCGCGAGCACTTCGGCCACCTCTTCCTCGGTGACCGCCTCAATTTCCGTCTCCCCGCTGATCTTGCGATAGAAGACCTCGGCCGTGTCCGTGTCGTTGCAGACGAGGATCAGCACCGGCGGAATGCGTTCCTGTCCGGGTGTAGCCTCCTGCATCTGCCGATACCGCTCGACCCATTGGCCGGCAATCTGCTTCAGCGCCGGTTCAGCCTCGCGGTACACCACCTCCGGCTTCGGCCGGCCAGCCTTGCCGGGAAGCCGCTCGCCGGGCTCGAGGTTCTCGGTGATCGACTTCCAAAGCTTGAAGTACTTCGGGTCCGGACGCCCGGTCGTGTCGAGCACGGGCAGGCGCGGGATCTTGACGATGCCGCTTTCGATGGCGTCCACCAGTCCGAAGTCGCTCACGATCCATGGGAATGGATGTCCCTCGGGGTAGCCGGACCCCTTGATGTAGAACGGCGTAGCCGACAGATCCACGCAGACGGAAATGCCCGGCTGCTCCGATGGGTCTTCAGTGCTGTTGTTGATCTGGTCGAGGCCGTTTAGCCAGACGCGCGCTTCGGCCGCTTCCTCTTCAAGTTGTTTCCTCTCCTCGCCCGTCAGTTCCTCGGTCACCGGAGCGGGGCGCCAGCAGTGATGCCCCTCGTCGTTCAACACCATGATCGGCAGCCGATCATAGAGATCCCCGAGCACCCGACGCGCGAACGTGTCCGGAGTCTCAGGACCTTTGTTGACGACCGCGTAACTCTTGCCGCCCTCGACGTGCTCCGATTCCGGCGCGAACAGGTGCCAGTTTGTCACGAGCACCTTGCCCGCCTGAAGGAGAGGCCTGTACTTCACCGGAACAATGTCGAAGGCCTCGTAATAGTTGTCCGCGCGCTCCGGCCGCAGAACCTGCAACCGCTCCTTGACGGTGAGGTTCGGGCAGCAGATCAGGACGGCGTTCGGGAAAGACACGCTCGCCGGGTTCCGGCCGCGATTGCAGAAGGCCCACGCGATCAGCATCGACATAACGACCGTCTTCCCGCTTCCGGTCGCCATCTTGCAAGCCATGCGGCGCAGCGCCACGAGGCCATCGTCGCCGGACGGATCGATTAAGCGGGGAAAGAAGTCCTGATCCGGTTTGCTGAACGACGGGCGTTCGCCCCTCAGCAGCCGGTCCAGATCCTCCTTGGTGAGCTTCGGCCGTGCCTGCATTCCGACGCGACCGGCAAACCGGATCTCCAGCATGTAGATGATGGTCTCGACGGCCTCGCGCTGGCAGAAGAACAGCCGCCGCGAACGGTCGGGCCGTGCCCAGTGGTACAGCAGGTCGCGGGTGACGATGCTCGCGCCCGAATACCCGGATTCACGCCACCGCCGCACGTCGTCGCGAAGCAGGTTGACAAGCGGCAGATCGTCGCGCTCCTCTTCCGCCAAACCCGTCAGTGTTAACTGCGCGCTGCCGGTGCGCTCGGTCTTGTACCAGTAGCTCGCCGGCCTGCGCGTTCCCGCGCGGCTCGCGGCTCCGGTGTCCTTGTCGTAGACCCAGTGGTCGTTTGGCTCGTCGTACGGGTTGCAGATAATTGGCCGGTCTACCGGCTGAACCGGGATCTGCTCCTGGCCGGGAGCGGCGAGGTTTCCGTTCTTCCGGGCCACGTCGTTACCTCCCGTCCTCGCCGAGCGGGTGGACGCGCATTACCTCGTTCCCGCGCGGGTCGATGACCTTTACGGCGACGCACTTGTGGTTGCCCGCGGCGAACGGGAGGGATGTGGTGCCCGAGAGGGCTTCAAAGCGTTCCGGATCAACCACGCCGTCGAGCGCCTTCGAGAGCTTCTCCCATGCGCTCTTGTCGGGGAAGAATGCCTGCGTGATGCAGAAGGTGCGCCCGTCGTAGTCGCTGTCGAGGAACCATGCCGCGACCTTCGCGGCGCCCGTGTCCACGATCTGGTTCGCCACCGGATCGTAGATGTCCACGCCCTCCATATCCACCGTGTACATGCCGTCCGCGTCCGGGCCGTTGAGCTTCGTTCGTGGGCGCCCGAAGACGGTGAACAACTGGCTGCCCGGCTGCTCCTTCAGCAGACCGTTCATGCCCGGATTCACGTCCGGGCGGATGTGCGCGATGTGGATACGAAGGCGTGGGTGGCCCTCGTCGATGGCGGCATGGGCCGCGCCGTCAAAGCTGAAGCCCGCGAAGACCAGGTCTTCGTACCGGCGCGCCGCCGGCCGGATCACTTCCTCGACCATCTTCGCCGTAATCGGGCCGTACTGCGGCCCGAAGACGACGCCTACGGTCGCGTGTCCGTTCGGGTCCTCGTCGGCTTCACCCTCGTTGGTCCACCGTCCCTCGGCGTGGATGCCGCCCGAACGGCCGCTCGCGAACAGCGGATCGAGGCGCGAGAACTTCTTTTGCTTGTTGTCGGGGAACCGTACGCCGTCCATCCGGAGCAGCTCGACCATCTTCGTCAGGTAGGCCTCGATGTTCTGCGGCGATTCACCCATGCGCACTTCGCGGATCACGAACGTCTCGCCCAGTTCCTCCGGTTCTCCGGCGAACTGCTCCGTGGATACTTCGACCGCGTCGCCCAGCGACATCTCCGGCGGCTGCACGGCTTCCACGGTGAAAGGACCGCTCACGCGCGTGATCTTGCGGTCCACCTCCGGTTGATCGACGAGTTCTTCCTGTTCCGCGTTCGCGGCGATGCAGGCGTTGACCTCGTCCATCTTCGCCCGCCACGCGGCGCGGTACGCCTCCACCGCCTGCTTCAGCGCATCCGGCCAATCCGGATCCGTATCGAACGGGACTTCCCAGTGTTGCCAGCCTTTTCCTCTTTCGGGCAGTTCCCAGCGCCGGCGGTCGGCGTCCGTGATGGCCTTCTTGCCTTCCCGCTTCTGCTTCAATGCAAGCTTGGTTCTCAGGTCGTTGCGGAGCCTGTCCGGCACCTTCGCGAGCGCGGCATTGGCCGCGGCGAGCCGTGCTTCCAGGATCGGCTCATGCTTCGCGAAGATCGGGTCGAGATTGGAGTTCTGGGCGATGCTCTTGAGTGTGATGTGAGGGACGGTCTTGTACCGGAAGGCTCCGGCAACACCTGCCGCCTCGTCCTTCAGCTTGAAGTATTCGTACCTGGCAGTTAGTAGGCGTTGCCGCGCGATAGCGACGGCCACGCGGCTCGTGTCGATCGTGATCCAGCGTCGGCCCCACTGCTCCGCAACGTACGCCGTCGTGCCGGAGCCGCAGGTGGGGTCGAGCACGAGATCGCCGGGATCGGTCGTCATAAGCATGCAACGTTCGATGATTTTGGGATTCGTCTGAACGACGTACCTCTTCTCAGCCATGTAGCTGCTCATCACGTCATCCCAGAAGTTCGTCACCGGGAATACGGGGAAATCATCCAAGTACCGAACGTAACCGGCGCGGATACCAGAGACTTCGACTCTCTCCGCAGCCAGCAGACGACGCATCCCTTGTTCGTTCGTCTTCCACCTCGTTTGCATGGATGGCCGAAATTCCTGCCCACCAACACGCACCAGGAACCAGCAAGCCGCACCCTCCCCCTTGTCGCGTCCGATGCTCTGACTCGTCAGATCGCCGATGGCGTAAATTCGATCCCCCGGCTCGACTTCGCCGTTCAGCGGCTCTGATCGACCATCTGGTTTTCGAATGCGGGTGTAGCCCGAACCGCCTGCGGCTCCTGGCCGCTTCTCGATGAACGGCTGGTGAAACTTGACCTTCGTGATGTCGCGCCCGTACCACAGGAGGTAGTCCGTCACAGTCGGGAGGAAGTTTTGGGTCGATCCGCTAGTCTTCTCCAGCGTGATCACGGCTATATTGTTTTGGCTCCCGAACACCTCATCCATAACCGCGCGGACCCGGTGCAGATTCTCATCGCCGATCTGCACGAAGATGCTACCGCTATCGCTCAGAAGCTCTTTGGCCACTATGACTCGATCCCGGAGGTAAGCCAGGTAGGAGTGGAGACCGAGGCGCCACGTGTCGCGGTAAGCCTTCACCATTTCAGGCTCGCGAGTGAGGTCGCTCTCGTTGTCCTTGACTTCGCGGCGGCCGATCTCGTTCTGAAAGTTGCTGCCGAACTTGATCCCGTATGGCGGGTCGATGTAGATCATCTGGACCTTGCCAGCGAGGTCCTCGCGGCGGGCCAGCGACGACATGACCTGAAGGCTATCCCCGAGGATCAGCCGGTTCGACCAGTCTACGTCGTGCCTGTAGAACTGGACCGCCTCGTTGTACTCCTGCTCCGGGTCGGCGAACAGCGAGCGCATCACGTCCTGCCGCGCCGCTACGCGGAGGATCGCCTGGGCGCTCACACGCTCGTGGATGTGAAGAGCTACCGGGTCCACCGTGAACGACTTCGCCTCGCGCTTGCCCGCCCACTCCAGCCACGGCTCATGCACTTTGAGGGCTTCCGCCAACACCCGCGCTTCTGCTTCGGTCAGTGGCTCCCTAGTCGCCTTCGCCAGCAACTCGGGGAGTTCGTCGGCGCGGCCGGTCGGATCGAATCGGAGCTCGGGCGGCCGGCGGGGGCTATACGTGTATTCGGCCTTCGGGACGAGCGGAACGTATCCCTCGGCTGCGATCTTCGCGGGCGGGTTGTTCTTGCGGGTGGCTTCGGGAAACCTGTAATCTGTAACCTAATCGAGGCCAGTAGCAGCGGCCGCAGCCTTCGCCTTCTTCTTGTTCGCCATGGTCGTCAGGAGTACTGATTGTATGTCAAATTAGGCTGAGCGTGAGGCTCTCGGATCGCTGCGGTCCGCAGTGCGCCCGGATCGGGACGCGAGGCACAGAAGATGGATCAGGAATACGCGCGATTGCTGGGTTACGTGAAGGCGAACAGTCGTGTTTGCCCGCAGCCTATGCCGTGGAACACTCTCTGGGACATGCTTCCGGGCCGGCGGCGTGTAGGAGACGGATGGCAGCCGGCCCTTCCGCTAATCCTCGCAGCGTGGTGGGACACTCCGGCACTCCAGAAGCGCCTTCGTTTTCTGGAGCATCTTGAATGGGCACACTCGCACGGCTGCATCGCCCAGGTGGAGACGTACCTGCGCGCACTGCCGGAATCCGATTGGTATCACTTTGGCGACTGATCGTGGCGGGCGCAGCGCACCTATTCATTCATCAGGAATTCGCGCAGCTCCGTGTATTCGTTCGGCCCGATCCCCGTCTGAAGGAAAGCCAGTTGGTGCCGGAGTATGGTGGCCACCTCGTCGCCGAGACAGAACTGCTTCGCCTCCAGATGCGGCACGAAGACAGACTGGGCCTCGTCGAGCCGAAGCATGCTGTCCACAGCGAATAAGCCCGGCTTTTCAGGGAGGAACATTAGCTGAGGGAATTCCATCTTCCGCACGCGATCAACGAATGTCGGGTTGAACTGCGGTTCCCTGGTGACCGAATCCGCGAGGCCGAACACCTGCGCTACGAGCGTGCGGCGCCGCTGGATTTTGCCGCGATAGCCCCTATTGTCCACGCCTGCGAGCGGCAGTTCGGTCTGGATCAGAATCACGGGGCGGATCTTCGCGCGCACGACGATGAATTCCTCATTCGTTTCGAGCCTGGGAACGTGTAGCGGCAACGTCCGCTTGAACGCATCCTGGCCGGCGGTGGTGATCCGGAACTGCGACGCCACGGTCTTAGTTGGCTCAGCGGGGTCCATCACCGGACGCCAGAGTTCCAGATTTTCGTGCGGATAGTATGCGTGTGTCCAGAAGACCTGGCCGAAACAAAAGTTCGCGTCGTTGTGATACCCGAGCGGGAGCTTCTTGTAGAAACCGTCCCCAAACCACTCGTCGATGAACATCCCGGCTAGGCGCTCTGGAGCTTCGCGATCGCGTCGAAGTACTCCTCGTCGTACTTAGGGGGAGTGAACGTGAATGGCCGCTGCTCCAAAGCCCTCTTCTCGGCCTGACGGCGCTCGAATTGTGCGCGGAGCTTGCGAATGTCGGCGGGCGATTTGCCGGAGGACGAGCGCGAATAGACGGCGGGGCACTCGGTGGGAATGCGCGAAAAATCGAGGAGCTGGTTTCGGATACCTGCCTCCATAGGCTCGGTCTGGAAGTATACGTAGTTGAGGATCTCGCCGGTCGTCCGCGTGCCCCACCGCTTCAGAACGTCCACGAGAATTCCTTCATCCTTCACGGACGAAAACGGACGCCGCGTCTCCACGCGCTGGCCAGGCTTGTAGAACGCGGTATCGTGTTCCGACGCGTTGGAACGCTGTTCGTTAAGAATGCCGTGGGCGATCAAACCGCTCAATGCAGGATCGTATTCTGCCGCCCAGGGGCCGAGGTGGAAGAACTTCCATCCGAAGCCGGTGAACGTGCGCCGATGGTGGCGGTAGTACTCCACATCAAACAAATAGAGCAGTTTCAACAACTTGGTTTTGGTGGTATAGCTGTCGTGCTCTGCGATCCAAGTGACGATCGCCGCCATCAGGCTGTCCAGAACCGTCCGTTCCATCGTTCCGCTACTGTATTAGACGCATGAAGTGCTTCCGGCGATGAGAGAACACCGCTGATCTTTGCGCCGGGCTCCGGACCAGCTTTGAGATCATATCACGCTGAATACAGCCGGAGAACGGCTCTCCAGCCAATTGGGACAACTATCCATATCGGCTAAAGGGTCGCCAGACCAGAACCGGGCGGCACCGATGGCCTGATCATTCTCGGGTCTTCCCTCACGGGCGCGTCCCGTGCCCATTGAGGTCCGCTTTTCTCCAGATCGCCTGTTGCCGTCCTTTGCCCTCGGCCTCCCTGATCAGCTCGCCGCGCTCGTAGAGCGAGATCATCGCCTGCGCTACCGACGTCCGGATTCGTGTCCGTTCCAGAGCGTCGATCTGGCGTTCGCCGGCCATGAGGTTTAGAACGTCGTTCACCGTGAAGGGCCCGTCGAACGTCTGGGTCGCCGCGAGTACCAGTTGCCGCGTGACCTGCACCCGCTCGGTGATCCGCTGCGGCGGCTCCGGCCGCGCTGCGGGCGGCGGAGACGACGGCGTTTGCATTGATGGCAGGACCGAGCGAAGCGCGCCCTCGGCGGCCGGGTCATCCGCGAATGGCAGGAGGGCGCGGAGCATCTGCACGCGCCGTTCGATCTGTTGGGCTTCGGCCATGACCTGTTCCAGTTGGGTTTCCTCTCCGGCGATTGCGGCTTCGATCCGCTTCTGTAGCGAGTCGCGCTGCTCCGGCAATGACTCCGGCGCCGGCGCCCGTTCTGCCGGAGGGGGCACGAGTTGCGTTGTTTCCATGCTGGGTGGCTCTTCCTTTCCTCCGTGGTTCCCGCGCCCGATCCCGAGCGCGCGACGCAGATCGCTCAAGCTGTTCCTCGCGGCCCGAACTGGGTCGCTCGATGTCTTGGCGACGACGAAGTTCTGTCCGTTAGGAAGGCGGTAGACGAGATGCTTGTTCTGACGAACCAGGACGGCGCGTTCCTTCAAGAGCCGGTCGAGTTCCAGTTCGGCGTTCATCCGACTCCCCCTCGATAGCCTTTCAGAACC
>JBLNBX010000052.1:0-14470 GCA_050260275.1 bacterium
GTCCGCCGCGATGCTCAGGCTGCGCGCGGCAGCATCGTAACTCTTCCGCCCCAGCAACGCACCGCCCTGATCGATAAGGCCCACCGCGAAGCCGCCCAGGATGCGCCGCGCCACTCTCCTGGTGGCGGAGTCTCGGGGAGCATCGGCCTGACTGCGCAGCTTCAGGATCAGATCCTTGAGCCGCACGGCAGCCTCCTGCCGCTGCGCCATGTCCGCCGGTTCGCGCAGCGCCTGCTGCATTTCACGGACTGCAGCTTCGGTCTGTGCGGGATCGGAAGCCGCCTGCACGCGCTCGATCACCTGGCCGCGCGGAAGATCTCTCTGAACCGCTAGCAGGGCGGCGGCGAGCAGGAGCATGCCACTAGAGTACTCTCAATCTGCCGCGGCTATGATGGACCCATGGGGATGCTGCAAGAGAGGGGAACGGTTGGCAAGCTGGCCAGAGGCGCAAGCGCCGCGGCAGGCGCGGCCGGGGCAGCCGCGCTTGGCTGGATGGCTTACAGCCGGTTCTTTGTGAACCATCACCTGCCGCTTTACTCAGCGCTGGAAGCGCCGCTGCACCACGTGCGCACGCGCGCCGCGGGACGCCTGGCCTACTACGTGGAACGTGGCGGCGAGGGGCCTCCGCTGGTGCTGCTGCACAGCATCAATGCAGCGGCTTCGTCGGCCGAGATGCGCCCTTTGTTCAATCGTTACCGAGGCGCCCGAACAGTCTTTTCGCTCGACCTGCCCGGTTTCGGGTTTTCCGCGCGCGAGCCGCGCAAGTACACCCCCGAGTTGTACACCGGCGCGATCACCGAGTTCCTGGCGTCCGAGGTACGCGCGCCCGCGGACATCGTAGCTCTCTCGCTCTCGAGCGAGTTCGCCGCCCGCGCTGCGCTCGCGCGCCCTGACCTGGTGCGTTCCCTCGCGCTCATCTCGCCGACGGGGTTCTCACACGTTCCGAAGAGCGGCGCCCCCGCTTTCCTCCGGGCGCTGACGGTCCCGCCGTTCGGGCAAGCGTTCTATGATCTGCTTGTGACTCAATGGAGTATCCGGTATTACTTAAAGAAAAGCTTTACCGGGCCGGTCGACGAGCGCCTGGCCCGCTATGCCTACGACACCGCCCACCAGCCCGGCGCGCGCCACGCTCCGCTTCAGTTCCTCGCCGGAGTGCCCTTTACCCAGAGCGTGCTCCATGACGTGTACCGCAACGTCGCCGTTCCCGCCCTGGTGCTCTACGATTGCGACGCCTTCGTCGACTTCGGGCGCCTGGACATGCTGGTGCGCGCTCGCGATAACTGGCGCGCCGAGAGGATCCCGAACACCCGCGGGATGCCTCATTTCGACAGCCTTGAGGCCACCGCCGCCGCGCTTGAGCGCTTCTGGCAGGAGAGTGCAGTTGCCGGGGGCCGCTCCGCAGTACACTGACAGCATGTCTCGCCTATTGCTTCTGTTTGCGCTCGCAGTGCCTTTCGCTTCGGCACAGAACCCGCTCGCGGACGACTCCCGCTTCGTATGGGGCAACGTGAGCAACTACATTGTCCGCGCCGCCGAGAAGATGCCGGCGGAGAAGTACTCGTTTAAGCCCACCGATTCGGTGATGACTTTCGCGGAGCTGGTTGGCCACCTGGCCGACAGCAACTACATGTTCTGCGCAATGGCGAGCGGCGAGAGGCCGCCCGCTTCGAACGTCCGGAAGGAAATGTCCACCAAGGAGCAGATCGTTCCGGCGCTGAAGGAATCCGTCGCGTACTGCAATAAGGTGTACTCGGCCCTGACTGACGCGTCCGCCTTGGAGAAGGTAAAGATGTTTGGCGGAGAGCGTACGCGCGCAGGGGTGCTTGCGTTCCACTCCGGGCACGCTTACGAGCACTACGGGAACCTGGTCACTTATCTGCGCATAAACGGCCTGGTTCCGCCATCGAGCGAGCCGCGCCGGTAGCCGGTTATCGCGCGGTTGCAGGGGCGGGCCCGGCTCCGTCGCAGGCTCGCTCCTGCGCGCGGAGTGTGCGCCGCGGCTGGGTTGTTCCTTTGCGATCTGGTTCGCCGCCGTGACGTCCGGCCGTGCTATCAATGGCACGATGGATCTCATAGGCGGCCATACCGGCTGGATCGAGGTGATTTGCGGCCCGATGTTCTCGGGCAAGAGCGAGGAACTGATACGGCGGCTCCGGCGCGCCATGATCGCCCGTAAACGGGTCGCGGTCTTCAAGCCGGCCATCGACAACCGTTACTCCGCAAACGAGATCGTCTCGCATGGCGACATCCGCATGCGCTCCGAGGTGATCACGAAAGCCGAGGAGATCCTCTCGCGGCTCGACTGGCGCACCGAGGTCATCGGCATAGACGAGGCAAACTTCCTCGGCCAGGATCTCATCGACGTCGCCACGCGCCTGGCGGACAGCGGCAAGCAGGTGATTGTCTCGGGGCTCGATACGGACTACATGGGACGGCCGTTCGCGCCGATTCCGGATTTGCTATGTCTGGCCGAGTCCATCACTAAAACGCTGGCCATCTGCATGCGTTGCGGGGCTCCCGCCAAGCACACGCAACGGCTGGTGGATTCTGACGAGTTGATCGTAGTTGGAGCGGCAGGCGCGTACGAGGCCCGGTGCCGGCGCTGCTTCGAGCCCGGCGTGCCGCGGCAGGAACTGCTCGAATTTGCAAGGCCGGCCGCCAGTCCTTCCTCATGAGCCCCCAATCCGGGGTGGTAGAATCACGGGTGAATAGCAGAGAAGGAGGGAGCCGTTGAGCGACCCTATTTTTCCCCAGCAAGAATCTCAAGCCGGGTCGGGATCCAGCCTAAAAGTTGCGATTCTGTTCGGCGCAGTGATCGCGCTGCTCGCATTTAGCGTCTATCAGTTCATCCAACTCGACCGGGTGCAGTCGGACTTTGCGAAGTTCCGCGACGCAACCCTGACCGAGCTGGCGAATTTGAAGGAGGCCTCATCCGTTACCACCGCCACGCAGCGTAAGCATATCGAGACGCTGCGTGAAGAGCTCGAAGCCGCGCGCCGGCAGGCGGATGTGGCAGTCGGCCAGGCCAAGACCGAAGCCCTCAGGCGTGCAGAGCAGTTGAGCGCCGAGCTTGCGGCCGAGCACCGCAGGCAGTCGGAGCAGCTCTCGAACGCGATCTCCGAGGTGAAGGAGACCGCGGTGGCGGCCAGTTCTGGCTTAGGCGAGGTGAAGGGAGAGGTCGGCACTATGAAATCCGACTTCGCCGCCACCAAAGCCGAACTCGACCAGACCATCGCCCAGCTCAAGGCTGTTACCGGCGACATGGGCGTGATGAGCGGGCTGATCGCGACGAATGCAAAGGAATTGGCCGCGCTGAAGCAGCTCGGCGACCGGAATTATTTCGATTTCGATCTGAAGAAATCCAAGCGCCCGCAGCGCGTCGGCGACGTCACGATTCAGCTAAAGAAGACCGACACGAAGCGGAACCGCTTCACCATCGAACTGGTCGCGGACGACAAGAAGGTGGAGAAGAAGGATAAGAACGTCAACGAGCCGGTCCAGTTCTACGTCTCGAAAGCCAAGCAGCCTTACGAGCTGGTGGTCAACGAGATTCGCAAAGACCAGATCATCGGCTACCTGGCGACCCCGAAGGTCCACGTGGGCCGCTAGGCAAAGAACGACCGTTCGTCTGTCCGGCGCGGGCCGGTCCGGCAGGCCACCCCGCGCCAGATCCGTATCGAGTATATTTTGCGCCGTTCCGGAATCTCCGCGCGCCGCGCTTCAATCAAATCAGATGAGATGATGCAGTGGTTCGATGAGTATGGGTGTGGCCCGCTAGTTGCTGCCCTGGGATTTAGTCGCAGAGCCCGGCGGCGCTAGGGCGTGCCAAGCCGCCTCTGCCAGGGGAACAATCATGATCAAATACGCAACAATCAGTCTCGCCGCCGTGCTGGCGCTGCCCGCCATCGGGTGCGCCCAGGACCGTGGAGATTCGTCCAGGAACGCAGCGGCCCAGACCGTGGCCGAGCAGGGCGTTCCGGCGCAGCGCGAAAAGGCCCGCAGGCTCGAGACCGTCACCTGGAACTCGGTGACGCACGAGCTGACCTGGACTGTGTCTACCGGCGAGGAACTAAACGGGCGCGGCTACACCCCCAAGATGCAGGACAGCTACGTCATCAACCTCGACGCCGCAACCATGACCTACAACGGCGAGTCGCGCCGCTTCAGCCGGGAAGAGGCTGCGAACGTCCAGATGATAATGGACTTGATATCGAAGTACGCTGTTGATTCCACCCTCTGGTGGCAGCAGGGCCACGGTGTCAGGCTCGACAAGGACGGCAATCCCGTTGGCGGCGGGAACGAAGGCGAGGGGACGGAAGGGCCCTCGCGCCTGAAGCGTGTCGCCGCTCCCGAACGCCCGGCCTCGAACGCTCAGATGCGCTCCGCTATGGCGGCGCTGCAGAGCGAGCTCGAGAGGCTGAGCCGCGTGCAGACGGTTTCGCGCTAAGCGGGCTCCGTGGCGCCGGCTCGAGCGGCGCGAACGGATCACGCCGCGGGCCCGCCGGTGCGGCTGCCTGCCAATAGAATGCCAGCTCAAGCGAGGGTCGCCGGGTGTTCGGTCGAACGGCGTTACTGTCGTCGCTATTGCTGTCTGTGGGCTTTGCGGCAGTGTGCCCACAGCCGGCTCCGGACCGCCCGCTAGAGTTTCTTTCCTGGGACGACCTGGTAGCTCTGTCCGCGACGGCACGGCCGGACGAAGCACTAGCCGCTCGCCTGCAAGCAACACTTTCCACTCCCGCTATACACAGCTTTGACGGGGGCGCGGCCGCCACGCCGAAGCGGCCCGTCTCTCCCGGTTCCGGCCCGGTATTGAGGATCGCCGAGTGGAATATCAATGGCGGACGCCCTTACGACCAGATACGCGACTCGCTCGCCGGCGCCAGCTCGTTCGGCGCATCCGCGAAGGAAGCGGCCGCAAAGAGACTCGGAGTAGTAGAAGCGCAGCTTCGCGAGTTGGGGCAGTCCGACGTGATCGTCCTGAATGAAGTTGACGTAGGGATACCTTCGAGCGGCTATCGCGACGTCGCCCTGGACCTGGCGCGTGACCTCGGCATGAACATGGCCTTCGGCGTAGAGTTCGTCGAAGTGGATCCGCTCGACCTCGGTCTGGCGGACCCCACCGGCACGCCCGAGCAGATCGCCGAATGGAGCCAGGACTACCCCGCCGATCCCGCGCGCTACCGGGGCCTCACCGGAAACGCCGTCCTAAGCCGCTACCCAATTCTCAGCGCTCGCACAATCCGGCTTCCGCGCTGCTACGACTGGTATGCCGGCGAGATGGCTGAGCTTGCCGAACTAGAGAAGAAGCGCCGCTGGACCGCCGAGCGGGTCTTCGAGGAGAGAGTGGCCCGGCAGGTAAGGCACGGCGGGCGCATGGCGCTAGTGGTCGAGCTTGCCGTTCCAGAGTCCCCCACAGGCGTCCTGACGGTTGTTGCCACCCACCTGGAGAACCGCGCGCGCCCCGAGTGCCGGCAGGAGCAGATGGCATACCTGTTGACATTGGTGCGGGACATCAAGGGCCCGGTTGTGCTCGCCGGCGACTTCAACACAAGCGGCATCGACGTTTCCCCAACCTCGTTCAGGCGCGAGTTCATGAAGCGGGCCACCAGCCTGAAGTTCTGGCTGGGGCAGACGCTGTGGGCGTTTGCGCCTCTGGGCATGGCCCGGCTCGGCACTCTGCCTCTCAACTACATGAAGAACTTCCAGGATCCCTCTGCGTTCAGCATTCCGTTCGTGATGCCGAACGGTGAAAACGGCTTCTTCGACATGACGAGGAAGTTCCGGTTCACCGATGGCGGCCGCTTCGACTTCGGAGGCCACTCGGGCGACACGAGGAACGGCAACGGAGGCCCGCTCGCGAACAGCAACGAGCGCACGTGGAAGGGGTTCGCGCCGACGTACGCGTTCACCCGCACTCTGGCGGACGTGGTGGGGTTCTACAAGCTCGACTGGTTCTTCGTGAAGCCGGCCGTGCGTCCCGGCAAAGACTACGGCTCTTTCGCGCCGCACCGGCCGATGACGCTCAACCAACTGAACGAGGCTTCCGGCGAGAGAATCTCGGACCACGCGCCGATCATCGTTGACCTGTATCTGACGAACGAAGGGGGCTGATGCGGCGGCAGAATGCCGTCTGCTGACCTCACTACCGCTTGAAATGATGGAGCGTCCCCACCGAGTGTCCGAGCAGCGTGACCAGGAGGAAATAGGGGAACAACAGCGCGGGATCAAACAGCCCGGCGTCGAACAGCGTGGAAGCTGAGGAGATTGCCGGGATCGATAGCGTCCAGGCCAGGGCGGCGCATTTGGTCATGTCGAAATCCTGCTTCTCGTCGATCACATCCGTGGTCCGCGCCCGGCGCACAACAGCCAACCAGTAAGCGTATATCAGCACCAGGGGCATGACCGTGAGCTCCCACAGGTGCCAGTCGCGAGTCTGTTGGGGCCAGGCGAACAGGGCAGTCAGACCGGCCGCGGCGCACAGGATTCCAGTCACGAACGTCGCCACGAACAGCTTGTCGCCAATCTGGCGCCGAGGCGCCAGACGCGTCTTCGGCAGCAGCCAGGCAGCCAACCCCGCAACAGCCAGCAACCCGAGCAGGATCAATTTGCTCGCAATGTTCATGGTGGAATGCATGTCGCCTCCTCAATCTGCCTGGAACGACGCTATCCGCGCGTCTCCGCGGGTCCGTCTTCGACGATCTGAAATATCTCTTCCACGGGCCTGCCGAATAAGCGCGCGATCTTGCCAGCCTAAGTAGCGCCGTGCCCGCCGGCGCGGCCGTTCTTGTGTACGGCGTGCGGACACAGGCCGCTCTTTCCAGTGTTTTTCCAGGATTTACGCACCGCTTGGCGCGCAATGCAGGCGGTTAAGCGTCCGTGAGGGGACGCCGACTGACTGAGGAGTGGTACGCCCGGGCCGATTCGAACGGCCGACCTTCTGCTCCGGAGGCAGACGCTCTATCCAGCTGAGCTACGGGCGCGCTTCAAACCATTGTAGTGCGATGCCGGGCCGGTGGCTACTTCTTGGCCTTCTTCGCGGCGGTCTTTCTCGCCGGGGCCGCCGACTCCTTCAACAGCATCTCGATAATGTTCCGCATGTTCTTCTCTTCGTCTTTGAAGAAATCCGTATCCAGCCCGCCGTACTGGCCGCGGATGACGAACTTCTTGTCGATGAAGAGAAGCTGCGGAACGTAGAGGACCTGGTCCGGCGGGTGCTGGATGTACGTCAGCACCTCATCGCGTGCTCCGATGCCGATGGGAAACGTTGCCCCGACCCGCGCTATGAAGTCTGGCACCAGCAGAGCGGCCATGTCGTTGAAGGCGACTCCGACCGGCTGGAACCCCTTGGGTCCGTATTCCCGGTAAAGCTTCTCCAATACCGTGGAAGCGGTCTGGCAGTGCGGGCAGGTGGTCTGAAGGAACTCGAGGGCGATCACCTTCCCCTTGAACTGGCTCAGCAGCAGTTGCTGGCCGTTGACCAGTCTCACGGCAAGCTCCGGCGCCGGCCGCGGCACCTGGGCGGCCCTCAAAGCCGGGGCTGCTGCCGTTCCCGCCCCGATTGCAAGCAGAAACTGACGTCGATTGAGTGGATTCATGCCGATACGGACCAGTTTAGCGCTGGAAAAGCCTCAGCGGGCTACCTCTGGTCTCTCTGAAATTTCAGGGCCGCGGAATTAACGCAGTAGCGAAGGCCCGTGGGCTGCGGGCCGTCCTCGAAGACGTGGCCGAGGTGCGATCCACAGCGCGCACAGTGTACTTCCGTGCGGCGCATGCCGTGGCTGAGGTCCTCCTCCGTCTCAACCCGGTCAGGCGCGGCGGGCGCTACGAAACTCGGCCAGCCGGAGCCGGAATCGTACTTCTCCTCGGAGCCGAACAACTCCTGCCCGCACGCGGCGCACAGGTACTTGCCTTTGTCGTGCAGATTCCAATACTTGCCGGTGAACGGCGGCTCGGTCCCCTTCAGCCGGAGGATGCTGTACTCCTCGTCGCTCAGCCGCTTGCGCCACTCCTCATCGCTTAGTTTGAGCTTGTCGGCCATCCCCACCCCTCCTGGCGACATTTTCTCACGGTGATCGAAGGCGGACGTTGATGGCAGGGGCTGAAGCCCTGCGGCGGACTCAAGCGCGCCCCCCAAGGAGCACTGTCAGGCCGGATCTCCGCCTCAGCAGAAAGCCCATGCTCTCCGTAGCCGCGGGTCCGAACAAGTCTCGCCCGCTCACTCCGGCAGCGGCTTGTCTTTCGTCTCCGGCGCGAAGGGCAGGGCGATCAGGCCCACAAGAAACGCCGCGCACATAGTGATGCCGGCGTAGCGGAAACGCGTGACGGCATCGTAGTTCGAGAACACGCGGCTGGTAAGCAGCCCGAGCGCGAACGGCCCGAGCGCCGCCACGAAGCGCCCCACGTTGTAGCAGAACGACGTTCCCGTCGAACGCAGCCGCGTCGGGAACAGCTCCGGCAGGTAGATGGCGTATCCGCCGAAGAGCGCCAGTTGGAAGAACCCCATGATGGGAATCATCCAGAAGATGTCGCTGAAGTCGTTCAGGCGCCAGAACGTGAACGCAGTGCTCGCCATTGCCGCGACGAACGCGATGGCGAACGCCGGGCGCCGGCCGATGCGGCTGGTCACGCTCGTGAAGGCGTAGACGCCCAGGAACGCTCCCCCGTTCTGAAGCAGCGATGTGACACCTGTCCAGAAAGTGGCTTCATCGCCGCGGCCGCGCGAGACGAGCACGGCGCGCAGCAGGTCGAAGCTGAAGAAGCCTATGCCCCACAGCCCCACAACACCCGAAAACGCCAGCAGCATGCCCACGATCGAGTTCCTGCGCCAGCGCGGGTCTGTGAAAAGCTCGCTCATCGAACCGAGCTTCTCCTTCTGCTCCTTGGCGCGTTTCCAGCTCTCGGGTTCCTTGAGGCTGCGGAACACCACGATCGCCAGCAGCGCAGGCAGGCTTCCGATCAGAAACATGTAGCGCCAAGCGCTGCCGATCGCGCCCGAAGACTCCAGGCTGCCGAGCACCATGCCTGCCGTGGCCGCCATCATGTTTCCAACCGTCGACAGCGCTTGCAGCAAGCCGAGCGCGAATGGACGCGCGCGGTCCGGCATCGTCTCGGCCACCAGCGCGACCCCCACCGCGAACTGCCCGCCCACGCCGAGTCCCGTGAGGAACCGGTACAGCGAGAAATCCCAGACGCCCACTGAGAGCACGCTCAGCCCGGTGAACAACGAGTAGAAGAGGATCGTGGCGATCATCGTCTTCACGCGGCCGATGCGGTCGCCCAGGATGCCGAACAGCACGCCGCCGCTCGCCCATCCAATCATGAAGACCATCGTGGCGTAGCCGGAGTACTCTGCTATCGCGCCCGCCGCGGATGCGTCCCCGGCGTTGACGCCGAGCAGCTCGATGATGGCGGGCCGGCGCGCCAGGTTGAACAACTGCTGGTCCATCGTGTCGAACATCCAGCCCATGGAGGCGACGATCAGGACGAACCAGTGATAGCGCGTCAGGTCCTTGTACCAGGGTCCGGCAGCCGGAGAGGCCTTCAAAGCGGACATTCGGGACTCCTTATTTGAGAAGCCCACATTGTCCGCAAACGTGCGCTGCCGCCGCAACCGGGGCCGTACAATTAAGTTCGAATGACTCGCTCGGGGCATGCCGACCTGCCGCTGCACGGCGGACGTGTGCCCGCGTGGTTGGCCGAGCGCATGACTAAGCTCGGCACGGCCATCTCGGAAAGCATCCTGTATCACTACGGGGCGCCGGAGCTGCTTGCGCGCCTGAGCGATCCGTTCTGGTTTCAGGCGCTGGGGTGCGTGATGGGCATGGACTGGCACTCGTCGGGCATCACGACGTCGGTGCTGGGCGCGCTCAAGCGCGGACTAAACCCGCGCGCGCAGGAACTGGGAATCTACATTTGCGGCGGACGCGGGAAGCAGTCTCGCAACACGCCGGCGGAGCTGCGCCAGGTGGCGGAGAGGCGCGGGCTAGACGGCGAAGCTCTGGTGCGCACCAGCAGGCTTACGGCTCGCGTCGATAGCAACGCCATCGCGGACGGTTTCCAGATCTACCTGCACACGTTCATAGTGACCGCCGGCGGCGAGTGGGCCGTCGTCCAGCAGGGCATGAATCCGGCGAGCAGGATGGCCCGGCGCTATCACTGGCACTCGCCGAGCGTGCGCAGCTTCACCTCCTCCCCGCACACGGCGATAGTCGGCGAGCACCAGGGAGTGATCATGAACCTGGTGGACGCGCAGGCGCAGCCGGCGCAGGCGGCCTTGCTCGAGATTGTGAAGGAGCGCCCGGATGCGACGCTGGCGGAAGCACGGAAACTAGTAGCTCCGGCGCATCACGACGTCCGCGCCGAGAATGTGGACCTGAAGCGGCTCGGCGCGGTGCTCGCCGTGGCCTACGAGCGCGATCTGCGCGACTTCGCTTCCCTGCTCCTGCTCGAGAACCTGGGACCGCGCACGCTGCAATCCCTCGCGCTCATCGCCGAGGTAATCCACGGCGCGCCGACGCGCTTCTCGGACCCGGCGCGCTTCTCCTTCGCACACGGCGGCAAAGATGGGCGCCCCTTCCCGGTGCCGCTAAAGACCTATGACGAATCCATCGGAGTGCTGAGGGCATCGCTCGACCGCGCGAAGCTCGGCGACTCCGAAAAGCTCGACGGTTTCAGGCGTCTCGAGCGCTTCACCTCGGCTGTCGAACGGCGGCTCGAGCCCGAGGCTAATTTCGAAGCCGCCATCGCGCACGAGCAGGCTATCTCGCGCGAGATAGGCGGTCGCACAGTTTTCGACGGCGCTCCGCGGCGCGCGCGCGGACCAACGCAGTTGCCGCTATTCGGGCGATAATTACTCTTCTATTTATCACGATGAATGATAACAGCCATCTTTCTGGATTCCCGGTTGTCGTCTCGATACCGTTGCATTGGGGCGAGCAGGACCCGCTCGGCCACATGAACAACGTTGCCTATCTGCGCTGGGCTGAGACTGCCCGCGTGGACTACCTGATCCGGGTGGGCGTCTGGGAGTCACTAAAACGGGACGGCATAGGGCCTATCCTCGCCAACGTCAACTGCGATTACCGCCGCCCGCTCACTTACCCCGACACGGTGCTCATCGGAACGCGCGTCGATCACCTCGGCAACTCCAGCATGAGGATGGTGCACCGCATGGTGAGCACCGCTTGCGGCGAAGTCGCGGCTGACGTGAGTTCGGTGCTGGTCATTTACGACTATAAGGTGGGCAAGCCAGTCAGAATCCCCGACGACATCCGCGAGGCCATAGCGCGTATCGAAGCCTCGGCGGATTCCCGCGCCATGGGCGTGTGATCCGGCGGCTCCAGCAGAGAGATCGGCCCCGCCAGATCGCCGGTGCACCCGAACCCGCCGCGCGCCGGAGATTCAGCCCTGCCAAGGAGATTGCAGGCGGCAGTGTGAGGAGCTGAAGCTCCGCGCGGACTGAAGTCCGCCCCCGCGGATCCCGCACTACTGCACGGTGCCGGCCGGCGGCGAAGGCGGTGCGCCACCGTCCGCATCGCCCGCTTTGGGCCGGTCCAGAAGGTCGCGGACGCGGCGCGCCAGGTCCTCGGGCGAGAACGGCTTGGACATGAAATCGGCCCCCGACCCGAGCATCTCACGCTCACCCACCATCTCGTCGGTGTATCCGGAGAGGAACAGTATGGGCGTGTCGGGGAACAAAAGGGCGAAGCGGCGGGCCAGTTCCCTTCCTCCCATGCGCGGCATGACGACATCGGTGAGCAGAAGGTCGATGTGCCGCCCACTTTCGGCGATCGCGAGCGCGTCCTGGCCCGATGGGGCTTCGAGCACGCTGTATCCACGCTGCTCCAGGACGTCGCGCAGCAGCTTGCGTACGGCCTCCTCGTCCTCGGCCACGAGGATGGTCTCGGTGCCGGGCCGCGCCGGAGCGGCCTGTTCCGGGGCGGCTTCGGCCTCAACTGCGCCCTCGGCGGCCCGCGGCAGATAGATCTTGAACGTAGTTCCGTGCCCCGGCTCGCTGTAGACCCAGATATCCCCTCCGTGCTGCTTGACGATGCCGTATACGGTCGACAGCCCGAGCCCCGTTCCCCGGCCGCGCTCCTTGGTGGTGAAGAATGGCTCGAACAGGTGCGCCTTGACGTCTTCCGTCATGCCCATTCCCGTATCGCTCACCGAAAGCAGCACGTATGCGCCCGGCTTCACGCCCGCGTGGGCGGCAGTGTAGCTCTCGTCCAGGGTGACGTTCCGGGTCTCTATCATGAGCTTCCCGCCCTCGGGCATAGCGTCGCGGGCATTCACAGCGAGGTTCATCAGCACCTGCTCCATCTGCCCGGGGTCGGCCAGCACGGGCGCGGTATCCGGGCGCAGAGTCGTCTTCAGCTCGATGTCCTCTCCTATGACGCGCCCGAGCAGCTTCTGCAGGTTGAGTACAAGTTCGTTCAGGTTGAGCACCCGAGGCTGGATGGCCTGGCGGCGGCTGAAGGCGAGCAACTGGCGCGCAAGCCCGGCTGCGCGGTCGGCCGAGTTCAGCACCTCCTCGGCTGCCTCGCGCAGCATCGGATCGTCTTTGGCGCCTTCGAGCAGCATCTGGCCATAGCCGGCGATTACCGTGATGACGTTGTTGAAGTCGTGGGCGACACCCCCGGCGAGGCGCCCGATCGCCTCCATCTTCTGCGATTGGAAGAATTGCTGCTCCATTCTGCGCTGGCTGGTGATGTCGGTCAGTACGCCGATATTGCCCCGGATGGCGCCGTCGGGACCGTAAAGCGGCGCCACCCAGAGCCTCGCATCCAGGATCGTGCCGTCCTTCCGTCGCCGGCGCACGTTCCGCGCCACTATGCGCTCCCCGCGCCCCAGGCGTGCGATCATCCGTTTGAAGTCGTCTGACTCTTCCTCCGGCACCGTCGGAAGCGGCTTTCCGATCACCTCTTCTGCCTTCCAGCCGAACATCTCCTCGGCGGCGCGGTTCCAACTGGTCACCAAACCGTCGATGTCGAGAGAGATGATAGCCAGCGGGCTCGACTCGATGACGGCCTCGACGCGGCGCTTGGCGTCGGCAAGTTGTTCCTGGGTGTGCGCGCGCCGCTCGATCTCGGCCGCGAGCGCCGCGTTAGCCCTTTCCAGGTCGGCCGTCCGCTCGTGCACGCGTCGTTCAAGCTCGGCGGCTTCGGCCTCAAGCGCGCGCTGGCGGGCAGCCAGAACGAGAGCGGCTTGAGCCAAGGAGTGCCCCAGGCGGCCCACCTCGTCGTTACCCGGCAGCAGCGGGATCATCGGGTCGCCGCGCGCGAAGCGGCGCGCATTCTCATCGAGTACCTGCACGCGCCGGGAGACGGTGCTTGTGAATACCAGCATGGCAAGCACGCCGCCGGCCAGGGTCAGCACGACGCCAATGGCGATCACTACGTCGGTCGCAGCTCGCGCCGCCGCCCCCTGTTCCAGCCGCGCCGCGAGCAACTCGTTTTCCTGCTCCAGCAGATCGGAGAGCGCGTTGAGGATGCCTTCTTCGTCAGCGTAATCCTTGGCGATCAAGGCCGTGGCCGACTCTGGCTCGGCCGCCGCCCGCTCCCGGATTGCCTCTAACTCGTCCAGCCGGGCCATAATGCGCTTCTGAAGGGCGGCCGCACTCTCTTCGGCCCCCGGGATGGAGCGCATCAGCAGGTCGTGCTCTTGGAACAGCTCGGGAACTCTCTCCCGCGCCCGCCGGAATGCGGTGAGCCAGTCGGGATCGCCAGTAGCCAGATATCCCAGAACGGCGGCTTCGGCCCCCGACCACATAGCGCGTATGTTCAGCAGCACGCCGCGCGCCCGCAAGGACTGTCTCACCCACAGTTCAGCCTCGTTGCTTCGCTCCTGGGCAAGGTAGAAAGCGGCGATGACCAGCAGAAACGTCAAAAGCGGAATTGATACTACGACGAGACCTTTGATCCGCAGCGGGAGGTCCCTATAGCGCCGCATCGAGTCCCCAGTGGTGAACGCGCACTCCTCTTTTCATTAAACATTCTAAACCATTGTATCGACGCACAGCGCAGGGAGTTGTTTCGGCTGCAGCCTGTAACAGACGCAACGGACGCCCGCGCCAGGCGGGCGTGCTAGACCACTCCGTCCAGAACCTGCCTGACCTTCCGGGCCAGATCGTCCGGCGTAAACGGCTTCTGAATGAACAAGGCGTCGCCGGAGGCGATGCCGTGGTGGATCACCACGCTGTCGGTGTACCCCGACATGTACAGTACGCGCATGTCGGGCCGAAGATCGGCCGCCCGCACAGCCAGGTCGCGGCCGCTCATGTGGGGCATGACGACGTCGGTGAGCAGGAGGTGGATGGCGTCAGGCGTGCTACGGCACAGATCGAGCGCGACCAGGGGATCCGCGGCCTCGAGAACTCGATAGCCCTGAGATTCCAGAACGCTGCGGACCAATTTACGGACTCCGGTGTCGTCCTCGACCAGCAGAACCGTTTCGACGCCACCGGAAGCGG
>JBLNBX010000053.1:0-3634 GCA_050260275.1 bacterium
ATCGAGATGGGCTCGCGCGCAACGATGGTGACGGGCAACAAACACGTCGGCCCGGCGATCAACGAGCGCTTTGCACAGGATACGGACCAGAGCGCGACCAGCTACTCCGCGTATCGCGGCAACGGCCGCAGGCTGATCATAGTCGCCGTAAACGACAGCTCGGAGGAGGCCAAGATCATCGGATTCGCGCTGTTCTTCCTGCCGCCGCTGGCATGCGGTCATGGCAACGTGAGTGCCTGCTGCGCGGAGTACGTCGGCCCGGCGCTGTTCGGAGGGCGGCACGCCGCGGCGGGCCCGCCGGGCCTGTATGTGGTGAGGTTGTTCGAGTAGCATCGCCCAGAGCTCAGTGCGCGTGGCGGTGAACGGCAAGAGGCGACTGCTGCTGCAATTGAGGCTAGCCGCGCCCGGTCCTAGCCGCCGGATCCGGCGCGGGCCGGTCCGCCCAGCACCTCGCGGTAGACACCAGCCAGATCGCGCAGAGCGCGCGCGCCGTCGCCCTCGTATGCAGAGCCGTGCTGCGTCACGAGCAGCTCTGGGTGCAGAGCTGCGAGCTTCGTCAGCAGCGTTGCCGTGTGATCGGTGTACGGCACGCTCGCCGCGAACGGCCCCGCCTCGAAATCCGCCAGCGCCTGCCGCGTGCGGCCGACGACGTCGTCGCGGGTGAGCGGTTCGCGATCGCCGGTCTGAATGAAAAGGTCCGAGCAGAAGAGCGTGCGCCCGGTCTGCTCGAACAGAACGCCCGCGTCCCAGCCGTGCGGCAGGTGCGGAGTTCGCACGAACCTGAAGCGATACCGGCCCGTTTGCAGCTCGTCTTCTTCGGTGAGGGAGCGCGCCGGCCGGTTCGCGAAATCGTTCACGCTGACGAGCGCGCTCACCAGACCGCACAGGGGCTCGGCGCCGGGCGCAATCGCGAGCCAATCGTTGAGCGCGCCGCATTCGTCGGACTCGAAATGGCTGAACGCGATCCAGCGTATGCGCGATGGGTCCACCACAGATGCGATTTCTTCCCGCACCCGCGGGAACATCGCCCTCAAGCCGGCGTGAAACAGCAGCGGCTCGTCATCTTTGACCAGAAAGTGATTGAACTGCAGGTTGAACTCCGGGAAAAAGACCGGCACGCGGTAGATGTCCCGAGCGATCTCCTCGACCGTCCCCATCGCGCCCCTCCTGCCCGCAGTCTAGCACCACTGTCCGGATGCGCCGTGCGCCGCGCCGGAACCTGGCCAACCCGATCGCGCGCGAGTTCATCTGTGCGGTGGCACGGGCCTGTGTTCGGCTCTAAGACCGGTTCAAAATCCGCCGATACGTGCTTGGAATGGTGTCGAGACGCAGCGCCCGCCGCGGGTTCGCACTTGCGGCGACCGCAGTGTGCCTGCCGGTGATGATCGCGGCGGCCGGCCTTGTGGTGGACGCGGGCAGGATGATCACCGCGAAATCCGCGTTGCGGGCCTTCAGCGACACGGCTGCGCTGGCCGCCGCCGAGTTCGATGGCACCATGGCGGGAATCGATCGTCCGCGCGCCGTCGCCGCCTCCGGAAGCCGGCGCGCAGGAGCGGGCGCGGCAGCGCCGTACTCCGTGAGGTTGTTCCAATGAGACGCGAGCCGGCCCGGGCTGAGGCGATTCCGCGCCGTACGCAGCGTCTGTTTTATCTCTGCGCCGGCCGATGCCGCCGCGGCAACGTAGCCATAGAGTTTGCGCTCTCGTTTACGGTGTTGTGGGGCGTGCTGACCGGCGCGCTCGAGATCGGCTACTCCACTTACACATATATGGCGCTGACAAAGGCCGTTACCGACGGCGCCATTTTCGCCTCGCGCGCCAATTTCGAGGAGCCGGGAACAGATTACGCTCGCCGGGTGAAGAACATGGTAGTCCACGGCTCGCCGGAAGGCGAAGGGCAGCCGCTCGCGCCATCTCTCACCACGGCGCATGTGGCGGTAACGTGGGTCCGCGACGCGGCCGGCGTGCCAGATACGGTGACGGCCGCAATCTCCGGTTATAGGATCAACGCCTTGTTCCGTACATACACGCTGACAAACCGGCCCAGCGTGACAGTACGCTACATGGGCCAGTACAGGACGCCATGAGAGCCGCTACTCAAGGCTATGCGCCACAGCGCGTAACCTGCGATCGGGCCCGGAGCCAGCGCCCGGTCCAGGCAACCTCCGGGCCGGCGCGCCAGTGCCCTGCCCTGGAGATCCGCCGCAAATCGCGCGGGGCCGCATTGGTGGAATCGGCGCTGATTTCGCTGGTATTCATCGTGACCTTGCTCGGCGCGATCGACATTATGCAGTTCCTGTTTTTCCACCAGGCCATGCGCGAGCGCGTGCGCGCCGGCGCGCGATATGCCGTCACGCATACCTACGATCCGGAAGTGCTGCGCAACTTCGTGCTGTGGAACTCGCCCGAGCGGCGCGACGATCCGGGCTTATTCGGGCTTTCGCCGGAGATGGTTGCGGTCGAGCGGCACGGCGAAGGCACCGAGGCGGACCGCATCGAGGTACGCATCGAAAACTTCCCCGTGCGGCTGTTCACGCCGTGGCTGGCCGGACGTGTTCTGCATCCGGTCTTCCGCTCTGTCGAGCCCGTCGAGAGCCTCGGCGCCACGGATTGATGCGGCCGCCACTTCCACGCAAACCGCAGCCCTTGCGGGGCCGCAGGCCGGTCCGAGGCAAACCGGCAGTGTTCACTGAGGCAGACCAGGGCGCGACAACTGACCGCGTCCGCCGCCGTCTTACTTCGGCTGCTCCTGTTCCTTCTTCCTTCCCCCGAGCAGGTTTTCGAGGATGCCGGCCGCCTTCTCCCCGGCGGCGGTGCCCTGGAGGCGTTTCTGCGCCTCCGACTGCACGAGGCTCTTTGCCTGAGAGGAAGCCAGCCCGCGAACATCCGGCTTGAATACCGGATCCATGGCCGTGCCCTGGACGAAGAACGGAACAGCAGTGCGGCTCAGGGCCGCCGACCGCGTGGTCTGAATGGTCGCGCTCATCTTGAAGTCGAGCGCGTTGTCAGGGCTGATTGTGCCGCTGCCGGTAAGCTCTCCGATTCCCGTCGCGATGAAGCGCAGGCTGTCGACCACCGTGCCCGCGGGTGTGTACCTGAGCTTCACACTGAAGGTTTCGATATCGGTATTCGGATCGCTCCTGATGCCGGCCAGCTTCTCGATGAGGGTCATCTTTGTGCCGAGATCGAAGTTGGCGAGCCGCGTCTTGTCGAGCGATACGGAGCCGTCACCCACAAGGGCGTTTACCGGCCCGGTAACGGCGAGGTTCGCGGTGGCGGTGCCGCCCTCGAGTCTCGACCCCTTGGGGAGTGCTATGCCCAAGGCCGGGAGCAACTCGGCCAGTTCCGGAACCGGCATCTGCGATCCGCCGAGTTTGGCGTCCAGCACAGTAGTGCCGCCGCGCTCGGCGTAATTTCCGGTCAGGCTTGCGGAGGCTGCGCCGATGCGAATGTCGCCGCGCCTGAGCGCGCCCGCATGCGTGCGCAGATCGTGCGCAATCGCGAACGCAAATCCGACGGGGCGGCGCGCGGGTGTCGCGTTCTTTGCGAGCTTGAGGTTCTCGGCGCTCAGGTCTCCGGTCAACTCCAGCTTCCCGCCGCCAGCCTTACCGTTCGCCTTCAACGAGGCCGTCCCGG
>JBLNBX010000054.1:0-11534 GCA_050260275.1 bacterium
CATCCACACTGCGAACGCGCTGCGCGGATTCGAGGTGGGGCGGTTGGCCCGCGAGCGCGGCGCGTATGTCGTCTTCGGCGGCATTCACGCAAGCCTGTACCCCGAAGAGGCCTTCGAACGAGGAGCGGCGCACGCCGTGGTGCGCGGCGACGGCGACGTGGTGTGGGCCGAGGCGCTCGCCGGCTGCGCCGCCGGTGTGCCCCGGAAGCTGTATGAGGGCGGACGCGTATCTCCGGACCGCTTTGTGCAGGCGCGCTGGGATCTGATGGACTCAAAACGCTACATGTGGGCCTCGGTGCAGACAGTCAGAGGCTGCCCCAAACACTGTTCCTTCTGTTCCGTGTGGCGTACCGACGGCCAGCAGCCGCGCCAGCCTGCCGCAGACTCAGTGATCGCCGAGATTGTGGCGCTCCGGCGCATGGGCTTGCGCTTCATAGCCCTCGCGGACGACAACTTCTACCCCGTCAGCCTGAGTGACATCGCGCTCGCCGAAAAGCGCGGCGACGCCGCGCGCGCCGCCCAGTTACGGCGGCTCCGCGAGGAGCGATTCAAGCTGCTGGAGCGCCTGTCAGAGCTGCCGCACGACATGGTCTTCTTCACTCAAATCACCATGGAGGCAGCGGAGGATCCGGCGTTTCTCGCGGCCATGGCCAAGGCGCGCATCAAGGGCGCGCTCGTAGGCGTCGAGGCGGTCACGCCCGAAGGCCTCAAGGCCGTTTTCAAAGAGTTCAACCTGTCCGGAGAGGGGCTCGCCGCGCGGCTGCGGCTGTTCAGGGAAAACGGCGTACATCTGGTCGGGTCTTTTATCTTCGGGTTGCCGTCTGACCGTCCAGACACGTTTCAGGCGACCGCGGAGCTCGCCAAGAAAGCCAATCTGACGCTTGCCCAGTTCGTCATGCTCACACCGCTCCCAGGCACCGTCGATTTCGAGCGCTGGGAAAAGAAAGTAGGCAACGGAGTGGCGCGCGTCAATGGCGTGCCCATCACGCGTTACTGGCTCATCCCGGGACACCTGCGCCCGAAGGTCTACATACCGCACCCGAACATGAGCGCCGAGGAGATCCGGGCGCGAACACAGCAGGTCTGGGACGACTATTACAGGCTGGGCGAGATCTGGAAACGCATTCGCGGCGTCGGGCGCAGGCGCGACCGCCTCATCCTCCTGTTCATGTCCAAGCTGTACCACCAGATGTATGCCAACACCGGAATAGCTACGGACAGCGCGCGGCGCAACAAGGCCAACCGCTGGGCGCGCTGGATTGCCGTGATCGCGCGCAAGCTGTTCCAGGCGAAGCCAATGCCCGAACTGCAGATGCCGGGCCGGCGGGACGAAATCTTCCAGCAGGGGGTGTAGGCGCGGTAGGCGGTGCTACCTGTACCGCTTGTCCACGTACTCCTCGACGATTTGCATGAAACCGGCCGCGATGCCATCGCCTCTGAGAGTTGTGAACAGGCGGCCGTCGACGTAGACGGGCGCTTTGGGCTCCTCAGCCGTGCCGGGTAGCGATATGCCGACGTCGGCGTGCCGCGACTCGCCGGGGCCGTTCACTATGCAACCCATCACGGCGATGCGCAGGTTCTCGACGCCTGGGTAGCGGCCTCGCCATTCCGCCATCCGCTCGCGAAGGCGGGTTTCGATCTGCACGGCCAGTTCCTGGAACAGCGTGCTCGTGGTGCGCCCGCAGCCGGGGCAAGCGGTCACCTGCGGCGCGAAGCTGCGCAGCCCAAGCGACTGCAGGATCTGCTGCGAGACAAGGACCTCCTCCGTGCGGTCGCCGCCCGGCGCTGGCGTCAAGGATGCCCGTATCGTGTCGCCGATGCCCTCTTGCAGCAGCACCGCGAGCGCCGCGGTGGTCGCTACGATGCCCTTCGAGCCGAGCCCGGCTTCGGTGAGCCCCAGGTGCAGCGGGTAGTCGCAGCGTGCGGCGAGAGCGCGGTAGACGCGGATGAGGTCCTGCACTCCGCTTACCTTGGCGCTGAGGACGATGCGGTCGTGCGGCAGGCCATATCGCTCCGCGGCGGCGGCGGATTCAACGGCGCTTGCCACCATCGCTTCGAGCATCACCTCGTGCGGCGGGGCGGGTTCCGCGCGGCGCGCGTTCTCGTCCATCATGCGCGCCAGCAGCGCCTGGTCGAGAGATCCCCAATTCACGCCGATGCGCACGGGGCGCGAGTGCTCCACCGCCGCCTCTATCATCACGCGGAAGTTGTCGTCGCCGCGCCGCCCAATATTGGCGTTTCCGGGGTTAATGCGGTACTTTGCGAGCGCGCGGGCGCACTCGGGATAGCCCCGCAGCAGCAAGTGCCCGTTGTAGTGGAAATCGCCTATGAGTGGGACGCGGATGCCGCGCGACTCAAGGCATTCCGCTATGCGCGGCACGGCGCGAGCGGCTGCCTCAGTGTTAACGGTGACGCGCACCAGTTCGGAGCCCGCGGCCGCCAGGGCCGCCGCCTGCGCAACTGTAGCGTCAACGTCGGCCGTATCGGTGTTCGTCATCGACTGCACGGCAATGGGATTGCCGCCCCCGATTTTCACGCCGCCTATATCGACAACCGGGGTGCGCCGCCGTGCGAGAGTAGCCATTCCGCCTCCGAAACATCATTTTACCGGCCCCTGCCGGCCCAGCCGGATCAGAGCGGGTCACCAAATGAAAAAACTTCCGCTTTTTGAAATTTCGCCGCATTGACAAGTGTCTCCGCGGGGCGCGCGCGCTCTATTTCCTTCACGGGACCATACTGGGGCGGTTTCCAATTTCGGTACTCGACAGTGGCCGCACAATTGCACGCTTCGCAGTAGAGCACGCACCTGCGGTAGTCACCCCGCCGGTTCACGCCAGGAGTGAACAATATGATGCAACGCGGCATAGGATATCTGTGTCTCTGCGCGGCCTTTCTGGGGATGTCGGCCGCGGCGCAGGCACAGCCCAGGATGGGACACGCCAGGCTCGAAGGCGAGGTCACGCCTGCGGGCCAGGGATCGGGGCTCACCGTGGAGCTGTATGACCCCAGCAATAATTTGTTGATCGAACGCGCCTTTATCACTCACAGCGGACGGTTCGATTTCATGAACCTCTCCGCAGGGGATTTCGGCATCCGCCTCACCGACCAGACAGGCAACGTTATCACGCAGGAATATATCCGGGTGGGCGATGCCGGTAACTTCGTGACGCTGCGGCTTCCGGTCCAAACCGTCGCGGCGAAAGCCCCCCCGGGCACCGTTTCGCTGTCCCAGCTCAGCCACAAGGTGCCTAAGGAGGCGCGCAAGCAGTTTGAAAAATCGTTGAAAGCCAAGAAAAAGGGCCGGGTGGATGAGTCGATCGCCTGTCTCGAAAAGGCGCTCGAGATCGACCCCGATTACATGGAAGCGCACGTGAACCTGGCGGCGGCCCTGCTGCGCAAGGGGCAGACCAGCGAGGCTATGCTGCACCTCGAGCGCGCCATCGAGCTCGACCCGGCGTCCGGCCCGGCCTTTCTCAACCTTGCTATCGCATACCTCGAGCAGGGCCGTCCCGAGGACGCCGAACGCGCCGCGCGGCAGGCCTACAAGCTGGATCCCACCAACCCGAAACCGCGCTACATCCTTGCTCTGGCGTTGAAAGAGCTGAAGCAAGAGGACGAGGCGCTGCGGCTGCTTAGCACGGTCGAGGACGAGATCCCCAGGGCGCGGGTGAGCGCCGCTCGCATCCTGGCCGAACGGGGGCAAAACGCGGATGCGGCCGACGAGCTGCGGCAGTACCTGGTAACCGTTCAGAATGAGCAGGAACGCGCTCGCGTGGAACGCTGGCTGGCCCGGCTGACTGCCACCTCCACGGTGGAGCGTCCGGAGTGAGCGTCACAATTTGACTAAAGGCTGTTCATGTTCTAATCTCAAAGAATAGGTTCCGCTTTTTTCAATGGGACCTTCACAGAGGGGTAGACCATGAACTCCCGAATTACAGATCGCGCCAGGATTCTCGTCTCCGGACTCGAAGACGACTCCGGCCCCGCGCTTGCCGAGGTACTAAAGCGCCAGAACCGGGCCGTTTTTGCCGTGCCATTCCATTCTGTTAGCCAATGCCTGGCTGAGGCAGACCGCGTTTCAGCGGACGTCGTGTTCTGCCCCGACGACCCGCGCATTTACCTTCCGCTGCTCGACGAGATCCGGGCACGGCATGAGAGTCTGCCGGTCGTCGTGGTCAGCCGCACTCCGGATGTCGGCGGGTGGCTGAACGCCATCGAGGCGGGCGCTGCGGATTACTGCGCCGCGCCGTTCGAGCCGAGTCATATAAATTGGATACTTGCCACTGCGCTGTTGCAGGGCGATCAATACCAGGTCGATCAGTTAATCATGCGCGCGGCTTCCTAGCCGGCTTCGCCGGGCGGCGGGCCCGACCGGTTCGTCCGGGAGCTGATTGGTGCTCTGGGGCGCAGCCCCCATGTTATACTCTGCTAAGGAGTTCCTTCGCCCCTTGCCGCTTCGTGACCACGTGCGTTTGCAGGCCCAACTGCAACTGATGCCCGCTCTGGAATCCGCTGAGGAAGAGACTCTCATCGGCGGCCAGGCGGTCATGGAGGGCGTAATGATGCGCGCTCCCCACTCCTACTGCGTGGCCGTGCGCAAGCCGGACGGCGAGATCATCACCGACGAGCACCCGCTGCCGAGGCTGTCCGAGAGGTACCCCATATTCAAGCTGCCGGTGTTCCGCGGCGTGGGAACGCTCGGGCAGGCGATGGCGCTGGGTGTCCGGGCGCTGCGGTTTTCGGCGAACGCGGCCCTCGACGACGGCAACAAACAGGCGGATGGGGAAAAAGCGAACGAAATACCGGGCTGGGTTCTGGCGTTGAACCTGACGATTTCGTTCGCGTTTTTCATATTCCTGTATAAGTTCGTTCCGCTGGTGATCGCGACGGCGCTGCAGGACTGGATGCCGGCGCTCGGCGGGCGGATCATCTTCAACGTGATCGACGGGGTTGTTCGTATCGCACTCTTCGTCGGGTTCCTGCTCGCCATCTCGCGCTGGCGCGACATCCGCCGCATGTTCGAGTATCACGGCGCGGAGCACCGCGTCGTGTTCGCGTTCGAATCAGGGAAGCCTGTCACGGTGGAGCACGCGCAGACGTTCCCGACGTGTCACCCGCGTTGCGGCACGAGCTTCCTGCTGGTGGTGATGCTGGTCTCCATCGCGTTGTACACGCTGTTGCCGTTCGATTCGTTCGTGATGCGCTTCGCCGGCCGGCTGGCGCTGCTGCCGGTGGTGGCCGGGCTCAGCTACGAACTGATCCGGTTCGCCGCAAAACGGCGCAAGAGCGTGATGGCGATGCTCACCGTTCCGGGGCTGTGGCTGCAGCGGATCACGACGCAGCCGCCGTCGGACGACCAGACTGCGGTGGCAATCCGCGCGCTCGACGGCGCGCTGGAACTCGAAAAAGCACAGGGCGGCGTTGCCGCTATCGCCTAAATGGAATACCTGACAAAGCTCGACGAAGCCGAGGCGCGCTACGACGAACTAACGCGCGAGATGGCCGACGCGGAGGTTATCAACGATCCTGAGCGCTATCGCAAGGTCGCCAAGGCCGCGCGCGACCTCGAGGAGATCGTCTCCAAATACCGCGAATGGAAGCGCGTGCGGCACAACCTCGACGAGGCGCGCCCCATGCTCGAGGACCCCGACGAGGAACTCCGCGCGCTCGCCGAAGAAGAGACGGCCAGGCTGGAGCCGCAGCTCGCGAAGATCGAGGACGAACTCCGCATCCTGCTGCTCCCGAAGGATCCCAATGACGAGAAGAACGTCGTCCTCGAGATCCGCGCCGGCACGGGCGGCGACGAAGCTACGCTCTTTGCCGCCGAAGTGTTCCGCATGTATACGCGCTATGCCGAGTCGCAGGGCTGGAAGGTAGAGATCTCGTCCGTGAGCGAGTCGGCGGTCGGCGGTCTCAAAGAAGTGATCGCGCTGGTCAATGGCGAGAAGGTCTACAGCAAGCTGAAGTACGAGAGCGGCGTTCACCGCGTACAGCGCGTGCCCGTCACCGAGCAGCAAGGGCGCGTGCATACCTCCGCCATCACGGTTGCGGTGCTGCCGGAGGCCGATGAGGTCGAGGTCTCGATAGATCCCAAGGACATCCGAATCGACACGTTCTGCTCGTCCGGTCCGGGCGGCCAGTCGGTGAACACGACGTACTCGGCCGTGCGCATCACGCACCTGCCGACAAACCTCGTTGTCTCCTGCCAGGACGAGAAATCGCAGATCAAGAACCGCGCCAAGGCGATGCGCGTGCTGCGCTCGCGCCTGTACGAGCTCGAGCTCGATAAGCAGCGTGCGGAGATCGGCGCCGAACGGCGCAGCATGGTGGGCAGCGGAGACCGAAGCGAGAAGATCCGCACCTACAACTTCCCGCAGAACCGGCTGACGGACCACCGCATAGGACTCACGCTCTACCAACTCGATATCATCATGGACGGCCGCCTCGATCCCGTGATCGACGCGCTGACGACCTATTACCAGGCGGAGAAGCTCAAGGAGCAGGCCGCCGGTACGGCAGCGGTCCATGAACATTCGAACAGCGCTCCAGCAAGGCTCCCGGCTTCTTGATGAGAACGGTGTAGCGGCCCCGCGGCTCACAGCCGAGGTGCTGCTGGCGCACGTGCTGCACCGCGAGCGCGCGTACCTCTACGGACATCCCGAACACGAACTGGACGACAGTGAGCGCGTGCGCTACGGCCGCGCCCTGTTCGAGCGCCTGGAAGGCAAACCCACGCAGTACATCACCGGGCGGCAGGAGTTCTATGGGCGCGAGTTCGCGGTTCGGCCGGGCGTGTTCATTCCCCGCCCCGAAACCGAACACGTGATCGAGATGGCGCTGCGCCTGGCACCGGATGCGGAGCGGGTGCTGGATGCGGGTTGCGGCTCGGGCGCAATCGCCGTCACGCTTAGCCTCGAGATGCATCGGACGGTCTTCGCAAGCGACATCTCCGAGGCGGCGCTGGCGGCAACGCGGGAGAACGCCTTGCGGCTCGGCGCGGACGTCCGGCTGGTCAGGTGCGACCTGGCGTCGGCATTCGCGTCGCGGTCGATCGATCTGCTAGCCTCGAACCCTCCCTACATTCCCGAACGCGAGCGCGAAGGCCTTCCGCGAGAGGTTCGAGAGCACGAACCCGAAACGGCGTTGTTCGCCGGCCCGGAGGGTCTGGATGCGTACCGGCGGCTGATCGCGGAAGCGGCCCGAGTGCTGCGGCCCGGCGGGCGCATAGCGTTTGAGATTGGGTACCAGCAGGCAGACAGCGTATGCGCGCTGCTCGGCCGCGAGTGGCGCGGCATCGAGGTGATGGCCGATCTGGCGGGGCTGCCGCGCGTCATCACGGCGCGGTATGAATAGACAGGGCGATATGACCGGAGCCGGCCTGTGGCAGGGGCTAAAGCCCTCCCTCAGTAGGTGCTTGACGGAACGGCTGAAGCCGTGCCCTGATACGAACCGTGACGTGGCTTCGGCCGGCGCTTGCGTCGACATGGGCCACTTGTGGGGTTGGCAGTCCGGCCTGCCACAGAACTCCCGACCGGCACTTACGGTGCACTCCTGGAGCCTCCGATGAGCACCGGACGCGTTGTCTTCCACGTCGACATGGACGCCTTCTTCGTGTCCGTGGAGGAGCTTTTCGACCCCTCGCTCAAGGGCAAGCCCGTCGTTGTGGGAGGCCAGCCCGGCGAGCGCGGCGTGGTCTCGGCTGCATCGTACGCGGCGCGGAAGTTCGGCGTGCACTCGGCGCTGCCGCTGCGCACGGCCTACCAGCGCTGCCCCCAGGCCATCTTCATCGACGCGCACCCGCACCGCTACCGCGAATACTCCGGCAAGGTATACGACATCATGTGCCGGTTCACGCCGAAGGTGGAGATGGCGTCCATCGACGAGGCCTATCTCGAAATGACCGGCACGGCTCGCCTCCACGGTCCGCCCCTCGAAGCCGCGCACGCGCTGCACGAGGCCATCAAGACCGCAACGGGACTGAACTGCTCCATCGGCATTTCGGCGGCGCGCATGGTGGCGAAGGTCGCCAGCGACGCGGCGAAGCCCAACGGCATTCTGTACGTGCTGCCGGGGACCGAGGCGGCGTTTCTTGCGCCCTTGGACGTCCGCAAGATTCCCGGAGTGGGCAAGGTCACCGAGAAGAGCCTGCACGAACTCGGCATACGCAAGGTAGGGGATCTCGCGCGCCTGGACGAAGCCTGGCTGGAGCGGCGCTTCGGAAAGTGGGGGCTGGCGCTCGCGGGCAAATCGCGAGGGCTCGATGCAGGCGCGTGGTTCGACGAGGATATCGGCGAGGGCGGCGACCCGAAATCGATCAGCCACGAGCATACGTTCGACGTGGATACCGCCGACGCCGGACTCATCGAAGCTACGCTGGCGCAGCTTTCGGTGATGGTGGGCCGTCGCCTGCGCGAGCATGGACTCTTCGCGCGAACCGTGCAGCTCAAGCTGCGCTACAAGGACTTCACTACCATCACTCGCGCCCGCACGCTGGACCGCGCGACGGACCTCGACACCGATCTGCTGGCCGAATCACGCGAGCTGTTCCGGAAGAACTGGAATCAGCGCTCGGAGGTGCGCCTCGTCGGCGTGCATGCGGGCTCGCTCGTCGCCGGCGAGGGACAATTGAGCCTGCTCGACTCTGACCGGACGGACCGGTGGAAGAAAGCGCTCACCGCCGCGGACAAGCTGCGCGACAAGTTCGGCGAAAACGCCGTCTCGCTCGGCACGGCCATGCGCGGAACCTACCGCGAGCGCGCGCACGAGAACCCGGCGGGCTTGCCGGGAAAACGCAAGGACTGAATTTCAGGCCGCGCTCCGGGCAGAAGCGGCGAGTGGCTTACGTCTGTTCCCGTTTTCCCTCCGGCGGCGCCGGCCCCCCACTCTGCGACACGGGCGGCTCGGGCGGATACTCGGGCGGGGACGCGCCGGGTTCGCGCCCGCCATCGGTGTGAAGTTCCTGCCGGATCTCCTCGATAATGGCCGCCTGCCGCTCGGGCGCGCGCATATCCTCCTCGAGACGGCGCAGCGCGATGCTCACGATGTCGCGGTGATGGAGCCGCGAGCCGAACTCCGGCTTGTCGGACAGCTCCAGCCAGAGGTCGTGCACGCGGTCGACGTCCTCGGGCCACAAGCGCGGCGGGTGCGGTCCCAGGTTCACGTAGACGCTGGGCGGCTCCGGGCTGATGATCTCCAGCGAGAACGGGTGGCGCGGCTCGGGCAGCTTCTCCCAGGCCAGGCCGATGCGGCGGGCGAGTTCGTCCGTCGACATCCGCTCCGACCTGCCCGTCACCAGCCGCGAGGCTTTCAGCTTCGCCGCGGTCTGCACCATGGCATCGAAGGCGTCGCCGCCGGGCACGACGAGCAGTTCCACCGGTTTGCCCTGCTTCTCGGCCATGGCCACGACGCGGCTGAAGAGCTCCTGCTCGTAATCGGTGAAGAACTGGTCTTCCGACAATTCGTACTCGCCCGATCGCGTGTGCACGGGGCGGACCGTCATCACGACGATGTCGTGCCGGCGCAGGTTGGTCTTGGCAAGCACCTGGCGCAGGTGGCGCAGGCGGTTGGGATCGCGAACGGAAACCAGCACGCAGCCGGGCCGCGCGTGCACCGTCTCGGCGCCGATCTGCGGATGCTGCTCCAGATTGAAGTGCTCCAGGATGCCCTCGTCGCCGCGGGCGGCGATGCGCCTGCGGCGCTCGCGATTGACGCGGCTGGAGATGGTGAATATAGCGAACAGCAGAAGGGTGAAGGAGATGCCCGCCACGGTCGCCACCTGCTTCGAGAGAAGGTTGGCGATGGCCACGATGAACAGCACGAACGTGGTCAGGAGCAGTCCGAAAGGAACCTCGGTGCCGCGGAAGCGGAAATTGAGCGGCGTCTTGTACTCCTGGTCGTGCCGCTGGTATCGCAGGGCCACCACGCCCACGGATTTCAGCAGGAAGCTCCAGACGACGCCGAACGCGTAGGCCTCGCCCAGGACGTACACGTCGCCGCGGCTGAGGAGGATGGTGGCAAACTGCAGATAGACCACCAGGTTCAGCAGGCGGTACGTGGTGCCGTACTTGCGGTGCGGCACGCGGAACCAGTCCAGCAGGACTCCGTCCTCGGCCACGCGGTTCAACACCGCGTTCGCGCCGATCATAGACGTGTTCACCGCCGAGGACAGGATCAGCACTCCCACAAGAACGACGAAAATATGGAATAGCAGCTTTAGCCATTCCGGGCCGATGAGATTCATCGCCATTCCGCCGATGAGGTTCTCGTAGTATTGCGGGTGCTGCTCCTTCGGGATAACCATGTACGCGAGGAGCGTCACGAATCCAGTCGAGAACAGCGCGTAAGTGCACACTATGTTTCCCACGCGCTTCAGGTTCTTCAGCTTCGGCGAGGCGATCTCGCGGTAAACCTGCGCCAGCGTCTCGAACCCGCTCATCGCCAGTATCGAGTGGCCGAACGCGACGGTGAAGAGGATGATCGGGATGTTAAGCAGCCCCAGCGTCTGCCACCAGCCGGCCGCCTCCCGCCCCACCTGCAGATTCGCCGCGGTGGGCGCCGGAGGAAGTTCAGCGCCGCCGCGAACGAGCAAAGTCAGCGGCGCCCAGATGAACAGGATGACCAGCATCGCCGTCATGATCAGGATGATCCGCAGCGCCTGCGTGCTCGATTCCTGAACGCCCCTCACGTTCAGCCGCCAGAAGTAGGCGGTGACCAACAGGCCGAACGCGGCAGCGAAAACATCCGTGTTCACCCGCGCACCGATATCGAGCATCCTGGCAATCTCATTCGTCAGGTGCGCGAGGTACTGGCCGGCGCTGACGGAGCTGATGGGCGCGGTCAGGATATAGTCAAAGACCAGCGCCGAAACCGAGAGCCTCGCCATGAACGGACCCATGCTGTCCCGCACGACGACGTACACGCCGCCGCGCACGAACATGCTGGAGCTTTCCAGGTACACGCTGCGCACGGCGAAGGTGAACAGCATCACGCCGATGACGAGCCACGGCGCGGCGGGGCCGACGGCGCGCTCGGCAATGCCGCCGGCATAGTACGAGGACGACGCCAGATCGCCGAGAACGATCGCCGCCCCACGCCAGAACGAGATGAACGAGAGTGCGACGGTAGTCGCCACGACGACCTTGGGGGCCGTTTTGCCGGGGAGAGACATTCGGTTGTTCTGAGTACCTACTCCGATTATTCTACGATGCTTATGAATGCCCGGCTCTGACAGCGGCTCCCTGGCGCGCCGCATCGTGGCGCGGCTGCGGGCGGCCGGACACCAGGCGTACCTCGTCGGGGGCTGCGTGCGGGACATCCTGCTCGGCGGCGAGCCCGGCGATTACGACGTCGCTACGGACGCGCGCCCCGAGAGGGTGCTGGAGCTGTTTCCGCGCGCGCAGTTCGTCGGCGCGCACTTCGGCGGGGCGCGCGTGCGCGGAGACGGGGCGGAGGTGGAGGTCGCGACATTCCGCAGCGACCCCGCCTACCAGGACGGGGGCCCTCCCGTTGCGGTGGAGGTCGAATACGTCCCCCCG
>JBLNBX010000055.1:0-20569 GCA_050260275.1 bacterium
TCTTCCACTGGAGTTCGACAGGCACTTGCACGAGTGCGGTGAATGCCGTGAGGAAGTGAGCTGGATGCAGGAACAGTCTCGTCTGCTGCGGTCGCTGGCTGCGCCGCGGGGGATGGAACCGGCCCCGGGCTTCTACGCCCGGGTGATGAACCGCATCGAGCGGCAGCAGGTGTCTCCGTTCTGGGCCGCGTTTCTCGACCCGGCCTTCGGGCGGAGCCTCTCGGCGGCCGCGCTCGCTGTGGTCGCCCTCATCTTCAGCTTCCTGATCTTCACGGACGCGCAACGCCGGCCCGAGATGGCCGCCGCCGACGCCATAGTAACCACGCAGCACCCTCCGCTCGGCGTGGACCGCAACCAAGATCGCGAGACCGTTTTCGTGACGCTCGCGACGTGGAAGGAGTAGCACGCGATGGTTCGCGCGGGGTGCCCCTGGCGCAATCCGAGAGTCCTGCTCACGCTGTTCCTGGTCTTCGCGGCCGGCTTCAGCGCGGGGCTCCTGACCGTACGGGTGGGCGCGGTGGATGTGACGCAGTCCGCGAAAGCCGCGCCGGGCTGGGAGAGCGGCAAGGCGGCCTTGCTCGAGCGTTTCAAGACCGAGGTTGACCTCACGCCGGAGCAGACGCGCCAGCTCGAAACCGTTCTCGATGACTACTTCACCTACTACCACACGCTCCAGGCGCAGCTCGACGACGTCCGCGCCGACGGCAAGGAGCGCATTCTCCGCATTTTGAACGACGATCAGAAGCGCCGCTTCGAGCGGATGATTTCCGGAATGCAAGACGAGCGGAAGCTGCACTGAGACTGCGCGGCGAACGGCGCGCGGCGCGAGCGCCGCGGCTTGAACGCTCCCCTGCATCCACGAATATCCAGCTTGTTGGCTGTAGGGACAGGGGCTAAAACCCCTTCCTCTTGAGAGCCCTCTTCGGCACGGCTAAAGCCGTGCCCTGATACGAACCCAAGTCAACGGAGCCCGTTCACGGCGCGGCCCGAGCCGCCTACAAAGCGACCACTTCTGTCCGCATCAAAGGGTTTCGCATCAGGGCCCGATCACGGTCGAACCGTGCGGATCTGCCATTGCTTCCTGTAGGAGACTTCCCGGGAGGCGGGCTTGAGCCCGCGCAGGGCTTCAGCCCTGCAGGGAGACTGTGAGCCGGGATGCGCGGAGCTGAAGCTCCGCCGCGGACTAAAGTCCGCCCCCCTGATGCGAGCACTGCATCCTGTGCCACCGAACCCACGCCCCTGGTGGGGCGGACGCCCTCGTCCGCGCCGGACCCCCTGGTCCGGCTTCTCCGTACCATTGAGCCTCCCGTGGAGAGCCTCATATCAGGCCCGACGTCAACCGGGCCGATCACGTCCGCCACAAGCGCGGGCTTCAGCCCCTGCATGAACATCAACGACGACAGGAGCTAGAGCCCCCTTTGAGAGCCCTCTTCGGCACGGCCAGAACCGGGCCCCGATGGCACGGCCAAATCCGTGCCCCAATGCGGCCCGCACCGCAACGCTCGCCCTTCGGCCGCGAGCGCCGGTTGAGATACTCTGGTCTCTTATGAAAGTCGTCGCTATCAATGGAAGCGCCCGCAAGGACGGGAATACCGCAATTCTCCTGAATTATGTGCTCCGCGAACTCGAGGCCGAAGGAATCGAGACCGAGCTGATCCACCTCAGCGGCAAGACCATTCACGGCTGCCTGGCCTGCCGCACCTGCAGCGCACGCAAGGACGGCCGATGCGCCCAGAAGGACGACTACGGTAACGAGTGCATCGAAAAGATGGCCGCCGCCGACGGCATTCTGCTCGGCTCGCCGACCTACGTCACGGACGTCTCGCCCGAGATGAAGGCGCTCATCGACCGCGCATGCCTGGTGGGGCGTGCGAACGGCGGCCTCATGCGCCGCAAAGTAGGCGCGGCGGTCGTGGCCGTACGCCGCGCCGGGGCGATCCAGGCGTTCGACACCCTCAATCACTTTTTCCTGATCAGCGAGATGATCGTGCCGGGTTCGAGCTACTGGAACATCGGCATCGGCAATGAGAAAGGCGACGTGGAGAAGGATGCCGAGGGCATCGCGACGATGCGCACGCTCGGCCGCAACATGGCCTGGGTGCTGAAGCGTGTGGCGGGGCAGGAAGCCGCGGCCGCACAGGCGTAGGCGCACACGAATCCTCCGCGGGTGGAGCGGGAGGCGCGCACACCGTAGCCATGCCGCTCGGTCACAGAGCCCTCAACAGATTGCTGCTACGAATTGTGAGAGCGCCGGCAGGAAAGGCTTGGCAACGCCTGGCGGAAGCCCCGCCTCACGTTGCACGCCTGCCACACCGAGCCCTGCAACCAGCGCGCGAGCGAGGTTAACTCCACCCGCGCCGCGCGCCAGTCCGGCGCGTCAGCAGACGTTCCGCGCCGCCCGGACGCAGTCGGCAACGCACCTGGCGGCTTCGTCGACGTTCATCGCGGTGGTATGCTTGCCGCGCCTCTCGACAACTTCTACCTGCCCCTGCGCGAGCTTCTTGCCCACGGTGATGCGGAACGGGATGCCGATGAGGTCGGCGTCCTTGAACTTCACGCCGGGGCGCTCGTCGCGGTCGTCGAGCAGCGCGTCGAGGCCAAGCTCGCGGCATTGATCGTAGAGGTGCTTCGCCGCCTCCATCTGAGCCGCGTCGGAGTTGTTGACCGGCGTTATCACGACCTCGAACGGCGCGATCGGCACAGGCAGCGCGATTCCGTCCGCGTCGCTGTACAACTCGACGGCGGAGGACAGAATGCGCTCGATGCCGATTCCGTAGGAGCCCATGATTGGGGTGACCTCGTTGCCCTCGGCGTTGAGCACACGCAGGCCCATCGACTCCGAGTACCGGTAGCCCAACTTGAAGATGTGGCCGATCTCGATGGACTTGTTCACCGCGACCGGCGCGCCGCACTGGATGCAGGCATCTCCGGCGGCTGTCTGCCGGAGGTCGTTCCAGACGGGCTTGAAGTCCTCGTCCGGCGTGACGTGGCGCAGGTGGTAGTCGTTGCGGTTCGCGCCGGCGATCATGTTCCGGCGGCCTCGCAGCGCGCTATCGGCCAGCACGGGCATGTTCTTCACGCCGACAGGACCAAGCGAGCCCGCGTCCGCGCCGAACCACTCGCGGATCTCCTCGGGATGCGCCGGGCGCACCTCCCTCACCCCGGCGGCGTCGGCGAACTTGGCTTCGCTCAGCTCGTGGTCGCCGCGCACCAGCGCGAGGAACGGCTTTCCGTCGCCCACCATCACGAGCGACTTTATCTGCGAGGTAGCCGGAAGGCCCGTGAACGCTGCCACCTCGGCAATAGTTTTCACGTTCGGCGTGTGGAACGGTTCGGGATCGAGATCGCCTTCGGGATCCGGCGCCGCGGGCGCGGTGGGGTGAGATGCCGCCTTCTCGACGTTCGCGGCGTAACCGCAGGCGGCGCACTGGACGATCAGGTCCTCGCCGGCCTCCGATTTCACCATGAACTCGTGAGACTGCTTGCCGCCCATGGTCCCCGAGTGCGCCTCAACGGCCACGAACTCCAGGCCCGCCCGCTTGAAAATGCGGCAGTAGGCGTCGTAGTGCTTCTGGTAGGCGATGTCGAGTCCGGCGGCATCCATGTCGAAGGAGTAGGAGTCCTTCATGATGAACTGGCGGACGCGGATGAGACCCGAGCGCGGGCGCGGCTCGTCGCGGAACTTGGATTGGATCTGATACCAGATCTGCGGGAGCTGCTTGTAGCTGCGCAGCTCGCCCCGGGCGATGCTGGTCATGATCTCCTCGGCCGTCATGCCGAGGCACATGTCGCGGCCCCAGCGGTCTTTAAGCCGGAACATCTCCTGGCCCATGATCTCCCAGCGGCCGCTTTCCTGCCAGATTTCGGCCGGGTGGACCGCCGGCAGCAGTATTTCCTGGGCGCCTATGGCGTCCATCTCCTCGCGCACTATCGCGACAATCTTGTTGAGAGATCGCTGAGCGAGGAAAAGGTAGGTGTAGAGGCCCGCGGCGAGCTGGCGGATGTACCCCGCGCGCACCAGGAGCCTATGGCTCGCAACTTCAGCTTCGGCGGGGTCTTCCCGCAGGGTGGGAATAAACAGTTGACTCCAACGCATTTTTGAGGGTCCGGGCGGATAGAATAGAAATCTTACCAAGGAACGGCAACCCAATGAGAATAGCTATCGGCGCTGACCACGCCGGATTCGCACTAAAAGAAGAACTGAAGCGCTCGCTGGAGCAACAGGGGCACGCTGTCGTGGACCGTGGCACCTACTCTGCGGAATCCTGCGACTATCCCGATTTCGCCGGGCTGGTGGCTGCGGACGTTGCCGCCGGGCGTGCCGACCGCGGCATCCTGGTGTGCTACACCGGCGTGGGCATGTCCATGGCCGCCAATAAGGTGAACGGCATCCGCGCGGGGCTGGGCACCGTCGTGGAGCAGGTGCAGTTGATGCGCCGCCACAACGACGCCAACGTGCTCACGATAGGCGCGAAGTACACGGACTTCGCCTGCGCCTCCGCCCTGGTTTCGGCCTTTCTCGAGACGGCATTCGAGGGCGGGCGTCACGGGCGGCGCGTCAATAAGATAGCGGCCCTGGAGCCGCAGAACGGAGGAGGCGCCATGAGCGAGGCGTTGGGCTGGCTTGCCGAGCCGCTCAGCAAGGCCGATCCTGAGATCTATGCGGCCGTCCGCAAGGAGCTCGAGCGCCAGGACAGCCGCCTCGAACTCATTGCCAGCGAGAACTTTACGTCCGAGGCAGTGCTCGAAGCCGCCGGCACCGTGCTCACCAATAAGTACGCCGAAGGCTACCCCGGCAAGCGCTACTACGGCGGCTGCGAGTTCGTGGACATCGCCGAGAACCTCGCCCGCGACCGCGCCAAGGCGCTTTTCAAAGCCGAGCACGCCAACGTGCAGCCCCACTCCGGCGCGCAGGCCAACATGGCCGCCTACATGGCCGTCCTGCAGCCGGGCGACACGATCCTCGGGATGAACCTGGACCATGGCGGCCACCTCACGCACGGCAGCCCCGTGAACTTCTCCGGAAAGCTGTACAAGGTGGTGCCTTACGGAGTCTCCCGCGAAACCGAGCAGATCGACTACGACGAACTCGCCCGCCTCGCTGAGGAGCACAAGCCGAAGCTGATCGTCGGAGGCGGCAGCGCTTACCCCCGCATCATCGATTTCGCCCGCATGCGCGAGATCGCCGATTCAGTCGGCGCGCTGCTCATGATCGACATGGCGCACTTTTCGGGGCTCGTCGCGGCAGGCCTGCACCCGAACCCGTGCGAGTGGGCGGACATCGTCACCTCAACGACGCACAAGACACTGCGGGGGCCGCGCTCCGGCATGATCCTCTGCAAGGAGAAGCTGGCCAAGGATATCGACAAGGCCGTATTCCCGGGCGTGCAGGGTGGGCCGCTGATGCACATCATCGCGGCGAAGGCCGTGTGTTTCCTTCAGGCTATGCAGCCCGAGTTCAAGGATTACCAAAAGCAGGTGCTGGCCAACGCGAAGGCGCTCGCAAAGGGCCTCTCGGAAGCCGGTTACCGCATCGTCTCCGGCGGCACCGACACGCACCTGATGCTGGTGGACGTCTTTTCGAAGGGAATACGCGGCCGCGACGCCGAGCGCGCGCTCGACGACGCTTACATCACCGTCAACAAGAACAAGATCCCGTTCGACACGAACCCGCCGGTGAACCCGAGCGGCATCCGCCTGGGCAGCCCGGCGGTGACGACTCGAGGGTTCCGCGAGCCGGAGATGGCGGAAGTAGCGCGGCTGATCGCCCGCGTGCTGGACGCCCCCGGCGACGAAAGCGTCCGCGACGAAGTTCGCGCCGGCGTGCGCGCCCTGACGGCGCGTTTCCCGTTGTACGGGTGGAAGATGGCCTCGGCGACGGCCTAGTGAGTGGGGTCAAGTGCCTCTGCGCATTGCTTTCGACGCGCGACGTATCGGCGATTTCGGCATAGGCACGTACATCCGCAACCTGATCCACGCCCTGGCGGAAATCGATCACGAAAACAATTACATCCTGATCGCTGCCCGCCGGGGCGAGCCCGAACTGCTGAATCTGCCGCCCAATTTCAACATCGTCGAGTATCAGCGTCCGGATACCGACTGGGTTAACAACTTCTCGTTTTTCTTCTTTTTGCGGGAGTTGTCTGTGGATCTCGTGCACGCTCCCGTGAACACCGTCCCGCTGCTGATGCCGCGGCCGTATGTGGTCACGATTCACGATATGAGCAGCCTGATCTACGGAGCGGACCGCCACGGGCACAGGTTCAGGCAGTACATGTTCAAGCGGGGGCTCGAGCGCGCGGCACGCATCATCGCCGTCTCGGCAGCGACGCGGCGCGACGTCGAGAACATCCTGGGCATCCCGGCGGACCGCATACGGCAGATCTACGACGCACCCGACCCGCGGTTTCTGGAGCCGCGGAGGTCGGGCGACGGAGCGGAATCCGCGCGCCAGCGCATCCTGGAGCGCTACCAGATAAACCACCCGTTCCTGCTGTACGCCGGCGCCGTTCGCCCGCAGAAGAACATCCCGCGGCTCGTGGAAGCCTTTGCCGTGCTCAGGAACGACCTGGAGCGGCATCCGGTGTACAAGGATCTCCGCCTGATCATCATCGGCGACGAGATCTCACGCTATCCCGCCGTGCGGCGTTCGGTGAACAAGACCCGCATGGAGAACTATGTGCGGTTCCTGGGCTTCGTGCCGTTCGAAACGCTTCGCGTGTTCTTCGAAGCGGCTTCCGCTTTCGTCTTCCCGTCACTGTACGAGGGCTTCGGACTGCCGCCACTGGAAGCCATGGCATCGGGCACGCCGGTAGTAACCTCTCACGTTAGCTCTTTGCCGGAAGTTGTTGACCAAGCAGCCATGTTCGTTAACCCGGAGAACGTCTTCGACATCGCCCGGGGCATACGGGAGGTGCTGCTCGATGACGACCTGCGGGCACAGCTCGTCCGCGGCGGGTACGAGCAGGCCCGGCGGTTCAGTTGGAACAAGACGGCGGCGGAGGTTCTCGAAATCTACCGCGAAGTGGCTCAGTCCCGAGGCCGCAGTTGAGACCTGGCGGGCGGGTGCTCTAGCGCTAGAAGTGTGCTAGCGCGTTCGCCCGGGATAGTTCCGAACCGGCGGGAGCACATCGAGCACTGGTACGCCCCCGGGCAGACCGGCAAAAGGTCCGCCGCGCGGAGGCCAAGCGCACGCAGGAGGCGGTCGGCGCTCTCCGGCGAGGGCAACCGCACACCCTTCAGAACATTGTGGACGTGGGGCTGCGACAGACCCGCCAGCCGGGCCAACCCCCGCTCAGTAACTTCGCCGTTGCGGACGCGCCACCTGATTTCTTCGGTCGCTCGGCGAAGCATTACCGTGAAAGTCACACCTATATCTCCACGAAATAGGTGCGGCACAAACCCGCAAAATATCATTCGATTAGATCATTTTAATTTGTGTCTTATACGGAATTGAACGCAGGCTAAGTCACTGAGAACACAGAAAACTCCCGTAGTACTCCGAAGTGGTAATGCGAGTCATGGGTCCCACGCAACATTGACCAAATTCGGCGTTTTGCTACTTTTGAGAGCAGTTTTTGCGGCGTTGGAGCGGGGCTGCCGCCGGGATATGGTTTAGAGGACATCAACAATGGACTGGACTCGATCAGACACGATTGCACTAGCTCGAAACACTTGCACCCAGTGCCACGGACTGGGACTGCGTCTCAACAAAAGGGGCGAAGTGAACCCCTGCAAATGCGTCCTTCGCGCGGTATTTCGCGCCTGCTATGCGCATTTTCGCCATTGCGCCACCAAGGAAAAGTACATGAGCCGGGTTTCGCTCGAGCTCACGCCAGGCCGCCGCAGAGGCAGTTATACGTGGGGGCGCAAAGACGAGGAATATATGGCCGATTTTGTGCTCGTAACCCGCCGCACGCTGACTCCGGAAGAGTACCGTATTTTCAGCTATCATTTCCTCCTCGGGGCCGACTACAACCTCTGCTGCCGCAAGCTTGGCATCGATCGCGGAACCTTCTTCCACGCCGTCTACCGCATCGAGCAAAAGCTCGGCCAGGTGTTCCGCGACCTGCAGCCCTACGGGTTGTATCCGATTGACGAGTACTACAACGGGCCAAGGCGGGAGTGCGCGCCCGCACCAGAGCCGCGAGCTATGCGACCGCGTTCACTGCGGCGGGCCGGCACAATCCGCCTGAGGGTGCCGCTGCGGCGCTCCGCCTGAAATAGCGCGCCGGAGGGACGGCTGCGCCGCGGGTGTCCGCAGCCGTCCGGTTCCGCATGATCGGCTTCGATCCAGTCCGCCACGCCGTGCCAGATCCCCCGCACGGCGTGTCACTGGAGGCAGGCCGGGAGCTGCGGAACCCCATCGGGCTCCGGCGCGGTGATCAACGTCTTTCTCTGAAGAACTGCTGCAAGAGCGCTACGCACTCCGGCGCGAGCACGCCTTCGACGATCTCGACGCGGTGGTTGAGCAGGTCCGAGTCCGCAATGCGGAACTTGCTGCGCACCCCGCCGAAACGCAGGTCGCGCGCGCCGAAAACCAGCCTCCGGATGCGCGCCGCGACAAGCGCCCCGGCGCACATTGCGCACGGTTCGAGCGTGCAATAGAGCGTCGCGTCTTCGAGACGGTAGTTGCGGGCCGACGCCGCGGCTTCCCGCAAGGCAAGCATCTCCGCGTGGGCAGTCGGGTCGTTGAGGCGGATAGGAGAGTTCCGGCCGCGGCCGATGATGCGGCCATCCAGGGTCACAACGGCCCCAACGGGCACCTCGCCCGCCGTGGCGGCCGCTGCAGCCAGCGCGAGAGCCTCGCGCATGTACGCCTCATCGTCCAAGCAGCCCAGTCTACACTGAGCGGGCGCCGGCCGATGAACGCCGTGCGCAGCTTCGGACCGAAACCGGGTCGTTTCGGGGCACGTCGATCGCGTCTCCGCGCAGCGCCGCGCCGAAGGGACATCACCAGAAACTGGACCGAACCCTGGTTAGTTATTAGACTGGGTTTGTGCCCGAGTTCTGTACTTGTGGTGCGCAGCTACCCCCCGACGCCCGGTTTTGCCACCGGTGCGGCAAGCCGCAGCGCGACGAACCACTCATTGCATCTGAAGAACCGGAGGCGCCAGCTGTTGCCGCTCCGGCGCCGTCCGCTGAGGGCCCGCGAGTGGATTTCCGCAATGCCGTTGCGATCCGGCTCTCGTTCATCGCCGCCCTGCTCGCGAATCTGTTCACCGTGCTGATGTACCTCGGCAGCCCGCTGTGGATGTTCGCCTCGGGCATGCTCTCGGCACTGTGGTACGGCGCACGCAGCCGCGAGCCGCTATCGGTGAAGAACGGCATGCGCATCGGTTGGATGACGGGCGTATTCGGGTTTCTGGTGACGGCCGTTTTCTCGACCATCGGCTTCGCCCTGGCTGTGCGTTCGGGAATGTTCGAGCAGATGACTCGGGAACAGATCCAGAACCTGCCGTTTGCAGGCGGCGACGTTGATGCCGTGATGCGCATCCTGACCAGTCCGGCAGGAATGGCCATCAACCTCCTGCTGACGCTTCTGCTGATGTTCATCATCTTCGCCGCGTTTTCAGTGATGGGCGGAGCCGCGGGAGCCCGCCTGTCGGCGCGGCGCAGGGCCAAGGCGTCCTTCGAGTAGTTCCGTCCCCAGGATTCGCAAACGGTCCTAAGCTCTCATGAGATGTGTGCCGATGGCGGCCGGATGTTATTCCGCAATCACACCGGCGCGAGGCGCGGGGCTAGTAGGCCCGGACGGTGAATCGCTGCGGCTCAGGCGCGGGCGCGGGCACGACGTGAAGAAGCTGCTGGATGGCCGGCCGCTTCGAGGAGTAGCTCCTCAACAGTTGCGAGGCGCTCTGCTCGAGCGTTGGCGCAAGGCAGATGACTCCGATCGCGATCACCTCGGGATGTTCAATCAAAGCCCGAACCAGCTTCATCGTACCCTCCTATCTGCATAAACGAAGCAGATCCATTTTGGGAACGCATTATCAGATTGCAACTCCGGTTCCACGACGCAGGCGCCGGGCCGCGACTACAATGAGAGTTCCCCCATGCTACTGGCGCTTGCGCAGATCAACACTACTGTTGGCGACCTCGAAGGCAACACCACGCTCATGCTCCGCTATGCGCGGGAAGCAGCGGCGCGCGGTGCGCGTGTTGTGGTGTTCCCGGAGCTATCGCTGAACGGCTACCCGCCTCGCGATCTCGTTGAAAAAGAGAGCTTTCTTGACCGCACCCAGCAGCAGCTCGAGCGGCTGGCCGCGGAGACCGCCGAGCTCGGCCTGGCGGTGATCTGCGGCTATGTTGGCCGGTCCGAGGCCTCCGCCGGAAAGCGCGCGACCAATAGCGCGGCCGTGCTCGAGCGCGGGCGTATTATCTTCCGCCAGAACAAGGCTTTACTGCCAACCTACGATGTTTTCGATGAGGCCCGGTACTTCGTCCCCGCCGAGCGCCAGCAGCTTTTCGAACTGGACGGTTGGCCGATAGCGCTGACGATCTGCGAGGACGCCTGGAACGATAAGCAGCTCTGGCAGAGGCAGTTATACCAGCGCGACCCGGTGGAGGACCTGGCCGCCGCCGGAGCCCGGCTGCTGGTGACCATCAACGCCTCGCCGTATCACATGCACAAGCGCGCGCTGCGCCGGCAGGTTTTCGCGAACACCGCCCGCCGGCACCGCCTGCCGGTGGTGTATTTGAACCAGGTGGGTGGAAACGACCAGCTCATCTTCGATGGCTCGAGCTTCGTGATGGATGCCGAGGCGCACGTCATAGCATCGGCCGCCTCGTTCCGCGAGGATCTTGTGCTTGTGGATCTCAGCACCGGCACGGGCGACCGCCACGAGGACCTGCCGGACGAAGAGGAAGCGGTCTACGAGGCTCTGGCCCTCGGCACCCGCGACTACGTCAAGAAATGCGGTTTCGGGAAGGTGCTGATAGGGCTCAGCGGCGGCATTGATTCGTCCCTTACGGCAGCGATCGCGGTAGACGCTCTCGGTAAGGAGAACGTCACGGGCGTAGCCATGCCGGGTCCGTACTCCTCCAGTCACAGCCTCGCGGATGCGCGTGCGCTGGCCGAGGCGCTGGGAATCCGGTTCGAGGTGGCGCCGATCACAGGCATTTACGAGCGCTACCTGGACCTGCTCGACCCGATCTTCGCCGGCGCGCCGCGCGACGTCACGGAGGAGAACATCCAGGCGCGCATCAGGGGCGCGGTGCTGATGGCGCTGTCGAACAAGTGGTCGGCGCTGGTGCTGACCACGGGCAACAAGAGCGAGATCGCGGTTGGATACTGCACGCTCTACGGGGACATGGTGGGCGGGCTGGCCGTGATAAGCGACGTGCCGAAGACGATGGTGTACAGGCTGTCGCGCGTGGCGAACCGGAGGCACGGCGGCGCGATCCCGGAGAGCGTGTTCGTCAAGCCGCCGTCGGCCGAACTGCGGCCCAACCAGAAGGACAGCGATTCCCTGCCGGAGTACGAGGTGCTCGACACGGTGCTCAAGGGCTACGTGGAGGAGTACAAATCGCCTCCTCAGATCGCGGCCGAGACAGGGGTGGAACTGGAGCTGGTAAAGCGGATCATCAACATGGTGGACAGTTCCGAGTACAAGCGCCAGCAGGCTGCGCCGGGGCTGAAGGTGACGACGAAAGCGTTCGGAGTGGGGCGGCGGTTCCCGATAGCGCAGCGGTTTGCGGAGTAGGGCGGCCTTGCGTTAAGGAAGCTTGCGGCCGATCCCGGGGCGGCTCCGGTTACCATGGAGATTGGCAACCGCTCCGTGGTTAAGCCGAAGCAAATGAGAGCCGTTGTATCGAGAGTCGTTCTGTTTGCGGTCCCCGCCGCGTTCGCCGCGATGCTGATCTCCCAACCCGCTCCAGCCGAGCGCGTCGGACCCACACCTAACGGCGGTTTCCTTCTGAACAGCGGCTGGACGCTCCGCCCGGCTGGCCATCAGATACCGCTTGACACACTGCCGATGTCCCAGGCCTTGTCACCGGACGGCAGGTACCTGTTCGTGCTCAACGGAGGCTATCAGCCACCGTCGATCAGCACTATCGACCTGGAATCCGGAAAAGAGACCGGCCGCACTCCGGTTCCCGACGCGTGGCTCGGTATGACGCTCACGCGCAAAGGCGACCGGCTGTACGCCGGCGGCGGGTCGGCGGCTTCCATCTTCGAGTTCGAGGTCAGCGAGGGACGGCTGAAGCCTGCCCGCACATTCGAGGTAGTCAAGCCCGGCGAGCGGACTCATCAGGATTTCATCGGCGACGTGCAGTTCGACCCTGAGGGACGCCTGCTCTACGCGGCGGACGTGTTCCGGAACCAAGTGCTGGTGATCAACCCGCAGTCGGGGATGGTGATCGAGCGCTTTCCGACGGGGCGTCGCCCGTACCGGATAGTGTTTCACCCGGACGGAAAATCGTTCTTCGTCTCGAGCTGGGCGGACGGCACTGTCTACCATCACGAGACGATGCGCGGCGCGGTGCTCGAGAAAGTGCGGCTCGGCGCGCACACGACGGACATGCTGTGGCTCGCGGGACGCCCCGGGCCTGACCCGGCACTGGGTGAAGCGGCGATGGGCTTGCCGTGGTGGTCTGCGCGGCTCGTCGTGACTGCTTCGAACACGAACAACGTGTACGTGGTGGGCGTGAGCGAGACGAAAGAACTGCGGCTGGTGGAGAGCATCAACCTGGCGATGACGCCATACCAGCCGGCCGGCATGACGCCGAGCGCGCTCGGGCTGTCGCCAGACGGGAAGCGGCTGTTCGTGGCGTGCTCGGACGCGAACGCGGTGGCGGTGGCGGACGTTTCCGGTCCGCGCGCGCTGCCGCTCGGGTACATCCCGGCGGGGTGGTATCCGACAGCGGTCCGCGCGCTCTCCGACGGGCGCGTGGTGATCCTGAACGGCAAGGGGACCCAATCGTACGCGAACCCGCGCGGGCCGCAGCCGCATACGCCGCAGGCCGAGGAGTACGTTGCGCGATTGCAGAGGGGTTCGGCGCAGATTGTCCCCCCGTTCGATGAGGCGCAGCTCGCTGAATACTCTCGGACGGTGCTGGCGAATACGCCGTACCGCGACAGACTGTTGATAGATGCTGGGACGCCGCCCGGCAGCGTCATTCCGGCGCGCCCTGGCGACCCATCGCCCATCAAACACGTCATCTACATCGTCAAAGAGAACCGCACCTACGACCAGGTGTTCGGCGATCTCAAGGAGGGCAACGGGGACCCCTCGCTAGTGATGTTCGGCGAGGCGTCCACGCCCAATCACCGGAAGCTGGCGCGGGAGTTCGTGCTGCTGGATAACTTCTACGTGAACGCGGACGTAGGGGCGGAGGGACACAACTGGTCGACCGCCGCCATCGCCTCCGACTACGTCGTGAAGATGTGGCCCAACTCGTACGCGCAGCGCCGACGGCACTACGACTACGAAGGCGCGGAGCCCGCGGCGGCGCCGCCATCGGGATACATCTGGACGCAGGCGGCGCAGGCCGGGGTATCGATGCGAAACTACGGCCACCAGGTGGTGAACGGGCCGCGCAGCGCGGAGCCCGGAGCCCAGCAGGTGGAGAGGGTGCGCGACCCGCTGCTGGCCAAGGTGACAAATATGCGCTTCCGCGGCTTCGATCCGGAGTATCGCGACACGGACCGCGCCAAGGTGTTCATCGAGGACCTGCGCGAGTTCGAGAAGACAGGCAACATGCCGCAGCTCATACTGATGCGGCTAGGCAACGATCACACGTCCGGGACAGAGGCCGGAAAGCCCACGCCGCTCGCCGCGATGGCGGACAACGACGCCGCGCTGGGGATGGTGGTGGAGGCGGTCTCGAAAAGCCGGTTCTGGCGCGACACGGCGATTTTCGTGCTCGAAGACGACGCGCAGAACGGCCCGGACCACGTGGACTCGCACCGCTCGCCGGCGTTCGTCATATCGCCGTATGTCAAGCGCGGCAAGGTGGACTCGACGATGTACAACACCACATCCATGCTGCGCACCATAGAGCTGATACTCGGCCTCAGGCCCATGACTCACTTCGATGCCGCGGCGAGGCCCATGGCAAGCGTCTTCCAGAACACGCCGGATCTGACTCCGTACACTGCCGAGCAGCCGCGCATCAACCTGGACGATAGGAACTCAACGAGTGCGCCGGCGGCGGCCGGTTCGGCCAGGCTCGATCTCGAAGGAGCGGACCGGATGGACGGCCTGGAGCTGAGCCGCGTCCTCTGGCTCGCGCTGCGCGGGCCCGGCTCCGTTGCCCCGGCGCCATCAAGGAGCGTATTCTCGCGGTAAACGCCGATGCCCCAGATCTATCTCTGCTTTCTCTGGCACATGCACCAGCCGTTCTACAAGGACCTTATCTCAGGCGAGTACCGGATGCCGTGGACGCGCCTGCACGCCTTGAAGGATTACGCCGGCATGGTGGAGGTGCTGCGAGAGTTTCCGGACATTCACCAGACGTTCAACCTGGTGCCGTCCTTGTGCGTTCAGGTGGAAGAGTACGCCTCCGGAAAGGCCAGCGACAACGGGCTGCGCATCGCGCTGAAGCCCGCCGAAACCCTCACCACGGCGGAGCAGGACTACCTGCTTCGCAACTACCTTTACGTCAGCCCCTCGCGGAGCATGGCGCGCTTTCCCCGCTACGTGGAGCTGTGCGACGCCTGGCGCGCGTCGGACAAGAACACGGCCCGCGCGCGGCGGTTCTTCAACATAAACGCCCTGCGCGATCTTCAGGTGCTCTCGCAACTGGCCTGGTTCGACGAGGAAACGCTGGAGCGCGATCCCGAAGTGGTTGACCTGGTCCGCCGCGGCCGCAACTTCACCCACGAGGACCAGGCGCTGATCGGGCGCAAGCAGTTGGAGCTGCTCAACAGAGTGATGCCGGTGTACCGCGAGTTTGCGGCGACCGGGCAGATAGAGATCTCGACAACGCCGCTCTATCACCCGATCCTGCCGCTGCTGTGTGACTCGCAGATTGCCGAGGTGTCGCACCCTTACGTGCCGCTGCCGCCGCGTTTCCGCTATCCGCAGGACGCCTGGGAACAGCTTTCACGTGGCCGCCAGTATTGCCAGGACCGTTTCGGGGTGGCGCCGGCCGGGCTGTGGCCATCGGAGGGATCGGTATCGGACGAAGCGCTGCGGATCGCGGCGGACGCTGGTTTCCAGTGGGCCGGAACAGACAACGGCGTGCTGAGCCGCACGCTGGGCCGGACGGCTGGAGTGGAGGAGACATACCGGCCGTACGTCTGGAGGCAAGACGGGAGGCAGATCTCGCTGGTTTTCCGCGATCATTACCTGAGCGACCTCATCGGTTTCGTGTACTCGCGGATGGGCGCGGTGGAGGCGGCGGAGGACTTCCTCCGCAGGATACGCGACAACTGCCGGAGCATTCTCGCCTCTGGGCGAGACGCGTTCGTACCCGTGATTCTCGATGGCGAGAACGCGTGGGAGTTCTACGAGCGCAACGGGCGGCCGTTTCTGCGCGAACTGTACAAGCGCATCTCGGCGGACGATTCGATGACGGCCCTGACCATCTCCGAGGCGCTGCACAAGGTAGAGCCGCAACCGCTCGGGCATATTTTCCCCGGCTCGTGGATCAACGCGAACTTCGACATCTGGATCGGCGCGGAAGAAGACAACCGCGGCTGGGAATACCTGCTGCGGGCACGGCAGATGTTCGACCGCATTTCTCCCGATCTTCCGGAAGACCGCCGGAGGCTGGCCTACGACGCGCTGCTCATCGCCGAGGGCAGCGACTGGTTCTGGTGGTACGGGCCGGAGCACCACTCCGAGTTCCGGGCGGACTTCGATGAGCTGTTCCGAACCCACCTCGCGAACGCGTACCGCGCCATGGGGCTGACGCCGCCTGACGAGCTGTCGCGGCCCATCATCAAGACCATGGTTGCCGCCGTCCACACGCCGCCGACGGGCCCGATACGGCCGCGAATCGACGGAGAGGTGACGTCGTACTTCGAGTGGCTGGGCGCGGGCGTGTACCGCGTGGACGCAAGGTCCGGCGCGATGCACGGAAAGAGGTTCATGATCCGCGAGCTTTCCTACGGCAGCGACGGGCAGAACCTGTACATACGCATCGATTTCGAGGCCGAGGCGGTTCCCGCGCTGGCGGGCATGGAGGCGCGATTCTCGGTGAGCCCGGTCACGGGCGGCACGGGGGCGAGCTCGGTCCGGCTGGAGTTCGCGCACGGCCAGGTGGAGATGCGGGAGGTGAAGATGGCCCGCCCCGGATCGGACGCTCCGGCGGAGTTTGCCATGCAGAAGGTGCTGGAGGGACGGATCTCGCTGGCCGCGGCCGGTGTAGGGCCGGGGCAACCGCTGCGGCTGCAGCTTTCGTTGTGGAAGCAGGGGCTGCCGCTCGATTCCATGCCGCACGAGGGCTGGATAGAGGTGTCCACGGCCGAGCCGACGGACTGGCCGCTGTAGGTGCTGCGAACGCCGCCTCCGATCGCGTCCGCCCGCGCGCTCAGCCTGCGTCCATCGCTCGGGCGGCATCGCGCGCCGCAGCAGCCGCATCTCGCTGATGATGCCGGGCGGCTGCGGCTGCACATCCTCGATGTCCTGGGGCGTGAAGCGTACGCCGCAACGCTGGTTCAGCGCGCTGTAGTCGGGAGACGGCATGGGGCCGGTGCCGCCGTCTCATCCCGACAATGCAACCGCGCGCCGCGTCTCGCCGTACAGAATAAAGCGCCGTCCGCGCGCGATTTCGGCTCGCTGCAGGCGGGCAGGCACCCGGCGCGTGAGAAAATGAAGCCTATGAGCCGCAGGTTGGCGCTCCTCTGTCTTGGGGCGTCTGTCTTGCTATTTGCGCAAAACAGGCTGTCGGTGGCGCAGCTTGTGGACTTCATCCGCTCGTCCATTGAGCTGAAGCAATCGGACCGGGAGGTGGCGCGCTACGTAGGCAGGATCACGTTGTCCGAGCGCCTGGAACCGCGAGTTGTCGAGGAACTGCAGCGCATCGGCGCCGGCCCCAGGACCGTGGAGGCGCTCAACAAGCTTGCGGAACGCTCGCGGAACCTCCAGGCAGCCCGCGCAGTGGAGGTGGATCGCGCTCCCGTAGTCATCCCGCCGCCCAGCGCGGCCGAGCAGGAGGCGGTCATCAAGGCCGCACGCGAATACGCGCTCGAGTACACTAAGCAGCTTCCGGATTTCCTTTGCACGCAGGTGACCCGCCGGTACTACGATCCATCCGGCATGGAGTTCTGGCACCTCTCGGACACGATCACCGCGCGCCTCAGCTATACGGAGAACCGGGAAGAGTACAAGATCGTGCTCATCAACAACCGCCCGGCAAACACGGATATGGACGCGATTGGAGGCGCGACGTCCACGGGCGAGTTCGGCAGTATGATGCGCGAACTCTTTGACCCGGACACGCAGGCCACCTTCAAATGGGAGCGGTGGGCCACGCTGCGCGGCCGCCGGGCGCATGTGTACAGCTACAAAGTCGCCAAGGACCGCTCCAAGTGGCACGTCAACTATCAGCGCATTGAGGATGTCGTTCCGGCTTACCACGGCCTGGTGTATATCGATAACGACACCAACGTGATCGTGCGCCTGACGTTCGAGGCGGACCTGCCCCCGTCGTTCCCCCTGCAACAGGCCAGCACAGTTCTCGACTACGACTACGCGGATATTGCCGGTCAGCCGTACCTGCTGCCGCTAAAGGCCGTCGTGCGGATGCGAGAGGGCAGGCTGCTGGTGAGAAACGACGTCGAGTTCCGCATGTACCGGAAGTTCTCCGCCGATGCGGTGCTGAAGTTCGAAGCCGAAACGCCAGACCCGCTGCCGGAAGACACAACCACCGAAGCACCGCCGCGCTAGGCGCCCGGGCCACACGGGGCTGCGCGCCTTGCGCCAGGCAGTCGCCCCACTCGACTCGCGCTCTCGAAGCTTGCCTCGCCTCACGCTGGTGCGGCGAGCGCCTGTCGAGCGGCTGCGCCGGACGTTTGGCTGACTTGTGGTTTGGTCTTCGTTTCTGCGGATCGCGCGGTCAACTGGCCGGTTGCGGCTGGGTGCGTTCCTGATGTGCCTGGCTATGAACGGCTACTACTGCCTTAAGCGGCCTCGCGACAACGAGCCGGTGTCATTCGATGCGACGGCTCTCGTGCATCGGATCCCGTAGCGTGTGGCCGGAGGCCGTCTGGCGGCGGAGTAGAAACCCCGTGGCGTCAGTCTGCGTCGCCGCGCGCGAGGCTGTTTAGCCGCTCCAGCGCCGCTTTCGCGGCTTTCGAGAAACGGTCTTCCTCGGCGAGCCGCTGGCGGCAGTACTCGCAGACGAGCAGATGCTCCTCCACGCGGCTCAGGTCCGGCTCGGAGATCCGATCCAGCGAATACAGTTCGATTTCATCCGCAGAAATGTGCCCGGACTCAGTCATCAGTCCTCATATCGGCAGAAATTCCGCAAATATGGGGGGTCAGGTGCGCATACGGGGGAGATGTTATCACCAGAGCGCCCTCCGCCGGGTGGCCCGGCATTTGTTAGCCTCTGGAAGATGGGCAACAAGATCCTTATTGTCACGGGTGACGGCGGCGAAAGCTACGAGGCGCTCTATGCCGTTCACCGTTTCCGCGAAGCCGGCTGGGAGCCGGTGGTTGCCGCTCCCTCGGTGCGCCGGCTGAACCTTGTCATCCACGACTTCGAGCCCGGCTGGGATACCTTCGTCGAGCGGCCCGGCTACGGAATCGAGGCGACGCTCCGCATCGCCGACGCGCGCGTTGAAGATTACGTTGCCATACTCGTGCTCGGCGGGCGCGCCCCGGAGTACCTGCGCAACGACCAGAAACTCCTTGCGCTGTTGCGTGAATTCGACGCGCGCGGCAAGTGGGTGTTCGCCATCTGCCACGGCATTCAGGTGCTGGTGGCAGCGGGCCTCACGCGCGGCCGGCGCATCACCTGCTACGAGCATGTGCGCTTTGAAGTGGAGCTGAGCGGCGGCACTTACTGCACCGAGCAGGCTGTGCGCGACGGCAACATCGTGACGGCGCAGGTGTGGCCGTCGCACCCCGAGTTCTATCGCGAGATCTTCAAGTGTCTGGGAGAGCCAGCGTCCGGACATGCCGCTCGATCCTGAGGTCCAGGCGTTTCTCGAATCCCAGCGTGGCCTGCCGCCGCGCAGCTCGCTGACGGTGGAACAGACGCGGGCTGCGTACCTCCGCGCGCGCGCGCTCGCGGGCGAGCCACCAGAGGTCCATTCGGTAGAGGACTGCGTGATACCGCCCGGAGTGCGCGTGCGCCGGTACCGGCCGCAAGCCGAGCTGCCTTCTGCGCTCGTCGTGTATTTCCACGGCGGCCGCTTCTTCAGCGGTGACCTGGACACGCACGACACCGTCTGCCGTGCGCTGGCGCTCGCGGCGGGGTGCGAGGTGGCGGCGGTAGATTACCGCCTCGGACCTGAGCACCGTTTTCCAGCTGCGGTCGAGGACGCTTGCGCCGCCGTGGCATGGGCCGCTTCAGAGGCCGCCCGCGTGGCGGTTGCCGGTGATAGCGCAGGCGCGAACCTTGCGGCCGTCGCGGCGATTACGGCCCGCGACAGCGGTGGTCCGGCGCTGGCCTGCCAGGTCCTCGTTTACCCGATGGCCGACGCCACCTGTTCCCTGCCCTCGCACCGCGAGTACGCCACCGGCTACGGGCCGGGCAGCGCGGACATGAAGCGCGGCTACGATGAGTATCTGCCCGCCGGCGCGGATCCGAAGGACTGGCGCGTTTCTCCGCTGTTCGCACCGGCGCTGGAAGGCGTTGCGCCCGCGCTGGTCATCACCGCCGAGTACGATTCGCTGCGCGACGAAGGCGAAGCCTACGCGCGGCGGCTTCAGGAATCCGGAGTACCGACAATGCTTCACCGCTACGACGGCATGGTGCACGGATTCTTTCAATACGGCGGCGTGATCTCCGCCGGCCGCGCGGCGATTGCCGAAGCGGGCGCGTATCTTCGGGAGCGGCTGGGGCTTTAAGCAGGGCATCCGGCGGAGGGCGGAATGGCGTCCCCAGCGGGATTTGAACCCGCGTTACCGCCGTGAAAGGGCGATGTCCTAGGCCGGGCTAGACGATGGGGACTGCGGTTGTTGAGGTGTCCTCTCCAATCTAGCGATGTGCCGGGCTGCGCGTCAACCTGGGGGCGTTTCTCCATCGACTTCTGATCCTGCTGCTGCCGGTGGTCGCCGCGAAGCTGAGAGGGCACCACACGATGAATCCGGGGGCGGTCCCCGGCGGAACATCAGCTCCGCACAGACCAGTGTTGATCACTGCAGGGCTGCAGCTAACACCAACCTGCAAGGCAACGCATGCGCTTTGAGCCCTGAAGCGGCGGCTGATAGTAGCCCACGACGTAAGCTTTTGGGATCTTAGATGCCCGACCCCCAAAGAGGCTCCCATGGGTCGCCAGAGCCTGATCGCAGCCGGGCTCGCCTGCGCTATGAAGCCCCGGCGAGCCGGCAACTGCTTACCGCGGACCACTAGCGTGCGAGTTCCTCGTAGCGCGCCGAGACGAAATCCCAGTTCACGACGCTGAGCAGCGCCTTTACGTAATCCGCGCGGCGGTTCTGGTATTTCAGAT
>JBLNBX010000056.1:0-17624 GCA_050260275.1 bacterium
TGACGCCGTACTCCACCGTCTCCAGGCCGCCCATCAGCCAGCGCACGATCGCGAAGCTCTGCGCGAAGCGCGACGTGTACTGCAGGAACAGGATCAGCGCCAGGCAGATGGTGTTGATCGAAATTCCCGCCAGCAGGAGCGTGAAGGAACTCATCCGCCGCCCTTCGGTGGCGATACCGAGCACCAGGAACAGCACTATCCCGGCGCCCGCCGCCGCCGCAACCCACACGGCGGGCAGGTGCGCGATCTCGCGCAGGCCGAGGCTGATGGCGAGCACCGCGCCGAGCGAAGAACCGCTCGATACGCCCAGCGTGTACGGCGTTGCAAGCGAGTCGCGTAGCAGCGCCTGGAACAGCACGCCCGCCGCGGCCAACACTCCGCCCGCGAGCAGCGCGAGCAGAACGCGCGGCAGCCGCGTCTGGAACAGAATCTCGTAATACGGCGATTCGCCCGCGAGCGCGCGCCCGAAGTCAATTGACGTCGAGCCGATCAGCGGCGTGATGCACAGCACCGCCGCTGCCACGGCCGCCGATACGGCCACGGGCAGCCAGAACCGGGTTTCGCGCTCACTCCCCATACACGATCCAGGGCTTGCCATCGGGCCGGAAGTGCATCTCGCTAGAGACGCCAAAGACACTCCGAATGCCGGGCGGCGCGAGTACCTCGGCAGGCGGCGCATCCGCGAACACGCGCCCGTTGTGGAGCGCTATCACGCGGTCGGCAAAGGCCGCGGCGAGGTTCAGGTCGTGCGTGACGGCGACGACTAGCGTTCCCTCCCGGCTCAGGCCGGCGAGCAGCGAGTACATGGCGAGCTGGTGGTGGATGTCCAGAAACGTGGCGGGTTCATCCAGCAGAAGCGCGCGCGGCTCCTGCGCGATGGCGCTCGCAAGAACGACAAGCTGGCGCTCGCCGCCGCTCAGCGACCGGAAATCGCGGCCGCGGAACGAAGTGGTTCCCGTTGCGCGCATGGCCTTGTCTGCCGCTTCGCGATCGCCGGGCGCTTCGAACAGGCCCGCGCAGTGCGGCGTGCGGCCCATCAGCACCACCTGTTCGGCGGTGAACGGGAACTCGACCTTCACGGATTGCGGAACGAACGAGACCTCGCGCGCAAACGCCTTGCGGTCCCACTTGCGCACGTCCTTGCCGCGGAACTCGCACGTGCCGGTGTGGCCCTCGAGCAGGCCCGCCATGATCGCGAGCAGCGTCGATTTTCCCGCGCCGTTCGGGCCGACCAGCGCCACGAACTGCGGCCCGGAGATCTCGAACGATACGCCGCTGAGCACCTCAGCCGCGCCATACCGCATGCCTACGCTATTGAGCCGGAACATCAGAATCCCGCTCCGGGGTGCAGCATGCGCGCAAACTCGCGCGCGGCCTCGACGATGCGCGGCCCGGGCACTACGTAGATGTCAGAGGCGACGGCGTAGACACGCCTGTTCCTGACGGCGGCGAGCATGGGCATCCGTGCCGCCCAGGTGGCGGCGACGGCCCGCTTCTGCGCCTCGGTGACGCCGGCGGTGTCCGCCATCTCGCCCATGTCTATAATCACCTCCGGATTGCGCGCCACCAGGGCTTCAAGAGAAATCTTCGAGTAGTTCGAAACGGTGTCGCGGAACACGTTCACCCCGCCCGCGATGCCGATGAGTTCGTCAAGATGCGAGCCGCGGCCCGCGACGACGATGTCCTCCACGCGCCCCGGCGTGCGCCCGGCGACAAACATCACGCGCGGGTGCTTCAGCCTTGCCGTGCGCTCGCTGATCGCGCCAAGGTCGCTGCGGATGCGCGCAGCCAGCCTCTCGGCGCGGTCCGGGACTCCGGCGGCGCGGCCTATGGTATCTATGGCCTCAAGAATCTCCGCCACCGACCCGTTGCGCACCTCGAGCGCGGGCAGCGTCAACTGCACGGACCCGCGCACGCCGGTAGACTCGCTGATCACCAGGTCCGGCCGCAGCCCCACAATCCTCTCGAGGTTCGGATGCAGGAAATCGCCGATCTTCGGCTTCTTCGCGGCTTCGGGCGGATAGTGGCAGTACGTCGTTACGCCCACAACACGATCGCCGAGGCCAAGCTCGTACAGGATCTCCGTAATTGACGGCGACGTAGACACGATGCGAGCGGGCTGCGCGCCCGGGCCGGCCCCGGCCCGAGTGCAGCCGGACAGCGTAGCCAACAGTGCGATCGCGGCCAGCGTCGCAAGGACGTGCCGTTGCGCGCGGCGTAGCGCAGCCGGCCGGCGAGATGCGCGCCACGGCCTCGTGCGCGGATCCAAACGCCCGCACACGCACCGCGCAGCATGGCTTTCGTTCTCCCGCGCTCCTACCATCCCAGCCTCAAGCCTCCATATATCGCGCGCGACTGCGCCGGATACCCGAGCACCTCCTGGTATCGCTGATTCAGCAGGTTTTCCAGCCGCACGTACGGAGTGACGTTCTGCGAAAGCCGCACGCTCCCGGTTGCGTAGACGTTCTGGTATCCGGGATTGCGCGTGATGCCGAACACGGTATCGCTGTCCTGCCGCTCGCCGACGAACACCGCGCCGGCGTCGATGCTCCAGCGCCGCGGGGCAAGCGAAACCGACACGGCGCCGGAGTTGCCCGGCCTGCGCGCGAGCTCACGGCCCAGTCCGGTAAACGGCGAATCAGGCACGCTGGATTCGGTGATGCGCGTCCACAGCCGAGTGTAGTGGCCTGCTATGGAGACCGCGCGCGGCAGCCGCGCCCGCGCGGACACCTCGATGCCGCGGGCCCGCGATGCTTCGATGTTTCGCCACGTTGCCGGCTCCGGCCACGGCATCGAGTAGAACACGATCAGATCGCGGAACGAGTTGCTGAACGCCGAAACTTCGGTTCGCAGCCGCCGCGAGAACCACTCGCGCGCGATGCCTGCCTCGAAGGTCGTGGTCTTCTCGGGCCGGAGATACAGGTTGCCGACGTAGTACGGGTCGTTCGCGTAGTTCTGCAGCAGGCTCGGCTCCGTGATGCCAACGCCAGCGCCGAACCGCACGGACGTGGAAGGCGTCACCAGGAAGCTGGCCGCTCCTCGCGGCGCGATCTTTGCGCCGAACGCGCTGCTGTGCTCCACTCGAAGCCCGCCGGAAAAGAACAACCGTCCCAGCACGGACCGCTGCTCGTGAAAGAACAGGCCGTGGTTGTCGCGGGCGACGTAGCGCCCGGTGATGTAGCAGCGCTGCCGTTAGAACTCGTAGCCGAACACCGACCCGCCGCCCCAGTGCGTCAGCGTGCCAAGATAGCCGGCGTTCTTCCGCGAACTCAGCGACAGATACGGCGTCCAGCCCCACAGAGTCACCGATTGCTCAACAAGGCGCGTGCCCGGCAGCACGGGTCCGCCGCCGAGGCGCTCCAGATACACGCTACCGTTCACATCGCGCACGAGCGCGGCGACATTGAAAGGCCCGTCGTTGAGGTCATCCGTAAACAGGTCCCACGAGCGGTGGTACGATACCGAGACCCGCTGTACGAACCGCGGCCCGCGCACGTCGTCGAGATGAAAGCCCGCGACATGATCGCGCGTCGCCTCGCGCGCATCCAGATCGTGGATGCCGTATGCCACCTGATTCGGAGCGCCTGCATATGCGTCATACACGCGCACGATGCCGCGGACGCTGGTTGCGTCGGTCAGCTGCACGCCCGCGTTCGCCGTCCCCGTCGTATTGCGGAACCAGTCGTTCGCGTACTCGCCTGAGGTGTGAAGCTGTTCGGCCGCGAGCGCGTAATCCACGCGGGAACCCGCGCCGCCCGCAAGCGAAGCCGTCCAGCGGTCCGTCGCAAAGCTGCCGCGCTCGTATGAAACGGAACCGCGCGGCATGGTGCGCTCGGGGTCGCCGCGCGCCGTGAATAGCTGGATGACGCCCGAGGATGCCTCCGCCCCAAACAACGCGCTCTCGGGCCCGCGGACCACCTCGATGCGGTCGATTCCGATGGTGCTCAGGCCCGCGAGGTTCACCTCACCGCCGGGGTCGTTGACCGGTACGCCGTCAATCATGATGAGAGCGCCCGTGCGCTGCCCGCCGCGCGTGTAGATCTGAGTCAGGCTGCCGGGGTGGCCATAGCGCGAAACGTGCAGCCCCGGCGTCTCGCGGATAACGTCGGCCACCAGCGGCGCCTGCCGCGTTTCGAGATCCTCGCGCGTGTAGACGGTGCCCGATACGCCCGCTTCTTCCAGCGTGCTCTCACGCCGCGTCGCGGAGACCACGACTACTTCGGCAACCCGCGCGAGCGCAAGCTGGATACGCGCCGGCTCCTGCCCAAGCGCGATGCGAAGTGTCTCGAAGTTGCGGGCTTCGGCGCGCGCCTCGCAGGCATCGATGCCTTCGATCACGAAACGGCCCTGGGCGTCGGTTCTGGCCGTTCGGCCGCTGCATGTGATGGTGGCGCCGCGGATCGGACGGCCGGAAGGATCGACAACCGTGCCTTGGACCGCAGCGGAACAGATAGACGCTGTGAGGAGGATAAGCGAACAGCGAAGCATGAGACGTTCTCCCTCGGAACGGTGATTGCTCATCTAAGCGGGGAGCCGGTCTCCTGACTCGCGACCCGGCGTTCATCGCGCGGCCTTCCCATCCCTTTCGGGACAGTGACCACGCGGCCGATACAGCGTCGCTTACAGTTGCGGGGCAGTAGCGGATTTTCACCGCCTTCCCATTACTCCTCGCCGCGTTGCCGAGTATATCAGAGCACGACCCGCAGGTCACCTTCCCTGCGCGTAACACGTGAACGGTCCAGGTACTCGAGCAGCGGAATTGCGTACTTGCGCGACACGCCGGCGAAGTCCTTAAACTCACCGACGGAAATCCTGCGGCCCTGGAGCGCGGAGAGCCGCTCGACGAGCGCGTCTATCGCCGCGCGGTGAACGGCGAGGTCCTCCGCCACGCGCACGAGCGTTCCCTTCTTTAGCAGCATCTGCAGAACCGCCCGCGCGCGCGCCGTCCCGATGCCGGATTTCGCGAGTGCATCGGCCATCGCCGGCGCGGTCAGGCCCGCCTCGTAGAAAAGGCGCTCGATCTCCTCCGCCGCGCGCTCTTCCTCCTGCTTCAGCACCACCCGGTGCTTGGCGAGCCTTACCGTCTCGCCGTCTGCGACGACGTCGTTGCCGAGCAGCACGTCCAGCACGAACGCGGGCGCTTCGTACGGCGCGCCCTTCGGCGGCTCCGGCATCACCGCCGCTCGCAACGCCTCCTTCGGCATGCCCGGAGCGAGCGGGTTGGCGCGGTGGAACTCGCCGAGCGTCTCGCGCACGCGCGCGCTCAGCGTTCGCAGCCGTTCGGCGTCGATGAACAATGTCTGCGGTTGCCGCAGCGCGGCCAGCGGCTCCAGTTCGGCCGCGGGCAGCCCGGTGCGCGCGATCAGCTCCGCCAGATCAATTCCGTACGGCGCCTCGCGAACGAGCAGCGCCACCCTCTCCGCCACAGACCCGCGCTCCAGCACTGCAAGCCTTTCCGCCGGGTCCACACGCGGCGGCCGCGTATCGAGCACGACGCCTCCGCCGATGGTCGCCACCGGAGAGAACATCCGCACGATGAAGCGGTCGCCCGGAAGCGCCAGCACAGGGTCGCGCAGCGCAACGCGCACGTAGCCCGAGCTGCCCGGCGCGAGCCGCGCAGCATCTAGCAGGCGCACCTCCGCTTCCACCTCCGCCGTGCCTATGTGAAAGTGAACCGGCGTGCGTTGCTTCAGCGGTTTCGCAGAAGCGAGCAGATCGAGGCGGCAGTCGATGCGGTCCACCGCGCGAAACAGGCCCGGCGCGGCGAGCACCATTCCTCGTTTCACCTCTGACGCTTCGATGCCTGATACATTCAGCGCCGTCCGCTGGCCCGCGTAGGCCCGCTCGGCGGGTTCGTTGTGCACCTGCACGCCGCGCACGCGCAGGCGGCGCCCGCCGGGATGCAGCTCCACCTCGTCCTCGCGCGCCACCGAACCCGCCAAGAGCGTGCCGGTGAGCACGGTTCCGAAGCCGCGTATCGAAAACGCGCGGTCCACCGGCAGGCGGAACGGCCGCGAGGCATCTTTCGCCTGAACATCGCGCGCAAGCTCCGCCAGCCGCGCCCGCAACTCGTCGAGGCCGGCGCCCGTCTCGGCGCTCGTGACCACAACCGGCGCGCCTTCGAGAAACGACCCCTTTACGAACTCCTCTACTTCCATGCGGACAAGGTCGAGGATATCGTCGTCCACCAGGTCTGCTTTCGTGATCGCGACGAGGCCCTTCCGGAGGCCCAAAAGGCGGCAAATTTCGAAGTGCTCGCGAGTCTGAGGCTTGATGGACTCGTCCGCCGCGATCACGAGCAGCACCAGGTCTATTCCGCTCACGCCGGCCAGCATGTTTTTCACGAACCGTTCATGCCCCGGCACGTCAACGAAGCCCACGCGCACGTCCGGCGCGAGGTCGAGGTGCGCGAAGCCGATGTCGATCGAGATGCCGCGGCGCTTCTCTTCCTCGAGCCGGTCGGTGTCAATGCCCGTGAGCGCGCGCACTAGCGCGGTCTTGCCGTGATCGATATGGCCGGCGGTTCCGGCGATGACGTTCCTCATGAGCGCGCTGCCCGTTCTAATCGTACCCGGCAATCGCAGCCCGCGCGCCGCCGCCCGCGGTAACATGCGGGGGAGTCGCCGCCGTGAGGACGTTCCGCAGGTACACTCTCATCCAGCTCCCGGGCTGGATATGCGCGGGGCTGATCGTCTACGCGCTGTGGGCGTGGTTCGGCGTCCCTGGATGGATCGCCGCCGGCATCTTCGCCCTCTTCGTCGCCAAGGATTTCGCGCTCTATCCCGTGCTCAAGCGGAGCTATGAAGACGGCGGGAATCTGCCCGTGCTCGAGCTCGCCGGCAAACGTGGCCAGGCAGTCGAGGACGTGATGCCCCGCGGTTACGTGCGTGTGGACGGCGAGTTGTGGATGGCCGAAGCCGCGCCGGAGTCCGAACCCGTGCCCGCTGGAGCGCCCGTGCGCGTCCAGGCGGTCCGCGGCAACGTGCTTATCGTGAGCCGCGAGGCTGAACGGACCGCCCCTGTCTAGGAAACCCTGGCGGCCTACCAGCCTACCGGCTTGCCCTTGTTCTGCTCGTCGAGCCACTTTTGCAGCGGCGCGAAGTAGTCGCGAATGGCCGTGGCGTCCATCTCCGGCTTGCCCGTCATCGCCACCAGCGCGTCCTGCCACGGGCGGCTCGCGCCCATCTCGAGAACCTTGATCAGCCGGGCGCCCGCTTCCTTGTTGCCGTAGATCGAGCAGCGGTGCAGCGCGTCCATGCAGCCGGCCGCCTGCGCGAGCGCGCGGTGGAACTGGAACTGGAGGATGTGCGCCAGGAAGTACCGCGTGTACGGCACGTTGGCGGGCACGTGATACTTGGCGCCGGGGTCGAAGAACTCGTCGCCGCGATCGCCCGCGGGCGCGATGCCCTGATACTTCCTGCGCAGCTCCCACCAGGCGCGGTTGTACTGGTCCGGCGTTATCTCGCCCGAAAACACCTTCCAGCGCCACTGGTCGATGAGGATGCCGAACGGCAGGAATGCCACCTTGTCGAGCGCGCGCGCCAGCAGCAGGCCAATGTCCTTCGATTCCGGCGGCGCTTTGTCGAGAAGCCCGAGCTTCACTAGGTACTCCGGAGTCACCGAGAGCGCGATCGTATCGCCGATCGCCTCGTGGAAACCATCATTGGCGCTGTCTCGGAACAGGAACGGCTGCCGGTTGTAAGCGCGCTGGTAGAACGTGTGCCCGAGTTCGTGATGGATGGTGGTGAAATCCTCGGCCGTTGTGTCGATGCACATCTTCAGGCGCAGGTCGTCAACGTAATCCACGTGCCAGGCGCTCGCGTGGCAAACCACCTCGCGGTCGCGCGGCTTCGTAAACATCGACCGCTCCCAAAACGTCTGCGGCAGCTTCGGCAACCCGAGCGAGGTGAAGAAACCTTCGCCATAGCGGACCATCTGAACCGGGTCGAGCTTGCGGGCTTTCAATATGGCCGTCAGGTCATAGCCGGGATCAGCGTCCTTGGGGGCGACGATGTCGTAGATGTTGCTCCACTCCTGCGCCCACATGTTGCCGAGCAGGTGCGCGGGGATCGGCCCACGCTCGGGCACTGCGTCCGTGCCGTACTTCTCACGCAGCTTCCACCGCACGTAAGCGTGCAGCGAGACGTACAGCGGCTTCACCTGCTCCCATAGCCGGTCCACTTCCTTCGCGAACTCGTCCGGCGGCATGTCGTACTTCGAACGCCACATGGCTCCGGTGTCGGCGAAGCCGAGCTCCCGGGCGCCCTTGTTCGACAGCTCGACGAAGCGCGTGTAGTCCTTGCGCATGGGCGGCGCGATGGAGTGCCAGCCGCGCCAGACCTCGAGCAGCCGCGCGGGATCGCGGTTTGTGGCCATGATGCGCGTGATCTCCTCGAGGTCGATGCAATTGTCCGGAGCCGCGCAGTACTTGCCCTTCCCGTAAGCGCCTTCCATGGCCGCCTGGATGCGCGTGAGTTCCGCGGCCTCTTTCGCGTCGTCCGGCGTGGCCATCGTGAGCGAGAACTTCAGGAGCTTGAACTTGCGGGCCAGCTCGGGCGGCATCTCGACGCCGTCGAACCGCCGGGCTTCCTTCACAAACTCCACGGTGGCGCGGATGGCGCGCTCGTTAGCCGCGGCGGCGAGGATCTCCGTGTCGTCGGTGATGTACGTGGACTGAACCCACTGCGCGCGGCCGGCCTCAGTGCCGAGCTGGAGCAGCGTAGTCTCCACCTTGTCGATGAATGCCTGCGCTTCGGCGGCCGTGGGCCGGGTTTGTGCGGCCAGGGGCAGCGCCAGGGCGAACGCGAGAATCAGACGTCCCATACACCATGAGGATAACCGTAAACGGGATGGCGGTCGGCCCGGAAGCTCGTTCGCGGCGGCGAACTCGGGCGTTAAATCGAGAGCCCCCAGTGCCGCCGGCGCCGCCGCTTGTGTGGTGCTGGCTTGCAGCCCGTTGCGGCCTCCCGGGCGGCCGGAACCCGCCGCAGCCTCACGCCTCGTCCGGCGTGCCCACCTTCAGCACCGCCAGGAACGCTTCCTGCGGAATATCCACGCGCCCCACGCGCTTCATGCGCTTCTTACCCTCTTTCTGCTTCTCGAGCAGCTTACGCTTGCGCGTGATGTCGCCGCCGTAGCACTTCGCCAGCACGTTCTTGCGCATGGCCGAGATGGTCTCGCGCGCGATGATGCGGTTGCCGATGGCCGCCTGCAGCGCCACCTCGAACATCTGCCGCGGTATCAGCTTGCGAAGCCGCGAGATGAGCTCGCGCCCGCGCTCGTACGCGTGGTCTTTGTGAATGATCAGCGAGAGAGCGTCCACCGGCTCGCCGGCCACCAGCACGTCGAGCTTCACCATCGGCGAGCTGCGGTAGCCCGCCAGATGGTAGTCGAGCGAAGCGTACCCGCGCGAGACGGCCTTCAGGCGGTCGTAGAAATCGAGGACGATCTCGTTCAGCGGCAGCGAGTACACCAGCAGCACGCGTCCCGTGCCGATGTACTCGAACTTGCGCTGCTCGCCGCGCTTCTCCTCGAGCAGCTTCAGGATCTCGCCGATGAACTCCTCGCGCGTGATGACGGTGGCCTCGATGATCGGCTCCTCCACCTCGTCGATCTCGGCCGGGTCGGGCCACTTCGTCGGACTGTCGATCTCCCGCCACTCTCCGTCGCGCGTGCGCACGCGGTACTTGACTCCCGGCGCCGTGGTGACCAGGTCGATGTTAAACTCGCGCTCCAGCCGCTCCTGCACGATGTCCATGTGCAGAAGGCCGAGAAACCCGCAGCGGAAGCCGAAGCCGAGTGCCGGCGAGTGCTCCGGCTCGAAGTTCAGCGCAGAGTCGTTCAACCGCAGCTTTTCGAGCGCCTCGCGCAGCGCTCCGTGCTCGTGCGATTCCACCGGGTATAGTCCCGCGAACACCATCGGCTTCATGTGCTCGAAGCCAGGCAGCGGCTCCGCAGCGGGCTTCGCGTCGTCCGTGATGGTGTCGCCGATCTCCGCGTCCGCGACCGTCTTGATGTTCGCAAACATGAACCCGACCTCGCCCGCCGACAGCTCCTCCACCGGGACGGGCTTCGGAGACTGATACCCAAGCCCCTCGATCTCGTACGTCCGCCCGTTCGACCACAGCCGGATCTTCTGGCCAATGCGCAGCCGCCCGTCGACTACGCGCACGAGCGTGATGACCCCGCGGTACGGGTCGAACCACGAGTCGAATATCAGGGCGCGGAGCGGCGCGTCCGGCGAGCCCTTCGGCGGCGGGATGCGCTGCACTATGGCCTCGAGCATCTCGTTGACGCCCTGCCCGGTCTTCGCGCTCACGAGCAGCGCGTCGTGCGCGTCGAGCCCGATCACCTGCTCTATCTGTTCGCGCACGCGGTCCGGCTCGGCCACCGGCAGGTCTATCTTGTTGATCACCGGGATCAGCTCGAGGTTGTGGTTGATCGCCAGGTACGTGTTCGCCAGCGTCTGCGCCTCGACGCCCTGGGAGGCGTCGACAACAAGCAGCGCGCCCTCGCAGGATTGCAGGCTGCGCGAGACCTCGTAGGTGAAGTCAACGTGGCCGGGTGTGTCGATAAGGTTGAGCTGGTACAGATTGCCGTCGGAGGCCCGGTATTCGAGGCGCACGGCGTGGGCCTTGATCGTGATGCCGCGCTCGCGCTCGAGGTCCATCGAGTCGAGCACCTGCTCCATCATCTCGCGCTGGGACAACGCACCCGTGATCTCGAGCAGGCGGTCGGCGAGCGTCGACTTGCCGTGGTCGATATGGGCAATTATCGAAAAATTACGGATGTAGCGGGGGTCCATGCGCGGCGCTGGGTGTAAATAGAATTATCGCCTGCCGAACGCGCCCGCCGCTACTCCGGATGGCTCGCGCCTACACAGCGACCCGTTCAAGGCTTTTCAGCTTTGCCGACAGCGTGGTCCGCTTCAGCCGCAGCATTTCGGCCGCTGCTTTCTTGTTGCCGCCCGTGCGCGCGAGCGCCTGGTCCAGGATGCTGCGCTCGATGCGGCTCACCGTGCGCTCGAAGTCCAGGCCCTCGTCCGGCAGCCGCAGCATCGGATACGTCGGTGAGAAGGTGGTCGCGCGCTTCACGGGCGCCGGCAGCGGGAAATCCCCGGGCAGCAGCTCGCACCGGTCGCCGCTGAGCACCACCGCGGCTTCCACGGCGTGCTCGAGCTGCCGCACGTTGCCGGGCCAGGAGTAATCGCACAGGCGCGCCAGCGCCTCGCGGCCGATCCGCTTGAGCGGCAGCCCTTCTTCGCGGCAGGTCTTCTCGATGAAATGGTCGATCAGCGCCGGGATATCTTCCGGGCGCTCGCGCAGCGCCGGAACGCGGATCGAGACCACGTTCAGACGATAGTGCAGATCCTCGCGGAACTTGCCCTCGCGCATCCGCTCGTCCAGGTTGACGTTTGTCGCGGAGATGATGCGCACATCAACGCGGATTACCTCGGAACTGCCCAGCCGCTGGATCTCCCGCTCCTGCAGCACCCTGAGCAGCTTGGCCTGCACCTCGGCCGGCATGTCGCCAATCTCGTCCAGGAAGAGAGTGCCGCGGTGCGCCTGCTCGAAGAGGCCGATTCTATGCTGCACCGCGCCCGTGAACGCGCCGCGTACGTGCCCGAACAACTCGGCCTCAAGCAGCGTTTCGGGTACCGCGTTGCAGTTGATGGCCACCATCGGCTTCGCAGCGCGCCCGCTGGCCTGGTGCAGCGCGCGGGCCACCAGCTCTTTCCCGGTGCCTGTCTCGCCGATGATAAGCACCGTTGACCGCCGTGGGCCAACCAGGCGTATCGTCTCGGCGATGTGTTCCATGGCGCGGCTCTGGCCAACCAGCATGCTCCGCCACGGCTCTACGGTGGCTGCCTTCTGCGGCGGCGCTGTCTGCACCGCTTCGTCCAGTGCCCTGGCCAGGCCCTCCGCGCCGGCGGTAGCATCAACGTATGCAGCCGCCCCGAGCTTCACCAGCCGCACGGCTTCCGCGACGTTCGCCAGCAGGCTCCGGAAGATGACCGGCACGCCCGGCGCCGCTTTCTGCGCCTCCGCGAGCCAGTCGTCAGCGCTCATGCCCGGCAGGGGCACATCTGCAACCACCGCGTCGTACCGGCATATCCGGAGCGCTTCCGCCGCCTCCTCTGCATCGTATGCGGGCTCTATTCTGTATCCGTCCCGCGTCTCCAGTTCCTCGATTTCGGCATGTTGCCGGCTGAGGCTTTCCGTCGTCACCCACAGTATCCGCATACTGTTAAAGAGCGGTCCGGACGGGGCACAACGGCCTCCACCGTCCTCGCGAGCTCCGGTGAGTAATCGGCGGTCGTTGAGTTTTCTTCAGCCTCTCGCCACTTAAACGCAGATAGATTTCCCGCTTAGAGCGGGATCCGGCATCCACTGAAACGGGATTTTGCGCCGCGACGCGCTATTATTAATCCCGTAAGCCCTGCGGGGCGCGAATTCAAATACAATCACACTAACATGCCTAATCCAGTCATTGAAGGCAATCTCAATGCGGCGGGGCTGAAGTTTGCGATCGTCGTGAGCCGTTTCAACAGCATCATCACGGACCGGTTGCTGGCCGGGGCCCTCGACGCTCTGCAACGCACCGGGGCCGACCTGGACGCGGTCGAGATAGTGCGGGTCCCCGGTTCCTGGGAGTTGCCTGTTGTCGCCAGCGAACTCGCGCGCCAGAAACGCCATGACGGCGTCATCTGTCTCAGCGCCGTCATCCGCGGCGACACGCCGCACCACGAGTACATCGCCTCGGAGGCCGCCAAAGGCCTCGCCCAGGCCTCCCTGCAGACCGGCGTGCCCATAGCTTTCGGCGTCCTCACAACCGACAACCTCGAGCAGGCCATCGAGCGCGCGGGCGCAAAGGCCGGAAATAAGGGCTTCGACGCCGCCATGTCCGCCGTTGAGATGGGCAATCTCATGCGCCGCCTGCGCCAGCCCTGAGCCATGCCTTCCCGCCACCGCTCGCGCCAACGCGCCCTCCAGCTCCTGTTCCAGATGGACCTGACGGGGCAGCCGGCCGAGACGGCCCTCGCCTCTTACTCCGAGGAGCTTTACTCCGAAGAGGGCGCCGGCGACGGCGAGCCTGACGCCTTCACTGCGCAACTCGTCCGCGGCACCGCCGCCCAGCGGACGGCCATCGACGAACGCATCGCGCGGCATTCCGAGAACTGGAAAATTGAGCGCATGCCCGCCGTGGACCGCAACATCCTTCGCATGGCCGTCTACGAGATGGGCACCGGTACCCCCGCCGCTGTGGTCATCAACGAAGCTCTCGAGCTCGCCCGCCGCTTCTCAGGCGAGGAGTCCATCCCCTTTATCAATGGCGTCCTGGACGCCATCCGCCGCGAAGACGAGCGCAGATAAGCGGCCGTTTTTGCCCCAATTCATACTCCGGTAGCTGCAAACGATTGATAACAAAAGGCAGACCGGCTCAGAGTGGCAGTCGTAAGTACCCGTTGTTACAATCACATTAAGGGAGGTTAACCTACTCCCTGCCCGCGCCGCTCAGGGGGAGATCGTTGCAGGACCCGATCGTCGCTTTCTCGCACCTGCGGTGGGACTTTGTCTGGCAGCGCCCACAGCACGTACTTTCCCGGCTAGCCGCCCGCCACGGCCGCCCGGTGATTTTCATAGAGGAGCCGGTTCGGGAGGAAGCCGGTTCGCCGTTTTGGGAGAAGCGCTACGCCCAGCCGGGAGTACTCGTCTGCCGCCCTCACACCGCAGTCGAAGAAGCCGGCTTCTCGGCGAAGCAGGTGCCGGAACTGCGCGGAATGGTCGCAAGCCTCTTAAAAGAAGAGACTTCCGGCCGCTGCGACACATGGTTCTACACGCCCATGGCAGTGCCGGTGCTCGACGCGCTCGACGCCCGCATCGTGGTTTACGACGCCATGGACGAGCTCGCCGGGTTCCGTTTCGCTCCTCCCGAGCTTCCGGCGCGCGAGGAGGAACTGCTGCGGGCGGCCCACGTCGTATTCACCGGCGGCCCGAGCCTCTACCGCGCCCGCAAGAGCCGGCACCACAACGTGCACTGCTTCCCGAGCAGCGTGGATCGCGAGCATTTCGGCCGCGCCCGGTCCGCCATGCCGGACCCGGAGCCTCAGCGCGACCTGCCGCGCCCCCGCCTCGGCTTCTTCGGCGTGATAGACGAGCGTATGGACCTCGGTTTGCTCGACGCAATCGCCCGCTCGCACCCGGAATGGAACGTGGTCATGCTGGGCCCAGTCGTGAAGATCGATCCGTCGGAGCTCCCCCGCCACCCCAACATCCACTGGCTCGGACACCAGCCATATGAGGCCCTGCCCGCCTTTCTTGCTAACTGGGACATCTGCCTGATGCCGTTTGCGCTGAACGGCGCGACCCGCTTCATAAGCCCCACCAAGACCCTTGAGTACATGGCGGGCGGCAGGATGATCGTGAGCACTCCGGTTGCGGACGTAGCGGAGCCCTACGGCCGCATCGTCTACCTGGGCTCCGCGCCCGGCGAGTTCATCACTGCGTGCGAGCGCGCGCTCGCCGCCTCTCCCGAGGAGCAGACCGAAGTGCTGCACGCGATGGATGCCGTTCTGGCCCAGACCTCCTGGGACGCCACCGTCGCCTCGATGCACACGCTCATCGAACGGGCCCGCCGCTCCCCGCGCGGACCCGCTGTGCGGCGGCCCGTTGTGATCGCCGGCGCCGGCCCCACCGGACTCAGCGCCGCGTATCACCTCGGGGAGGACGCCCTCCTCATCGAACGCGAGGACCGGGTGGGCGGCTGGTGCCGCTCGATCGAGGCCGGCAATTTCACCTTCGACCACGCCGGCCACATCATGTTCTCCGCGGACGAGTACGTGCACGGCATGTACCGGATGCTGCTCGGCGACAACATCCACTGGCAGGACCGCGAGGCTTGGGTCTACACGCACGGCGTCTACACCCGCTACCCGTTCCAGGGGGCGCTTTACGGGCTGCCTCCGGACGTGATCAAGGAGTGCCTCGTCGGCGCGATCGAGGCACGGTACGGCGCGCTTCGCCCGGAAACGCCCGGCGGCAGACCCGTGGAGGACTGCTGCGGCGACGGGATCCTCGAGGCCGAGGCGCGCCTCGGCGCTCCGGCGTGCGGGGCGCATCCCCGCACGGAACCGCGCAACTTCGAGGAGTTCATCTATCGCGTGTGGGGCGCGGGCATCGCCAAGCATTTCGCCATTCCTTACAACCGCAAGCTATGGTGCATCCCGCTGTCAGACATTGAGACCTCCTGGCTGGGCGGGCGTGTTCCGCTGCCCGACATCGAGGAAATGATTGAGGGCGCGCTGAACCCCGCGATCAAGCCCGTTGGTCCCAACGCGCGCTTCGGCTACCCGCTCCGTGGAGGCTTCCAGGCGCTCATGAACGGATTCATGCCGCATCTGAAAGGCGGCCTGCGCCTGGGCTCGGCCATCGTCGCGGTGTCGCCCCGGCGGCGCGCTATCACCCTGGCCGGAGGGAGCGAGATCGCCTTCGACCACCTCATCAGCACCATCCCCCTGCCCGTTCTCGTCCGGATGATGGGCGATGAGGCGCCGCCCGCCATTCGCGCCGCTGCGGAATCCCTCAGGCACGTCTCGATCCGTTGCGTGAACCTCGGCGTCGGGCGCCCCGCTCTCACCAACAGGCACTGGATCTACTTCCCCGGCGACACGATATTTCACCGCGTCTTCGCGCAGGGCAACATGAGCCCTTACTGCAATCCTCCGGGCGGATTCGGCCTGGTCTGCGAGATTTCCTACGCGCCCGAGAAGCCGCTACCCTTTCAGGGACAGGCGCTGATAGAACGCTGCGTGGCGGATTGCCGCCGCGTCGGGCTTCTGTCTGCGGACGATCCCATCCGCGTGGCCTTCGAGGTCGATCTGCCCTACGCCTACGTCGTATACGACCACGGGCGCGCCGCGAACGTCGCCCTCATCCGCGAGTGGCTCGAGGCCCGCGGTGTGCTGCTCGCGGGGCGCTACAGCGAGTGGGAATATTACAACTCCGATCACGCATTCCTGGCCGGGAAGCGGGCCGCCGAGCGCGTCCGCCAGTCGCGCAGCCGGCCGGAAGACCTCGCGCGCCTCAGCGCGGCCTAGATACGCTCAGCCGCTGAAGCGCGCCATCAGTGTACGATTGCTCATTCAGAAGCGGCAAACTCCCGCGCCTTTCGTGCCTCAGCGAACCGGTGCGCGCCCACGGTCTGTTTCGCCACGAAGGCCACGGCGGAACCGCATCGCGATCCGGCACTTGCCGCTGAACAAGATATCCTCAACGTCCTTAATGCGCTTCGATTTACGTGCCGGCCCGTATCGCCCTTACCGGCCCGCACTCGCTCGTCGGACGTTCCACTGTTCCATCTCGTCCAATACGATCTTTTCTACTTCCGTCCAGTTGTCAGCCCGGGGCCCAGCCAGGTCCCGATTCGTTGAGTTCGAGAAAACGATGGCGCGCAAGCCTGCGTCTCGAAGCCTGACGACATTTTCGGGACTGTCATCTATGTACAGATTAGCGCCCACCGCAGCCTTGTCTTTCATAAAACAGAGGTCCCAATATGGGATGTCATGTCTATCCAGCCACTCAATCGTTTGGTCGATGGCCTTCTGGTGGAAGTACTTGATGTACAGCCTATGTGTGATGATTCTGATCCGTACACCCTTTTCAGAGAGGCGACGCAAAGCCTGGGGGGCTCCCGGCACAGGTTGCAGGTTACGGAACAGATCACATTGCGTAACCGCATAGCGATGCAGTGCGGGGTACCCGCCGGGAGCTTTATCTACGCCCCACTCCCGTAAACCGACTGACACTTCTGGAGTTAAAGTCTCCAGCTCAACACCGAGCCACTTGGCAGCAATAGGCCGCATACCGGCATAGAAGTCGGCACAAACCCCATCCAGGTCCACTCCAAAAACGAAATCACGCCTACCCGGCCAAAGTCTTTCTAGGCACCTTTGCGCTTCGATGAGCTTGGAGTCGGGAATCTCATCGACTATCTTATGGAGATAGTTACGATCCATAGCTGATCTAGCGAGTATATTCCACTAATCCAGCTACAGGGAGACCTGGGCCGTTTCTTGCGGCGCTCCATCGTGCTCAACCACCGCATGCTCGCCGGGCGCTCCCCGCCGCCCCAATGGGTGGCACCCGGTGATCGATCCCATACGCGGGCACGCGCCGGTGCGTGGACGCCGCTGCGTTCCTGCGCATCTACGAGCAAATCATGTCCGGCTTTCGGGCACAGGCTACGGAATGTGGAAGACTCTTTGAGGACGTCTGCTTCCCGCCCGCAGGGTTCCATTCGTAGCCTCGCCCCGGCCCCCCGAAATCCCCGTAGGCTAATTTGGAAGCGAGTGGCAGCTAGTACACCACCGTGCGCTTGCCACCGATGATCTTACCTCGCGGGCGCCCGCGCCAGACTGCCTCGATGTCGCGACGACCTGTAACGCACGCAGGACTATTGCCAACCCAATCACTGGGCCCGTTCACTGACGTGCTTCATCGAGCGGGCGAGTGCCTCGTCCAGGAGACGATCGATCCTCTCGCAGATCGTGGAGGGCAACTTTAGGTTCTGCCGGCTGACGGCAGCATCGAGTAACTCGCGGCTCCACCTCCATGAAGCACGCCAGG
>JBLNBX010000057.1:0-3213 GCA_050260275.1 bacterium
ATAGCTGCATGATCGCCCCCGCCAGCGTTTCCGCGTAGCCGTACTTCAGGCGGTAGACGTAGTTCCGCAGGCCGCCCGAGGTGGTCTTGGGCGGGATATCGAGCTTCTTCAGCCAGACGTCGATCTGGTCGAAAACACCCGGATTGGGCGCGATGGCGACAAGCGTGTTGATTCGATCGATGGGCAGAAAGCGCGTGGCGACGCCTTTTTCGCCGGCAAGCGAGATGGCCTTGAGCACCTGCTCCAGCTCGCGCGAAAGGTCGCTCGGACGGCCGTGCTTCACCTCGAACAGCCGCACGCGCTGGCCGGCCAGCACGTCGCTGTCGAACATGGCGATTAGCTCCATGGTTCGGCGCATGTTGCGGCTGTTGTCAAGGATGAGCAGCAGGTTGGCGGGTTCGTAGATGGTCATCTGCGCGCCCTCGCCGAGAAAGGGCTTGAGCAGGTTCGACAGATCGCCCACCGTGGCGTACTTGAGGAAGACCATGTTGAGCATCAGGCGATCGTCTTCCGGGAACGTCTTCGGGTCGACCTGAGGCATGATGGGCAGCGCGCCGGCCTCGGCGATGGGCACGATGCGGTAGATGTCGCCCACCTGCACCATGGCTGCGCCGTTCATCCGCAGAACGGTCTCAAGCAACTGGCGCGTATCGACCTCGCGAATCTCGCCGAAGGTGCTGATGGTCACCGAGCCTTTCACGCGCGGGTCGAGTATGTAGTTGATCTTCAGCCGCTGGGCCAGTATGTTGACAACCTCGATGAGCGAGGCGCCCTGGATGTTCAGAACGAACCCCGGCCGCGCCGGCGCAGTTCGCGCCGCTGCGGCCTGAGCGGCCGGTTGGGGTTTGGCCTCGGGGGGCTGCTGCGGCTTCGCGGGCGCTGGCTGTTGCTGTGCTGGCGCCGCCTGCTGTTGAGCGGGCGCTGCCTGCTGTTGCGCCGGCGCGGATTGCTGCTGCTGCGAGGCCTGCACGCCATAGACCGGCGCCTGAACGAGCGCCGCGGCGAGCGCCAGCGCGATAAGGGACCGGTTATCGAGAGTTCTCACTGATCCTTCTCCGCGGTGGCGGAAGGAGCGGCGCCATCGGCTGCCGGCTCCACTTTCCTGCAATCCCTTTCGTAAACGAGCCGCTCGGTTTCGTCCAGCTCGTCCTTCTTCTTGGTCCAGGTGCGAGTCCCGAACGGCGTGTTACGCGAGAACCGGACCATGTCGCCTTCCTCGGTTGCTGTCATGGCAGGCGACGCCTTGGGAACGGGACGGGACGGCTCGTTATCGGCGCGAACGCCGAACGGCGTCATCTTGTACTTCCGGACCGTTCCGTCGGGCGCGGTCCACGTCCATGAGCCGGGGCCGGTTTGCACAGCTCCGGCGGGCAGGCCTTCGGGCAGTGCGTTGGCCTTCGCGGCCTTGGCGGTCTTGGCCGCCGACTTCGATTTCGAGGCGGCCGGCTTATCGGCCCCGATTGCCGCGAGCGGCGCGGCTAGCAGGAGAACCAACAACGTCTTTGTCATGAGAGCACCTACTGGACGAGTTCCCACCGGCACCTCTGGCCGAACGGGGTTTCGCTAACAACCTTCCTGTAACCATCCGCCACCGTTCCCGGCGCGGAATTGTCTCCGGGCACGCAGGCCCGCATCGTCGGCGTGAGCTGTTCTCCGGGTCCGGAGCGTGCGGGCGGGCTCGCGGTTTTCACGCTAGCGGCCGGCGCGGGAGAGGCATTCGAGACGGCCGGAGCGGCCGGCGGCGCGGGAGGCGCCGGAGCGGCTGCGGTCTGCTCGCTGCGGTCGACCAGTTCGTCGAACTTCTTGGGAATCTGCTGACCATCCCACTCCAGCACCAGCTCGCGGTCGGAAATGGACACCAGCGTGAACTCGCCGACTTTCTCGCCCGGGTGAAAACCGCGCTGGCCACCGCCTTTCTTGACGCTCATGATGGCGATTGCGCCGTCACCCAGATCCATCACGCCGTGCAGCAGCGGCAGCGGTGGCATGGGTTTGGGTGGGGCCACCTCGACGATCACCGTCGGGTTGCGGTCCGCGCTGAACAGCGTATGCTGCGCAACGTCCGCGTAGTCCGCCGCTGCGAGGCTCTGAAACTCTGGCATGGGCGAGAACGGCGGCGCAGGCGCGGGCTTCACCTTTCGGCCTAGCACCACGTCCGCCCGCTTGCGCGCCTCCACCCAGTTGTCGCGCGCGCGCATGCCCACGACGACCGCGGCCGCGGCCAGCGCCAGGTTCAGCAGCAGAAGTCTCCCCTTCACAGCGCACCCCGCCTTTGGGGAACGAGCTTCCGGGGCACCAGGCCCGAGAGCGTGAGGCGCACCGCGACGGCCTTCTGATCCTTGGTCTGGCGCTGCTGGATGCGCATGTCGCGCGTCGCGATGGCTTCGGGCTGGGCGGTCAACTCCGCCAGGAAGTTGACCAGGTTCTCGATCTGGCAGACGAAGGAGACGGACACCATCACCTCGCCGTAGTTATCGCCGAGCGGCGTCACCTCCCGCGCCAGCTCGGTAGAGGTGAACTCGATTGGCTGCGGCAGGGCCGCGGCGGCGCGGCGCGCTGCGGCCAGCAACTGCGCCTGGGCCTGCGCGGCGGTTTCGGACTGTATCAAGGCCTTTTCCCGGCTCTCCAGCTCGGCGGTGGCGAGCTTGAGCGTTTGCTCGCGGCCAGGTACAAGGGATGCCTGACGGCGCAACTGGGCCAGCCTGCTCTCGGCCGAAGCGATGGAGTCGAACTCCGGGGCGGGGGCGGCGTCCGGCCTCCAGGTCATCTTCAGGACCACCCAGACCACCAGCGCCACCGCGAGCACTATCAGCGCGCGCCGGTTTCGCGCCTGCGTGTTCATTCGGCCACCTCCCGCTTCGCCTGGATGCGGAAGCCTTCGCCGCGCTCCTGGCGCGACAGCGGCATGGTGAACTCCGAGCCGCTGAACTGCGGCAGGGAGTCGATCAGCTTCAGCATCTCGGCGGCCTGCCCGGTGAAGCCGCCCAGCACGAGCCGCGTACGGGTAAGTTCGAGCTGATCGAGATACGTGGGCGGCTGCAGCGTCTTGGTCAGTTCGAGCAGTGTATCCAGATCGGCTTTCGAGCGCTGACGAAACGCGTCTATCTGCCGCGACTGCGCGCGCGTGCGCTCTATCGCGCGGTCGAGGACGGCGGCTTTCGCCGCCTCCGCCTCAAGCGCGGTGATTTCGGCCGTGAGCGCGGCCAGGTACTT
>JBLNBX010000058.1:0-8641 GCA_050260275.1 bacterium
GGCCTGTCCCCAGTCGCTGGCGAAAAGCGGTGAAAAGGATGGTCGGGGCGAGTGGATTTGAACCACCGACCTCCTGGTCCCGAACCAGGCGCTCTAGCCAGGCTGAGCCACGCCCCGATCACTGCGGTCCCGCTCCGGGAGCGGCACCGAACGTTCATTCTACCGCATAGAACGATCGGTGCGCTATGCGAGCGCGGGAACCAGCCGACCCTGGTGCAAGGCGCGAGAACCAGCCAGCCCTGGCGGAGAGATCACCGGCCCGGCCGGCCAGCGCTCTTGACGCCTCTGTCCCAGCCCCGCGCCCTCGCGCGGCCGCTTCAGTCCCCCATCAGCGCCGTCTGCGCCTGATGCGCGCCAACCCTGCACCTTCTTAACGACTGCAGCCGCTCCGGTTGCCCATCAGCGCCGACTACTGCAGCCGCTTCAGTTCCTCGATCAGCGCTTCCAGGCCCTTGCGGCGGTACAGCCCGGCCAGCCGCTGCTCTTCGGGTGAGGGCGCGATCACCGATCCCAGATTCGCCGACGAGATCGCCGCGCGGCTCGGTACCCAGATGGAACCGTCGCTGAACTCCACCTGGCTGACGAATCCCGTCATGGCGCCGATGGCGATCGGCCGCGAGTCGCGCGAGAACCGCATCGCGGTCTCCTGCGCAACCTCCCGTTGCGCGCCCGGCGCCAGCGCCAGGCCGGCATTTGAGGCCGGCACCGAACCCGCCATGTACTCGTGCCCGCTCTGGTCGCGGATGATCCACCCGATCTCGAAGTACCGCACCGGCCGCTTGGAACGGTTCAACACGCGGATCTTCGGCGCGCGCGCCTCGCTGCCGGCCACGCGCGCCACACCCGAGATGGGCTCCACCGGCGCGTCGGGCAGCCGCAGGAAGGCGAACTCCACTTCGCGCTCGGCCGCGGACGCCACTGCTGTCGCGCGCCCGCCGCGGACGAGCTGCACATCGAGCGTCCCGCTGGCCGAAAGACGCGCCAGCGTATCCACCATCTCGCGGCGCAGTGCGTCGCGCCCGCGCGTCTCGAGAATCTCGCGCAGGTAGCGGCGGTCGCGCCGGGCTTCCAATTCCCAGGCGGTCAACGCCCGCCGCGAGTTGAGCGTATTGGGGCCGTAGAACGACAGGTCGGCGAACAGTATGCCGTCCACCGATACGGTCGCCAGCGGCGCGCGGCCCGACAGCAGCGGTCGCAGCAGCCTCAGATCGATCCGTATCGGGAACGTGTCGCCCGGCTTCGCGTCCAGGCTCGGCACTGCGACGGAGCCCTTTCCGCCCGGTGCGAACTCCTGCGTGGAGACAAGCAGCGTGATGCCGCGAATCGTCCGCGTGCCGGAGTTTCGCAGCATGAGGGACGTGTGCAGGTCCAGCACCATCGCGCCCCCGCGCGCCTCGGTCCGCGATTCGCCCCAGTCGGCCTGGACCACCGTCACCGGCGAATCGTGCTCGAAATCGATCTTGAGAGCGGGTTGCTGCGCCCAGCATAGCCCGCCGAGCAGCAAGACGCCTTGCGCGAGCGCCCTACTGAGCGTACACATGGCTGATGGTCACCTGGCCGGTTTCTGAATCCACGTAACGCGCACGCACGGCGGTCTCGCCGCGCACTGTATAAACAACGTTCTCCGCGCCGGGCTGAAGCAATCTGAATCCGCGGCCCTCGGCTTCGAGCCCGATGCCCTCGTGGCCGGCCTCGAGCACAACGTAATCCGCGTGATGCGCGGGAGGAGCGCTCTCGGCCTGCCTCGTGTGCCGCAACTGCGGGAGGGTCGCTAGGACCCACCCGGCCACGATGACCAGCAGCACCGGCAGCACGATGGCGGGCGTGCGCCAGCGGCTCGCGAACCGCGGGGGATCGGCCACGCACTCGCCTGCGGCCAGGCCGAGCCGTATGTTAGCCTTCATCTCCCTCGCCAGCGCGTCCCAGCAGACGCCGGCCGGAAGCTCACCCGCCTCGGCCTGCGCGAAATCGCGAAGCGCGCGGTACTCCTCCACGCGGCGGCTGCACTCGTCGCAGCCCCGGAGGTGGCGCGCCACCATCATCCTGGCCCACAGGTGCAGATCGTTACCGGCAAACAGCGCGAGCTTGCCTTCGCTCGGGTGGCTCACGGCCTTCTCCTGGACAGGTACTTGCGTACCTTCACGCGCGCGTTCGCGATGTGCGAACGTACCGTGGCTTTCGAGCAGTTCAACTGCCGGGCCACCTCTTCAGCGGGGAGGCCTTCGATGTCGCGCAGCAGCAGCGCCGCGCGCTCTCGCGCCGTCAGCACGCTCAATCCGCCCTCGAGGATCGACTGCCGCTCGGCGCGTATCAGTACCTGCTCGGGGCTGTCGCAGTGGGGCGTGCTGATAGGCTCCGCAATACTGTCGATCTCGCAGAACGAGACGCGGCCGTGGCGGCGCAGAAAATCGATGGCGGTATTCGTGGCGATGCGCGAAAGCCAGTGGGCGGCCTTGGCGGCGTCCTTCAACTGGTCCTGCCGCTGGAGAGCCTTGATAAAGACTTCCTGGGTCAGGTCCTGCGCGTCGGCCACGTTTCCCACCATGCGGTATATGAGGAGAAAGATGCGGCGCAGGTTGTCGTTCACGAACCGGTCGTGCCGCTCAGCGGCATCGTGCAGCACCGGCTCCACGGCTTCGTCCATAGCAGGCAGAGCAAAACTCAACATGCGCCTACATGCATGACGGAGAGAACTCCGGGAACGTGCATACCTCGTTCCAGCATCCCTCCGTTCCAGGCCTGTTTGGGGCGCTATTCCGATTTTAGTGGATCACCGGGCCGTGTATTTACGTGAGACCCGCCTCCGCTCCCGTCTCTTCTCGAATCAACGACTTGCAGCCATGGCGGTCGCGCCCGTGAGACAATAGCCGGGGGCGCTTCCGGCGTTCCGTCGCTGCGCCGGCCCCCGCCGAGACCAACGCCGATATGAACCCAGCAGAGAGAATCAACCGGCTTGAAATGGAGAGCGCCTTCGACGTCCTCCTGCAGGCTCGCAAGCTTGAGGCGCAGGGGCGGAGCGTGATCCACCTTGAGATTGGAGAACCGGACTTCGAGACGCCGCGCCACATCCGCGAGGCCGCCAAGCAGGCGCTGGACGAGGGTTGGACGCACTACGGCCCCACTCAGGGCTATCCGGAGCTGCGCGAGGCCATCGCCGCCTACATCTGCCGCACGCGGGGTATCAGCGTGGGGCCGCAGCACGTCTCGGTCGTGCCCGGCGGCAAGCCCATCATGTTCTTTACGATGATGGCGCTGCTCGAGGAGGGCGACGAGGTCATATACCCCAACCCGGGCTTCCCGATCTACGAATCGATGATCCGCTTCATGCGGGCGAAGCCGGTGCCTATGCCGCTCCTCGAGGAGCGCGGGTTCTCGCTGGACCTCGACCGTTTCCGCGACAGCCTCTCCAGCCGCACCCGGATGGTCATCCTGAACTCGCCCGAAAACCCCACGGGCGGGATGATCCCGGAGGGCGACCTCCGCGCCATCGCCGAAATGCTGCGCGACCGCGACGTGATGGTGCTCTCCGACGAGATCTACTCGCGCATCGTGTACGAGGGCGCGCCGTTCTCGATTGCCTCTGTGCCCGGAATGCTCGAGAAGACGATCATCCTCGACGGCTTCTCGAAGACCTATGCCATGACGGGCTGGCGCATAGGTTACGGTGTGATGCCGGAGTGGCTTGTCGGCGCCGTCACGAAACTGATGGTCAACTCGAACTCCTGCACGGCGAGTTTCACCCAGCGCGCGGCCATCGCGGCCCTGAACGGGCCGCAGGAGGACGTGGATCGCATGGTCGCCGAGTTCCGGCGCCGGCGCGACGCCTTCTGTGCGGGTCTGAACACGTTGCCGGGGTTCCGCTGCCCGGCTCCGGCGGGCGCGTTTTACGCTTTTCCGAACATCACGGGAACGGGTTACAGTTCGCGTGAGTTGGCTGCGCGCCTGCTTCAGGACGCGGGCGTAGCCTGCCTCAGCGGCGCGGCTTTCGGCGAGCACGGGGAGGGGTACCTGCGGCTGAGCTACGCGAATTCCTTCGAGAACCTGATGGAAGCGGTGGAGAGGATCCGGAAGTTTCTGGGCTGAGGGAGTTTGCCGCCCGCGCCCGCGGTTCGGTGCGTAACTGGGCGGTCACGCACAGAAAACCGCGGCCGCGGGCAGCGGTTCTTAACGGGGCTTAACGCCAGCGCACCCGATGGTCAGACCAACTGGCCTGTGTGGTCGTTACGGTACCGATCCATGATTTCCTGCATCTGGTCCTTCAGGCGCAGCTTCAGCTTTTTGATGCGCGTTTCAGCCAACTGCTGTTCGGGGCTCAGATAGGCCCGCTCTGCTAGCTCCTGAAGCTGCTTCTTGTAAGCGCAGTGCTCTTCCGCGAGGCGGCGGAATTGCGGATCGGTCTCCATCAGGTGCGCCTTCAACTGGTCCTGCGTAATTGCCATAGGCACAGAACTCCTGCTGATTTTTTCCACTCCGAGTCTGTAGTTGGAAGGGTAGGCTCGACGGGTGCTGGCTACGTACATCCGATCACTCGGCCGGTCGGCGGGCTACCTACAAACCTGCCGACACCTGCACCTTAGCATGATTGGAGACGCATTACAACGGCGGTTTCCCCGTTGTCCTGGTAGTACTTGGGCCGGGTGGAAACCTCCTGAAAGCCGTATTTCCGGTACAGGTTCCTGGCGGGCCAGTTGGACTCGCGGACTTCGAGAAACCAGCTTGCGCAGGGGCTGCTCAGAGCGTCCTCGAGCAGGCGCGCTCCGACGCCGCGCCGCCGCACGGCGGGGTCCACTATGAGGCTCAGCACCTCGCCTTCCTGCTCGCCCACGCGCCGGGACACGATGAAGCCAACCACGCGGCCGTCCACCTCCGCCACGCGGCAGTCGTAGGAAAGATAGGCGTGCGGTTCCCAGATGACCGCCTCGGGCGAGAGCCGCTGTATACGGTCGAGGTCGGCCACGTCGCTCTCGCGAGCCTCGCGGACAATCGTGGTTCCGCCGAGCAGGCCGCGGTAGAGCGCCCGCTGGAGAGCGCCCGGCTTCGGCCAGTCGAAGTTATTCTCGGCGATCTCGCGGGCGCGCGCGGCGATTCGCTCCCGCTCTGCGCGGTCCTCGAGCAGCCGCACCACGCCGGCGGCAAACTCATCCGCGCTGTCCGCCACCCACACGCTGTGCCCGTGCGTGAGCCCCAGGCCGGCGCAGCCGGACGTGGTCGAGACTACCGCGCGGCGCATCGCCATGGCCTCGAGCACCTTGAGGTTTGTTCCAGCGGACACCACCGTCGGCGCAACCACCAGGTTCGTCTCCACGTACAGCGGCACGACATCCCGCACGAAACCGAGAAGCCTCACCGAGGGGTCCTCGGGCGGCAGCAACGTTCCGGTGGCCTCGCGCCAGTAAAGCTCGTAGTCGGGGCCGGCGACAACCGTCAGTTGGGCTTCGGGTACGCGCGCTCTCACCGCCGGCCATACCTCCTCCGTGAAGAACCGATATGCGGCGATGTTGGGAAAGTGCCGGAAAGAGCCTACGAAGAGCAGCCGCGCGCCCGGAGTCTCCGCGCGCGGGCGGAACCGATCCAGGCCGACGCCGTTCGGAATTACCGTGACGGGGGCTCCCGGAAGCATGGCGGCGTCCTTGTCCGACATCACCACCACCTTGCGGAAGCGCTTAACGGCACGCCTCTCGAATCTGCGCCAGCGGAACCAATTCCACCAGGCCGCCACGGTCCTCTCGCGCTCGTAGATCTGGCGGTGCAAGTCGAACGTGACGTCGTGCTCCACCAGGATGTCCCCGCGGAAACCTGCGAGCACGGTGTACTCCACCTGCCGCAGATCGGGATGGAACTCGCGGCACGTCTGCTCGTAGGCGCGAACGAGCGCGGGCGAGTTGTACTCGAGCGTTTCGGGCGGGGGAACGGTAGACCAGCGGGGCTCCGGGTTCTCCCGCTTCGGCACGAGCACGATAGCGGAGCAGAACTCGAGCAGCGGCTCGAGTTCCTCCGCGCCGCCTTCGGTGAATGCGAAAAGGACGATGTCGAACTCGCGCGCGGCCTCGCGCAGCAGGTTGTACATGCGGACGGCGCCGCCGTGCGAGAGCGGGTACGGCACGTACGGCGTTGCGACGAGTATGCGCCTGTGGTTAGGGTCAAACGGGCGGCCGTTTACTATTCGGCGCTCGACCGGCTCTTCCGGCCGCGCGCGCCAGGGAGTCAGCCAGCGCGGCCGCGAGTAGATCCGGTGCACGGGCACGCCGCGCAGGAAGAGCAGGGAAGCGATGCACGTCGAGAGCCGCGGCTGATGGCGCTCGAGCCGTGCGTTGTACGCCAGAACCTTTCCCGGAGCGAGCAGGAACGCGGCCCGGCGCAAGGCGCGATAGCGCGGGTCGCCGTCGAAGAGCACCGGCGCGAGAGCGATGCGATAGCGGCGGAAGCGGCGGCGCAGTTCGGCATAAGTGGGCCGGGGGTCGGCCTCAACAGTGAAGTGGCGGCGCCCGGGGACCAGTTCCCGGATCTCGGCCACCATGCGTGCGGCAAGCGCCGGATCGCCCGACAGAAACGACACGACAACGCCCTCGGGATCTTTTCCCATCGCGGAGAAAACCAGGCGCTTGAGCGCGTCTTTTAACGAGCCCGTCATGCTACGAGCGAGCGCCCACGGCTGGCCTGGCCACGAGCCGCGGCCGTAAGTGCGGGGCTGAAGCCCCACGCGGGCTCAAGCCCGCCCGCGCCGGGGTCTTGTTGTGACGGTCCCCAGGCCAGCGGCGGCCCGTCGAGCCGCAACGCGCGGTGTCCGGTTCGGCGCCCGAAGCTTGGCGTTTTCACGCCTCTGCCTCCACGCTCTTCTCGTTCGCCATCCGCATCAGAATCGCACAGGCCGCCAGCGGAAGCAGGCCCACCGCGCAGCACACGGGCGCAAACCCGTAGGCGTCGATCAGCCTTCCGGCCGCCGGAGAAAACGCCGCCTGCATCACCCCGTAGCCGCCCGTCAGCATCGACACCGCAAACGCAGCGCGCGCGGGGCCGTAGACATCCAGCGGCATCGTATACAGGTTCACGCTCAGCGCCGATGACCAGAACGCGCTAAAGCAGATAGCCGCGGCGGCTATTCCCGCCGACGGCGCCCAGGGCACGGCCGCTGTCGCCACCAGGGCCACGGCGCTGATGAAGCACGCTCGCAGGCGCGCCGGAACCGCTCTCGCTCCGCGCCTCATCCAGGCGAGCGAGAGCGCGCCGCCCACAAGCCCGCCTGCGTTGAAGAACAGCGGCGGCAGGGCGGCGTACCATTTCGTCTCGGCCAGCGGCAGATGATACTCGCGCTCGAGAAACACGGTGACCCAGTTGGTCCAAAGCGAGTAAACCGTCATGCTGAGCATGATTGCGGCGACGAACGCCCAGAGCCGCCCGTCGCGAAGCAGCTCGCGGGAGTTCGCGGCCGCCCGGACCGCTCCGCCGTCCCCGGCCGGAACAAGGCGCGAACAGCGGCTCCACAGCGGCAGCCACAGCAGACCCGCCACGCCGGTCACCACGAACGCGCTTCGCCAGCCGTACTGGAGCGCAAGCCAGATTGCCAGAGGCGGCGCGAGCATGCCGCCAACGCCCATCCCTAGCTGGCTCAGCGCATTTCCCAGAGCGCGCTCGTCCGGCTTCAGGTATGTCGCTATCGCTTTGCCCGAAGCGGGGACTCCGCCGGCCTGCCCTATACCAAGCGCCGCGCGGCACACGCCGAGGCTCACCGCGCCTCGCGCGAATGCCGTCGCGATCCCGGCCGCCGACCAGATCGCCACCGCGGCTCGCACGCCGCGGTTCAGCCCCACCCGGTCGATGAACATGCCGGCGAACGGTGCGGACAACGCGTACGGGATGGAGAACGCCGCCAGGATGAACCCGTAATCGGCGTTCGTCATGCCGAATTCCGCCATGAGCGCCGGGGCGAGCGCCGGAAGGATCTGCCTGTCGAGGTAGTTGAGCGAGGACGAGAGCACGAATACTCCCATCACCACCCAGCGGATGCGCGTCATCTACTGATCATCTACTGATCGGCTGCTGATCATCTACTACTACTGATCGCCGAGTTTTTTCCGCCGGGGAGTGGCGGGTGCGTCGGGCGACGGCTGGGCCTCGGCGAGGTATTCGATGGATGCGATATCACCCGTTGTTCCGGTCTTATCGTCCACGTTCGGGTAAAACTCGAGAACTGCGAGCCGCGGTTCCGCCTGTTGCTCGCACTCGAACTTCGGGTTAGGGTCGCCTGAGACGAGTATCTTGGCGGGTTCGCGCGCGAGCAGCCGGACCGTGCCCGACTCCACCTGCACGGTTAGCCGCGCCATAGGCGGTATGCACTCGACCTGGATAATCCGGCCACGCACGCGTCCCTCAGGAGCGGGTCCCTCGAACATCGGGACGATCTCGAGATCCGGGGGAAGCGGCGGCGCGGCGGCATTGGCGCGGGCTTCGGCGGCCCGAATCTCGGCCATGGCCTTTTCCCGCAGCTCGCGCATCGCGCGCTCGCGCTCTTCCTCCAGCCTGCGGCGCTCCGCTGCCTGCCACTCAAGGCGCCGGTTCTCGATCTCCTGCCGCGCCGCACGGATCTGCTGCCGCTCTTCATCACTCGTCGCGGCCTGTGCCGCCGCGGCCCACGCGCGGGCGG
>JBLNBX010000059.1:0-15378 GCA_050260275.1 bacterium
TTCAACGAAGGTATAGTATTGAGCACAAAGGCCGGAGTCGCCCCGGAGCTGATGCTGGAGATCCTGAACGCCAGCGCGGTGCGGTGCGGCCTAGTGTCGTATAAAGCCCCTTTCATCTTCAGGCGGGACTTTAGTACCAACTTCTCTTTGAAGTGGCTTCACAAGGACGTCGGGCTGATTCTGGAGTCGGGAGAGGAGCTCGGTGTGCCTCTGCCGCTGACCGCCGTGGCGCAGCAGATGTACCGGGCAGGTCTGGCCGAAGGGCTGGGAGAAGAGGATATGTGTTCCAGTATCAAGGTGATGGAACAGTGGACAGGGGTCGAAGTGAAGGCCAGTGAGTGATTAACGAAAATCTTCCAAAAATGAGAATACAGATTTTTGTTGCATTCGGGTGGTCGGTATACTAGAATTGGAAACAAGCCGGGGAGGCAACTCCCACCAAAGCGAGACTAACCTCTAAATTAAAGACCCCTGAAGCATCCTCCCCGGCACCCACCTAAGGGGTTTTTCAGCAGGCAAGCGACAAACGGACCCGAAATAGTTGCATTTCTAAACCACTCTTCTTGCGTTTGGCGTAATATGCAGACCGGGCCTCACGGCCAATGACCTCGATACGTCAGGCGTACAGGTGCGGCGGCGGGGGTGATTGCCGTCGGGCCCATCCGGAGGGGTTTGGATCTTGCCGTGGCGTTTTGCGGCTTGAGATCATGGGACTGCCCGCTATGCTTGAGGCACCCGATCTTCACATTCAGGAAGGGCAGCCGACCGTGCTCGTTGTCGACGACGAGCCCACGCTGGTCGCGCTGGTCCGCACGATGCTGTGGCGCGCCGGCTTCACCGTGCTTGAGGCCACCGGTCCCGAGGAGGCGCTCCGGATAGCGTCCCGGACGCCGCACGTGGATGTGCTGCTTACCGATATCCTCATGCCGGGGATGAACGGCTACGAACTGGCGGCTCAACTGCGATCGAAGCGGCCGGAGATTAAGGTGCTGTTCATGTCCGGATATCGCGACCGGGCAATACTGGAGAGCACGGGCGTCGTGGTGGAGGATCTTTCACTGGTCCGCAAGCCCTTTACGCAGTACACCCTGGTGAGCCGCATAGGCGAGCTGCTCGCGGATTCGCGGCCGAGCACTTCGAACACTTGAGGCTATAGGTCGCGGAAGGCCGCTGTACGGACACCAGCTTCGTCAAGCGCGGCTCTGACCTCGGCCGATGTCAGCGCCTCGAGTTCGCGTGCGCGGGATTCCTTCAGACGGGTCCGGGCGGCGAGAAGCCCCGCGCCACAGTGTCCCGGATGGCACATGAACTCAGTCGTTCCCTCGGGCAAGCGCCGGATGAGCGCGGCCAGTTCCGCGGTATGGAACCGGCCGGTGAGCTGGAAGCCGGCGAAATGATCGGTGGTCCGGCACCCGTTGCGGGCGAGCACGCGTTGGAAACGGCGGCGGGCGAATCCGAGCGAGCGCGCAACGGCGCGGACCGCGAGCGGCGCGCCGAACCCCGTCATCGGCAAGTCGAACGGGCGCCGGACCCAAGGTATCCCGAATTCTTTCGACAGCCGGGCCACGGCATCGAGCACCGGCGGCAGCAGGTGCGTGTGCTTGTGCGTGTCCAGGTGTGTCGGGCGAATGCCGGCGCTCAAGATACGCTCGATCTGCTGCCTGCACTGTTCATAGGGGCGGATGCGGCGCGCGGCCAGCGCGTTGACGAGCCCCGGGATGCCGTCCGGTAGCCCGGGCCCCTGAACCAGGGTCAGGTGGCACCCGACGTCGAGCGAGGGGTGCTCGCGGGCGAGGCGGACGGCGTCGTCAAACGCGTCCCCGAGCGCCATCAGCGTCGTGGACGTGAGTATCCCGCGCTCGTGAGCTTCGATGATGCCGGCGTTCACGTCGTGCGTGAAGCCGAAATCGTCCGCATTTACAACAAGCAGCTTCATCCGAAATCCAGGCGCGGCGCTCAGAACAGGGATACCTTGAAACGCAAGAACTTCTTCGGGTTCGCCCGAATGTCTCTGAGCAGAGCACGAAGTTCGTCCGTGGTTCCTGTCAGGTTATCGTAGAGCGCGCGGTTGACGACCAACTGTCCGATCGTGCCCTCTCCCTGGTTGATGCCTGTGAGCAGTTTGTCGAGCGACTCAGTGACACTGGCGATGCGCTGGTACAACTGGTCATCCGTCACCAGCTTGCCGGCTGTGCCCTTGCCCGAGCGGATGTCCTGGAGAATCACACGGAGTTCGGCGACGCTCGCCCGCGCCTCGTCATAGAGCGCCGGATTCTTGAGCAGTTGGCCGGCAGTGCCTTCGCCCTTCTGCAGGCCCGCGATCAAGGCATCGACGCCGGCGACGGCGCTGCGCGCCTCGTTGTAGAGCGCGTCATCGGAGAGCAGGCGGCCTATAGTCCCCTGGCCGCTCGTCATCGCGGTGGCTATCTTCTGATACTCGGCTATGGTGCTGACGAGACGGCTATAGAGCTCCTCGTCCACGATGAACTTGCCCACGTTGCCTTGACCACGTTCGATCATGGCGACGATTCTGTCGAGTCGCGCCAGGATCGCGTGCGCGGAGTCGAGGAGAGTGAAGCCGCGGCGCATGAGAGCTTCCAGCTCGGCGCTCGGTTCGCTGGGAAGCACAGCGCCCGGCTTCACGCGAGCCGGGCTCTGCCCCCGGTTGATGCTGATGAACTTGGAGCCCAGCACGCTCTCCGCGGCGACGCCGGCGATGGAATCGATCGGAATATCGCGGAGGTATCGCGTCCTGACCTCCAAGCGTATGCGGACGTACCTCCGCGGATCGTCAAGATTCGTGAGCTCGATGGTCGAGACGCTGCCGATGGGTATGCCGTTCAGTCTCACCGGCGCGCCGGTAGTCAGGCCGCCCGCGTCGTGCACGTAAGTATAAAGGGCCGCTCTCGATTCCCACAGGGGCGCCTGGCTGGTGAGGAGCCATATCAGGACCCCGAGGATCACCATGGCCGCGATGGCCATCAGCCCGACCCTCAGTTGCGCCCATCTAACTCTCCGCTGTGCCGGCATAGTATCTACTCTTCGCGTCTCACGAACTTGCAAACGTAGGGGTCGGTGGACGCCTCCAGTTCGTCCAACGTCCCCTCGAACACCAGGGTTCCGTCGCGCAAAACCAGAAACCTGGTCTCGTTCTCGTCACCGCCGCTCCCTTCCATGATCCGCGCCTGCCCAATCGTTTGATCGTAGCGCGCCGTGGCCAGGAAATGTCCGTCCTGGTAACGATGGGTCACAAGCATCGTTGTGGTGTTCCTGAGGTCGCGCTCCTTGACGATCAGGCCGATGATGGTGAAAGCAGTGATCGGATCGAGTCCGGCGGTGGGCGAATCGTACAGCACCAGGCGCGGCTCTGTGACGATGGCGCGCGCGATTCCGACGCGGCGGCGCATGCCCCCGGACAACTCGCTCGGAAACTTGTCAAGCGTGTGATCCAGCTCGACAAACCGCAGCGCCTCCTCGGCCCGCATCCGGCGATCCTCCGGCGTGAGGTCAAAACCCTCGAGGTTGGCCAGAGGATAGGCGACGTTATCTTCGATGGTGAGCGAATCGAAAAGCCCGCCCTCCTGAAACAGCACGCCGATCCTGCTCCGGATCGCGAACAACTCCTGTTCGCGCATGGAGGTGATATCGTGTCCGAACACCCACACGCGGCCGGACTCGGGCCGCAGCAGACCAAGCGCCGTTTTCAACAGCACCGTCTTCCCGCTGCCGGCCGCGCCGAAGATGATCCGCGTGCCGCCCTCGGGCACCTCAAACGAAACGTCATTGAGCGCCAGAACGGCGTCCAGCCTGACGCTGACGTGCTCGAAGCGAAGAACAGGCTGTGCTTGTCCATTCCGCATCAAATGCTCGTCGTGAAGATGCGCGTGATGAAGAAAGTCACGAAGAAGATGGCGACGGAGGACACCACCACCGCCTGCGTCGTAGCGCGGCCTACTCCCTGAGTGCCTCCGGTGGTTCGCAGCCCGTAGTAGCATCCGATGAGCGCGATCGCGAAAGCGAATGCCACGGGCTTGATCAGCCCTTGGGCGATATCGGAATACTCCAGCGCCTGCCAGGACATCGTCCAATACTGATCGGCGGGCAGCTTCAGGGAGAAGTAGGCGATAAGAAATCCGCCGAAGATGCCAACGAAATCGGCCAGGATGGTGAGCAGCGGCAGCACGAAGATGGTGGCCAGCAGGCGCGGAACCACGAGCTTCTTCACCGGGTCGGTACCCAGCGCGCGCATGGCGTCGATCTGCTCGGTTACTTTCATGGAGCCGAGTTCGCTGGCCATGCCGGAAGCGTTGCGCCCGGCAACGAGCAGCGCGGTTAGCACGGGGCCAAGCTCGCGCACAAGGCTGATGGCGACCACCTGGGAGGTCTGGCTGATGGCGCCATAGGTCTGGAGCGCGCGGGCCATCTGCATGGCCATGACCGCTCCAGCGAAGAAGCCCATCATGACGACGATCGGAATGCTGCCGACGCCGATGATGTCCATCTGTATGAAGATGTCATCGAAATAGTGGGGACGGCGCACGACGCCCTTCAGCGCCCGGCCAGTCAGGAAACAGAACTCCTGCACGCCAAGGACGGGCGACTTCGCGAAATCGAACAAGTCGTCTGCTCCTTGTATTGCGATGGTAGCATAGCGATTTCAGCGGCCAGCGCCTTTGAACATCATTGCGCCGAACCAAAGGGAGCCTGCGTAGGAAGAAGATACTGCGCGGGTGTAAGGCGTTTTAGAGATGATGCCGCGGGCTGCGCGGGCGCGCCGGACGTGTGAAGCGGGGGAGTTTGCTGGAATTAGGGAGGAGCGGGGCTGAAGCCCGCCCCCCCCCAATTGCGCTTGCGACGGGGGCGGCGGCAGGTTGAAGCCCGCCCCCCACACGAGCGCCTGCGACTGGAGGGCAGCCGCAGGCGATGTGAGCACGCCGCAAGCGCTGGCGCGGGGCGCGCACGGCGCGCCTACACGCCCCAGCAGTAGTCCTCGACGGCTTTCTCTGTAGCGGGAGGCTGGGCTGCGAGCCGCATCAGCTCCAGCCGGATGGCGTCCACCATGGCGCGCCAGCTTGCCTCAATCACGTTGTCCGAAACGCCTACAGTGGTCCAACTGCGGTGGCGGTCGGCCCACTCGATGAGTACGCGGACCTTCGCGGCGGTGGCTTTGCGGGGCTCGAGCACGCGGACTTTGTAATCCGTGAGCCTCACCTCCGCGATGGAAGGATAGACCGCCGAAAGGCACTTGCGCAGGCACAGGTCCAGGGCGTGGACGGGGCCGTTGCCGTGCGCCGTTGCTGAGTGCAGGCCATCGGTGGCCCTGAGCGTAACCGTTGCGGTGGTGATCGACTCGGCATCGCCGGCGACCCTGGTGGCGACCTCCAGGTGAATCGGATCGAAGAAGTGCGCGCCCGGATTCAGCGTTTCGCGCACGAGCAGCTCGAAGGTGCCTTCGGCAGCCTCCAGTTCGTAGCCCTCATACTCGAGTTGCTTGATGCGCTCGAGCAGGGTCCGGCGGGCGCCTTCGTCGAGGCGCTCGAGGAGCCCGTGCTCCCTGAGCTTGTAGAAGATGTTCCCGCGGCCGGAAAGATCGCTCAGCAGCACGCGCTGGCGGTTGCCAACGGATTCGGGCGGCACGTGCTCGTAGGTGGCGGCCTCCTTCAGAACGGCGCTGACGTGCACGCCGCCTTTGTGTGCGAACGCGGAGGGGCCCACGTAAGGCTGATCGTTGCGGAGCGGCAGATTGGCGAGGTCCGCGATGGCGCGGGCCAACGAGGAAAGGCTGGACAGGCGATCGCGGCCGACGACGGTCTTGCCGAGCTTGAGTTCGAGGTTTGCGATCACCGAGACCAGGTTGGCGTTGCCGCAGCGCTCGCCGTAGCCGTTGATGCAGCCCTGAACGTGGGTGGCGCCGTGCTCGACGGCCGCAAGCGTGTTCGCGACGGCGACGTCGGAGTCGTTATGACAGTGGACGCCGATCGGGCAATCGAAATGGCGGCGCACTTCCTGGACGATCTCGATAAGGCGGCCGGTGAGCGTGCCTCCATTCGTGTCGCACAGGCACAGGATGTCTGCGCCGGCTTTGGCCGCTGCTTCGAGAGTGCGCAGCGCGAAGGCCGAATTGGAATTGAAACCGTCGAAAAAGTGCTCGGCGTCGTAGATGACCTCTTTGCCGTGCTCCTTCAGGTAGGCGACGGTTTCGGAGATGAGCTTGAGGTTCTCCTCCTCTGAGATGCCCAGCGCGCGCGCGGTGTGAAGGTCCCAGCTCTTGCCGAAGATGGAGATGGCCGGTGTGCCTGCTTCGATGAGCGCGCGCACATTGGGGTCGCGATCCACGCGGTTCCTTGCCAGGCGCGTGGAGCCGAACGCCGTAAGGCGGGCGTGGTTGAGCTTAAGATCGCGAGCGCGGGCGAAGAACTCCTTGTCGCGCGGGTTCGATCCGGGCCAGCCGCCCTCGATGTAGTCGATGCCGAACTCGTCGAGCTTGCGAGCGATAACGAGTTTGTCATCAACGGTGAACGATACGGCTTCGCCTTGCGTGCCGTCGCGAAGAGTTGTGTCGAGGACGGTAACTTTCATAGATGATAGATGCATACAACGCCAGATTCAGATTCGGGCAATCGCCGCGGAGATGCGGAGCGGGCGCGCGTGCGCGGCCTGGCGCTTCCGCAACTCCACGGCGAGGTTCGCATGACTAGGCTTTCGTCGCTTTCGATTCGACGTCTTCGGGTACGCCTTCTTCCTTCTTGCGCTTGAGGAAGGGCATCATGGCGCGGAGGTCGCCGCCGACGCGCTCGATGAGCGACTCGCGCGCGGCCTCGCGCATGGCGAGGAATTTCTTGCGGCCGGTCTTGTTCTCCTCGATCCACTCCTTGGCGAACGTGCCGTCCTGCACTTCCTTGAGAATGCGTTTCATCTCGTCGCGCACGGCCTGGTTGATAACGCGGGGTCCGCGCGTGTAGTCGCCGTACTCGGCGGTGTCGGATACGGAGAACCGCATGTAGGCGAGGCCACCCTCCTGAATGAGGTCGACGATGAGCTTCAGCTCATGCAGGCACTCGAAGTAGGCGATCTCGGGAGCGTAGCCGGCTTCGACGAGCGTCTCGAAACCCGCCTGGATAAGGGCGGAAGCGCCGCCGCACAGGACGGCCTGCTCGCCGAAGAGGTCGCTCTCGGTTTCTTCCTTGAACGTGGTTTCGATGATGCCGGCCTTCAGGCAGCCGAGCGCGAGTCCGTACGCTAGGGCGCGCTCGAGCGCCTGGCCGGAAGGGTTCTGGTGGACCGCGACGAGCGCGGGCACGCCGACGCCCTCGGTGAACAGCTCGCGCACCCGGTGGCCGGGCGCTTTCGGCGCGATCATGCTGACGTCGACATCGGCGGGCGGCACGATCTGGCCGAAGTGGATGTTGAAACCGTGCGCGAACATGAGGGTCTTGCCGGCCTTCATGTGCGGTGCGATGGACTGGTTGTAAACGGCGGCCTGCTGGTGGTCGGCGATAAGAACCATGATGACGTCGGCCGCAGCAGCAGCGTCCGCGGCGGACATGACGGGAAGGCCGGCAGCCTTGGCCTTGTGCCAGTTCGGGCTCCCCTCGAGTTCGGCGACGATGACGTCGACGCCGGAATCGCGAAGGTTGAGCGAGTGGGCGTGGCCCTGGCTGCCATAGCCGAGGATGGCTACCTTCTTCCCCTGGAGTGGGGCGAGGGTGGCGTCTTTTTCGTAATAACGTTTAGCCATAGGTGAGATCAAAGCTCCGTATAGTGCGAGAGTACATAACCCGGGATAGAGCTGCCGGGCACTGGTGTCATCGTTTATCTCCGGGGCGTGCGCCGGCCGCGGCCGCTTCGGCCTTGGACGTGGGTACGGGCGGAGACAGGCGCAACTTCTTCTGTTCGAGCGATGCGGCGACGAGTCCCGAGCGGGTGACCTCGATATCGCCGTAGGCTCGCATCACATCCACAAACTCGTCGAGCTTTTCGGGGTCGCCGGTGGCCTCGAGAGCGAAGCCCTCGATGGAGGAATCCACCACGCGCGCGCCGAAGATCTCGGCTTCCTTAAGAATTGCCGTGCGCGACTCCATGCTGGAACGGACGCGCAGCAGGACCATCTCCCGTAGGACGGCCGGGCTCTCAGTGAGATCGATCGCCTGCAGGACGTTGATCAGCTTGTTCATCTGCTTCACAACCTGGGCGCGGAGCGCGGCGTCGACGTCGACAACGATGGTCATGCGGGAGAGAGAGGGGTCGTGCGTGCGCGCGACGGTGAGACTCTCGATATTGTACCCGCGGGCGCTTAGCACGCCGGTGATGCGCATAAGAGCGCCGGGCTTGTTCTCGACAAGGAGCGAAATCACCTGGATCATAAGTTGTTCCTCTTCCTGCGCACGGCTATCACTTAGCGATGGGGACTCCGACGGGCTTCGGCGGGCCGAGAACCATCTCGTTGAGCGCGGCCCCGGCTGGAACCATCGGGAATACGTTCTCGAAAGACGACACGCGAACGTTTAGTATCTCAGCGTCCGGGCTGGCGAAGGCGGCCTCGAGGGCGGGGCGGAGCTCGGACGGGCTCTCGACGGTGCGGCCCTTAATGCCGTACGCGCCGGCGAGCAACTCGATATTCGGGAAAGTGGACAGATCGACCGCGCAGACGCGGTTGTTATAGAAGAGCTCCTGCCACTGGCGAACCATGCCGAGATAGCCGTTGTTGGAGATGATCACCTTCAGCGGCAGGCGGTTATTGGCGATGGTGGCGAGCTCGGGGATGGACATCTGGAAACCGCCGTCGCCGACGATGGCGACCACAAGCCTGTCGGGATGCGCGACCTGCGCCCCGATGGCCGCGGGCAGGCCGAAACCCATGGAGCCGAGGCCGCCGGATGTGAGGAGCAGGCGGGGCGAATCGAAGCGGATGTACTGCGCAGCCCACATCTGGTGCTGGCCGACGTCGGTGGAGATGATGGCGCGGCCGGCGGTGAGGCGGTCGATCTCAGCCATCAGGTGCTGGGGCTTGATCTCGGTGTCGGAGGTCGGGGGCTCGAGCGGGTGCTGCTCCTTCCAGGAGCGGATCTCCCCCCACCACGGCGCGTGCGCCTCGGAGGCGCGGGAAGCGGCTTCCGGCGGCATCTCCTTCAGAACGGAATTGATGCGTGCGAGGACTCGGCGGGCGTCGCCGACGATGGGCAGATCCGGAACGCGGATCTTGCCGATCTCTGCCGGATCAATATCGATGTGGATGACGCGGGCGCGCGGCGCGAAGGCCGAGAGGCGGCCGGTGACGCGGTCGTCGAAGCGCACGCCGATGGCGATCAGGAGATCGCAGCTGGTGAGCGCCATGTTCGCGGCATAGCTGCCGTGCATGCCAGGCATCGAGATGAAGTTCGGGTGGCTGGCCGGAAAGCCGCCCAGGCCCATCAGCGTGCAGACGACCGGGGCATCGATGAGCTCGACCAGCTCGCGCAGCTCGGCTGAGGCGCCCGCGGCGATGATGCCGCCTCCGGCGTATACCAGGGGGCGCTGGGCATCCAGCATGAGCTGCGCGGCGCGCCGGATCTGGCCGGTGTGGCCTTCGGTGTAGATCTTGTAGCCGGGCAGGTGAATCGTGGTAACCGGGTTGTAATAGCCCTGCGCCTGGAGCACGTCCTTCGGAAGGTCGATCAGAACTGGGCCGGGGCGTCCGGTGGAGGCGATGTAGAACGCCTCGTGGATCACCCGAGGCAGCTCGGCGATGCTCTTGACCAGAAAGTTGTGTTTAGTGCAGGAGCGGGAGATGCCGAAGGTGTCGGCTTCCTGAAAAGCGTCGCTGCCGATGAGCTTGGAGTGGACCTGGCCGGTGATGGCGACGATGGGGACGGAATCCATCATGGCGTCGACCAGACCGGTGATGAGGTTCGTCGCCCCGGGGCCGGATGTCGCGCAGCAGACGCCGACGCGTCCGGTGGAACGGGCATAGCCCGAAGCCGCGAACGCGGCATTCTCCTCGTGGCGTACAAGGACGTGGCGGATAGGGTGATCGTAAACGCAATCGTAGAGCGGTAGAGTGACGCCGCCGGGGTAACCAAAGAAGCAGTCCACGCCTTCACGAGCGAGGCATTCCAGCAGCATCCGGGCGCCGCTGATCAGGTTAGGCATCTCGTTGCAATTCCTCCTTGCGCACACACAACCGGTCCGGGAACCCGGCCGGCACATCCCCAAAAACGGAAAAAGGCCACTGAAGCGGAACCGTTTAGCCCCGCCCAGTGGCCTCTTCGAGAACCTTGTCTCTGCTGGCCGTCAGGCGGGGCCGGATACAGCGACCCCGATGATAATGACGATGCCGACGGGAAGGACGACCTGCGCAGACACGTTCAGAAGGTGAGTTGGGAACGAGTGAGCGTTGGCCACTTGGTCCGAAACACCTCCTGATAAGGAACAGAGTACAGGAACAACACGACAAATGCAATAGGGCCTGCTTATAAGGTTCGTTAATGGCGGCCAAAGGGCGAGGCAGAAACGCTCCGCAAAGCGTGGGGCGGAGAAGCGGCGCGCGCGAAGTCGTTCACGGTGCGGAGTAACAAATATGTGCCGAGTTATGAATGAGTTCGGAACGGCGGAAGGCGGCGGGCGGCGTTCACGGAAGTAACTTGCGGCTTGAAGAACTCACGCGGGGGTGCCGGGGTGAGCAAAACCGAGAAGGAGACATCGGGCAGGAAAAGGCGCTCGAGGAGGACAAAAAAGCAGCTCATTGCGGAGGTTATCGGGAGCATCGAAGAGAGGATCGACCAAAAGGAGTTGAAGCCGACGGTGGGGGACTTCATACGGCTGCTGCAACTGGAAAGAGAGATTGAAGAAGAGGAGCAGCCGAAGGAGATCAAGGTTTCGTGGGTCGAACCGGAAGAAGAAGAGGAAGAGGAGAAGGATGCTGCTTCCGGGGAATAGCGTATTCGCCGCTTCCTTCGCAGGCGAGGTTTCACAGGTCGAAGGCGCGGTTCAAAGGGTTCTCGGGCCCGATCGGATCGGGCAAGAGCCAGGCGCTGTGCCACGAGGCGGTGAAGCTGACATACCTGAACCCGGGGAGGACGGGACTGTTGGGAGCACCGACGTATCCGATGCTGCGGGACGCGGTGCAGACAACTCTGTTCGAGATACTCGACACGAACCGGATCCCGTACGAGCACAACAAGGGCGAGAACACGCTCACGATGCTGGACACGGGCTCGCGCGTGCTGTTCCGGTCGGTGGAGGAGTTCGACAGGCTGAGGGGAACGAACCTGGCATGGTTCGGTGTGGACGAGCTGACCTACACGCAGGAGGATGCGTGGCTGGTGCTCGAAGGGCGGTTGAGAGACTCGAAGGCGTCGCGGCTGTGCGGCTTCGCCGCCTGGACGCCAAAGGGGTTCGACTGGGTCTACAGGCGGTTCCTGCTGGAGCCGGTGGAAGGCTACGAGGTTGCGGTAGCACAGGCGTTTGAGAACCGGCACCTGCTCAAGCGCATTCCGGACTTCTACGAGCGGCTCAGGCGCAGCTACGATGAGGCGTTCTTCCGGCAGGAGGTGCTGGGCGAGTACCTGAACCTGGGCGGGGGCGCTTTGGTGTACCGGGCGTTCAAGCGCGCCGAGCACGTCACGGAACTGAGCGCGGATCCGGCGCTTCCACTGATGTGGGCGCTCGATTTCAACGTGGACCCGATGTGCTCGGTCGTTGTGCAGATGGCCGGCGAGATGGTGCGCGTCGTGGACGAGATCGTGATCAGCCGGGCCACCACGCTGGAGGCATGCGAGGAGTTCCGCAGGCGCTTCCCGCCGCCGCAGAGGGGGCTGGAGGTGTTCGGCGATGCTTCGGGCGCCCGCATGCAGACGACTGGCACGAGCGACTGGGAGATCATCCGGCAGTTCTTCAGGCGCGAAGGCTACCGGAATGTGTCGTACCGCGTGCCCAGGAGCAACCCGCCGGTGCGCGAGCGCGTGGAGCTGGTGAACGCAAAGCTGAAATCGGCGGCGGGCGAGTGCAGGTTGTTAGTCAGCAGTAAGTGCAAGGAACTGGTCAGCGATTTCGAGCAGGTTTCGTACAAGCCGGGCACGATGCTGATCGACAAGGACAAAGACCCGAGGCGGACGCACCTGTCGGATGCGCTGGGCTACCTGCTGTGGGAACAGGAGCACGGTGGCGCGCTGACGGGTGAGAGGGGCGAGAGGCTGTTTTAGTCCGTTGCCGCACGTGCGGGCCGGGAACCGGCCGCAAACCCGAGTAGTGGCACACACGCGATCTTTGTGTGCCCGAACGCCTGGGTTCTGAGTGTCGGCGCAGACGGCGGCGGCGAGCATTTGCGTTGCGGAGAAGACATGGTCGACGTAACCACCGAACATCCGAGGTACACGGCGCGCAAGGCGATGTGGAGCGTGTACCGGGACCTCTACGAGGGCGGCGAGCGGTTCAGAGCTAACGCCACGCAATACCTGGTGCCGCGGCACAAGGAGCCGGCTCAGGTCTACCACGAACGGCTCGAGCGGGCGTACTACGAGAACTACATCGGCTCGATCATCGATTGGTTCGCGGCGACGCTGTTCCGGCGCGAGCCGATGCTGAGCTTCAGCGGCGGCGACGGCCCGGGGAGGCGGTTCTTCTGCGAGTTCACCGAGGACTGTGACAGGCGGCAATCGAACCTGAGCGACTTCTTCCGCCGGCGGCTGGTCGACGCGCTCGTCGCCGGCGGGAGCTACATCCTGGTGGATTTTCCGCGGGCGGAGCGGCCGCCCGCGAACCGCGCCGAGGAGGATGCATGGGGGGTGTCGCGCGCGTACCTGGTGCCGTATTCAGCCGAAGAACTCATCAACTGGAGCGAGGACGAAGACGGCGCGTACGAGTGGGTAGTGCTGCGGACGACGCGCCTGCGGCAAGAAGAGAAGGGCCCGGTCACCGAGGTCTGGTGGCGGTACTTCGACCGGGAGAACTACAAGGTCTTCCGGGGCGTTCAGCGGGGCGGCCGCGTAACCCCGGAGCCCGCCGGAGAAGGCAGGCACGCGCTGGCGGAACTCGGGCGGGTGCCGCTGTTCTCGCTGGACCTGACCGACGGGTTGTGGCTGATGAACCGGGCGGCGCAGCTACAACTGGAGCACTTCAACAAGTCGAACGCGCTCGGCTGGGCGCTCACGATGGGCCTCTTCGCGATGCCGGTGATTTACTCGAGGCGCGAGTTCAGGCAGATGATCGGCGAGTCGTACTACATACAGCTCGAGCCCGAGGACAAGTTCGGGTGGACCGAGCCGGAAGGGCACGTTTACCAGATCGCGGTGGACAACCTGACGCGGCTGAAGGACGAGATCTACCGGGTGTGCTACCTGATGCCGCAGGCCCGCAACAGCGACGCGCCGGCCTCGGGGCTGAGCAAACAGCGTGACTTCACGACAACGCAGGAGGTGCTGCGCGCCTACGGCGACCTGGTGAAGGACACGATGAAGCGGGTGCTGCGGTCGATCGCAGCGGCGAGGAGAGACGACCTGGTGGTGGATGTCTCCGGGCTGGACGAGTTCGACATCGGAGACTTCACGACGGAACTCGAAGACGCTCGCAAGCTGCTGGCGTTGGGCATACCGTCCGACACGCTGAAGAAGGAGATCTTCAAAAAGCTGGTGCACAAGTACCTGTGCGACGCGCGGCAGGAGATCAAAGACAGGGTGTCGGAGGAGATCGAGCGGGGGTTTCAGGCGGCATGAGAGCCAGCCCGCATCACTGATGCGGGCACGGGTGCGCGGACAACCGCCTCGCAACGCCGGACCGAGTGGGAGGCAGCCGCGCGGAAACAAGCAAGGGAGGCAGCGGAATGGATGGAAATACGGAACACAGTCCCGACGTTCGGGCGATCGTGCGGGAAACCATCGAAGAGTTCCTGAAACGTGAGCAAGCGAGAACGGAGCCGGCTCACAAAGCGGAACTGATGGAAGAGCGGAAGCGGCGCGAGGTGCTGGAGCGCCGTGTGAACGAGCTCGAGGAGGAGAACCGCCGCGCGCGGCAGGCGGCCGAGGAAGCGGAGCGCGTTTCGGTGATCCGCACGGAGCTGCAGCGGCTGGGAGTCGCGAAGGTGGATGTGGCGTTCAAGGCGGTTCGCGACGACATCGTCCGTGCGGAGGACGGCAGGCTCATTGCGCGGACCGAGCACGGCGAGGTGAGCGTGCGCGACTACCTGACGAGCTTCGTTCATGAGAATCCGGAGTTCCTGCCGGCGCGGATCGCGGGCGGGTCGGGAGCGACAGGCTCGCAACGGCCGGCCGAGGGTGGGGGAGCGGATCTGGAGAAGATCAGGCCGGGGATGAGCGCAGAAGAAGCAGACAGGATCCGGCAGGAGATCATTCGGGTTGCCGGGCAGACGAATCGAGGAGCGTAGGACACAACACTAGACAGGAGTCAGGAGCAAAATGCCTGCAATTACATCAGCAAATGTGGCAAACGCGATTGTCAAGCTGGTCGCCGTCGATGCGTTGCCCGCTTTGATGGGCAACCTGGTGATGGGGAACCTGGTCAATCGCGATTTCGAACCAACCATGGCGCAGGCGGGGGACACGATCAACGTGCCGATTCCCCCGACACTGGTGGCCAACAATCTGGCAGAGGGCGGGACGGTGCAGGCGCAGAACCCGAACCTGGGCAATGCGCAGATCGTGCTGGACACGCACGCCGAGGCGACGTTCCAGGTGCCGGACGTCACGAAAGTGCTGGCCGTTCCGGACCTGCTGAAGCTGTACATGCAGCCCGCGATGATCGCTCTGGCCGAGAAGATCGAGACGGACCTTCTGCGGCGGTACGCGGACTTCACGGCGAACACTCCGGTGGGAACGCCGGGCACTCCGTTGACCGAGGCGGTGATCGACGCCGCTGAGACGGCGCTGTTCGAGGCCAAGGTGCCGGCGAGCGAGCCGAAGTACCTGGTGGTGGATTCGGCGGCCTACTCGCAGTTGCGGCAGATTCCGCGGTTCAGCGAGTACCAGACGGCCGGCGAGGCGGGCATGCGCGCCATTGTCGAAGGGACTGTGGGCAGGATTAAGGACTTCTTCGTGATCCGGTCGCAGTTCGTCGAGAAGACGGGAAGCTCGCCGGTGCACACGCACAACCTTGCGTTCGCGCGGAGCGCGCTGGGCCTGGTGATGCGCCGGCTGCCGCAGCCGCTTCCGGGCACGGGCGCGATCGCGGAGTACGCCGAACTGGGGAACTTCGGAATGCGCGTCACGCTCAGCTACCAGCCGAACACGCTGGCTCAGCAGTTCACGGTCGACGTGCTGTACGGCGTCGGCGTCCTGCGGAACAATTTCGGCGTGCAGGTGAACAGCTAAGTCAAGGCGGCGCGCCGGGAGCGGCCGCCAGCGAAAGGGAAGCAGGAGGAACGATACGGGCGCCGGGAGACCGGCGCCC
>JBLNBX010000060.1:0-9976 GCA_050260275.1 bacterium
GTGGGGCGTGACTCCCTCTCCCCGCTCGCGGGGAGAGGGTTGGGGTGAGGGGCGGATGCTTGCTCAGCGCCGTGTGGCTGGCCCCGTTCTTCCGCCCGCTTGCGGGGAGCAGGAGACGAGAAGCGCGGGATGAACGGGGCCTGCGGCGCCTCGGCGAAGCCCTTGCCGCGACGCTGCGTGTCCGGCGTGCCGGCGCGCGTCTCGGGCGGCGGCGCGGGCGGCTTGCCCGACTTGCCGCGCGAGGAGCGCGGACGCGGGGTGGTGTCGGGATTCGGCTTGCGGGGCATAGGGGGAATATGGCGGGGGACGGGGTGTGGGGCAACCACAGGAGAGCGTTGCCCGCTCGCATCTCCGACGCACGAATCGCATTACGATCCAACTGCAATATAGATTTGCGTTCTCTTTTTGTACTATAGGATTGGGCATGCGGGTCGGGGCACTCTTCGCTGGAATCGGTGGGCTGGAACTTGGTTTGCACCAGGCCGGGCATCAAACTGCCTTCACTTGTGAAGTGTGGGAGCCGGCGATCGCAGTTCTCAAGGCGCGGTTTGGCGTGCGGAATCGGCCCGATGTACGCACCCTCCGCTCTTTGCCCAAGGATGTCGATCTCCTGACTGCCGGCTTTCCCTGCCAAGACCTGTCTCAAGCGGGACTGACGGCAGGGATCAGCGGAAAGAGATCTGGTCTCGTCGACCACGTGTTTCGCTTGCTAGATCGGCGACGGGTGCCGGTCGTCGTTCTGGAAAATGTCTCCTTCATGCTGCAGCTCGATCGAGGTGCAGCAATGGACAGTTTGGCGCGCGCCTTTGAAGAGCGTGGCTATCGTTGGGCATATCGAACCGTAAACTCTTTGGCCTTCTTACCGCAGCGCCGAGAACGCGTGTTTTTTGTCGCCAGCGCGTGCGACCTGGAGCCGGAGAAGGTATTGTTTTCGGACGAGGCCCATGCTTCCCAGCCGACAACTGACCTCAAGCGTAGGGCTCACGGCTTCTATTGGACCGAGGGTGTGCGGGGACTTGGATGGGCGCCGGACTCTGTACCAACGCTCAAGAATGGATCGACGGTTGGTATACCCTCTCCGCCCGCGATTCTCTTGCCCTCGGGCGACATCATCAAACCCGACATTAGGGACGCAGAACGCCTGCAAGGATTTCCGGAGGATTGGACAAAGCCGGCAGAGGCGGTGGCACGGAGCAGCTTACGTTGGTCGCTGGTGGGAAATGCTGTGACGGTGCCCGTTGCGGCATGGTTGGGGCGGCGCTTGGCCGAGCCCGGGTTCTACTTCGGAGACCTGGATGTGCCATGGCCGACCGCAGCCGCGTGGCCGAAGGCTGCACGCTACGATGGCGAACGTAGGATCGCGGTCAAGATCGGGACCTTTCCGGTTTGGGCGAAAAGGCAACCACTGCACAAATTCCTGAAGCACGAGGGGGTGTCCCTTTCGGCCCGGGCAACCGCTGGCTTTTTATCGAGGACGGAAACGTCGTCCCTCCGCTTCCCGGCGGGATTTCTGGATGCTGTGCGTAAGCATCTTCGTGCTGTGGAAAAAACCGACCGCGAGCCGACGAGCCGATCTTCTTCTCCTCGAGGCAAGAGGTTAGGTTGGCGCTCAGCTCAGTTGGATCTCCTTGCTGTCGACTAAAGTGGCTGCGCGCCGGACGCTCGTTTCAGATCCCGAACGCCGACAGTTGATGCGGCGCGTGCGCCAGCGCGGTACGCCGGCGGAGTTGGCCGTCGCAAAACTTTGCCGTGAACTGGGTCTGGCGTATCGCTGTAACGTCAGGTCTTTGCCCGGTTCTCCGGATCTGGCCAACAAGAAGGGCCGTTGGGCAATCTTCGTTCACGGATGCTTTTGGCATCAACATGAAGGCTGCCCGAAGGCGACGATGCCCAAGCGCAATGCGAAGTTTTGGAGGGAAAAGTTCGTCGGCAATCGGGCGCGGGACGCGCGGAAGATAGCGCAGCTGTGCTCACTCGGTTACCAGGTTCTGGTTGTCTGGCAGTGTCAGGCAGAGGACCGTCAAGCGCTCCGGCGACGCCTTCAAAGCTGGGCAAACCGCGTCGCGTAAATCCCTTTCAGGCGATCGATCATTGCCGCGTAATGATAAGTGTCTTGGGGTTGCGGGGCGGGGCTTCTGGAATGCAGCTTGACCGCTGATCCATCATTCTCGCATTCGACTACAATGATCGCGAGCGCATCGTACCCTGGTATTCCGGTTTTGGAGCGACGCGGTAGTTGCCGGACTTTGTCGAGGGTAATTTCAACTGACTTCGGTTGGTCGTGGCTACTCCACACCGGGCGAGACGCTCGATTTTCCTTGTTGAGGTCAGGACTGAGAAACCTTTCAGCGATATTGACCATTACGATGCCCCCGGCAATTGCCGAGTCATATGCGCCATGGACGGTGGCGTGACTTGAATTCAGCTCATCGTACAAACGAGGTAGAGCACGTTGATGAGCCGTCATGCATGCTTTCGCCTCGAGGGCGACAAGAACGCTACCCACCTGCGCCTCTCGAAATTCCGGTAGAGCCCGGAGCTCCGCACGCTCCCTTTTGGAGAGCTCGATCGAGTAGTGATCCGCGAGTGTCGCCAAGGTTCTTGCCCCCTGCGCAATGGCGGTCGCTGGTTGGCAGACGACTAGATCGAGGTCTTTCTTTCGATCGTGTTGGAAATCCCTTATTTCCACATTAATCCCGAATGCGACGCTGCCTGCCGCCGCGTGCTCTCGAAGCAACCGGGAGGTGCGCAATAGATCGAAGGTTATTGCCCAGCAAGCCACCTTCGAGTGGCGGTCGCTTCTGCTATGATAATTCCATGTATTACCATGTCGATCGACGATTGCCGGCTTGCTGAGCGCGCGAGCTAAAATTTCGGGGCCAAGAACAGTCATGGTCGACCCATTACCTTGAGTCCGGCGGAATTGGTACCCTGATTGCCGAAGCCGTTGGTCCTTCGAGTTCGAGGCTGAGTTGGCACGCCTGATGGCGGCGTGACGAGCGACCTCACCCCTGCTTGGCCACGCGCTTCATGGCCGGGTCGGTTGGTGGGGTGACCCATTCGTGCCGCGTCTCCTCCCACACCGAGAGCGCGGGTGCGGGGAAGGCCGGGTCGGCGAAGGTGCCGATGGCGATGGCGACGAAGCCGGGGAAACCCTCGCCCTCCCAGTACACGGTCGAGCCGCACACGGGGCAGAAGTGGAACGTGAGCTTGTTGCCGCTTTCGGCCGTGCGCGTGTAGGCGGTGGACGTGCCGCTGATCGCGACGCGCTCGCGCGGGTAGCGCGCCTGGTTCGACAGCACCGCGCCGGTGCGGCGCTGGCACTCGATGCAGTGGCACATGGAGATGCGCACCGGCTCGCCCTCGACGGTGAGGCTCAACTGTCCGCAGTTGCAGGCGGCGCGGCGGGTGGTCATGGGATGGCTCCGCGGGTGTGCGTGGGGCGGGCACTCTAGTGAGATGCGGGCGGCAGGACAATCGGGTCAGTCGGGGGAGGCGAATTCGACGAGGAGGGTGTCGGGGTGAGGCGTGGTCTATCGCGCGCGGCCGCTGATGCAAGGTCATCGTCGAGGTCGACGGTGGAACACACAGCACACAAGTGGAAGTCGCCGATTGCCGCCTGGCGATGCAGCTATCATCCCCTCTCCCCGTCGCGCTCGATAGCGCGATCGGGAGAGGGTTAGGGTGAGGGGCAGATGCCTGGCGGGACCGATAGAGTGCGCGGCGCACAACCCTGGCGAACCAACCGCGCTCGGGCGCTTCGCTCGCAGCATGTCTCGGCTGAGGAGAAGCTGTGGTCCGAGCAGCGCGATCGACCCCTCGGTGGCTTCAAGTTCGTCCGCCAGGCGCCCGTTGGCCCCTACTTCGCGGACTTCCTCTCCCGTCGCGCTACGTCAGCGCATAGCGCATGCGGCCGAATCGGGTCGCGGTGATGCGGTGGGCGTCGCGCATCGGGCGGGATTCGTCGTTGTCGGTGTGCTCGGGCCGCTTGCGCCACGTGATGCGCACCCAGCAACGCTCCTGCAGCTCGTTGATGGCCGCGCTCAGAGTGCGGTCGTCGAGGCGCGCCTCCTGCCTGAGCGGACCCATGCGCATGCTGCGTCCGCGGCGGTCGAGGATGGCGTAGACGTAGATGGCCGTGGTCGACAGCGGCGGGGCTTTCCAGTCGTCGGCGTCGTCGTGCTGCATGCGTCGAGCCTACGAGCCGGCGCGCCCGCGGGGACAAGTTTCGGCTCGTAGGCCCGAGTGCGGCAGGGGAGAGGCGCCTCCAGAAAAAAGTTATCCACGGGTAGCGGGGCTGGTGAGAGGATCGCCCCGTCCCGGCTCGGGATGCGGCTGCCTGCAGCGCTGCATTCCGCTAATGAGCCGGGAGCCGCCGTCCGACCGTCTTGCCAGGTCGGCTGCCAGACCAGCAGAGCGCTTGCGCGGGGCCCGGAGGCGGAGAGCCAGGGCGTTGGAGCCCATCAAAGAGCGCAAAAGGTCAGCAGGGCTCGCAAACGCCCGGCTCCTCTTGCCAGCCAAGCCTCGAGCGGAGACGCTGCGGGGATCGTGCCGCTGGCGCTGTCGCGGAGCAGGCGGCCGGAGGTCGCGGGGCGCGGAAAGCACGCCGGGCGGCAGAAGGTTGCGGCGCGCGCTTGCGGTCACTTGCCCGCCGCGGCAATCCCGTCCATGTAGGCGCAACGCGACGAGCCGCGCGTTGAGAGGATGCGGCGATCACCGGCGAGGACGGGCGAGGACGGGGGAAATGGCATGCAGGCGCGCTGGCCTGGTGCAATCGGCGTGAGGCAGCGTCGCGCGGCAGGTTCCGCGCGCGCCTGCGCCGGCGCCGGAGATCATGGCCGGTGGACGCGGAATCGCGGCGCGATAGCGGGCCGGCGCGCTCCGGGATGTGCGCTGGCGCGCGTTGGCGCGGCGGCATCGCTGCTGGGGCTCCTCGCTTGCGGAGGACTTGCTCAAATTGCTCCCGCCCGCGCGCAAGGTCCGGACTGCACCAGGATGCAGTTCGAGGCCGTGGTCAGCGAGGCGGCTGCGGCGTTGCGCGATCTCAATGCGCAGAACCGGCCCGCATTCCAGTCCAAGCTGCGCGCGCTCAAGGACAAGCGCGGCTGGAGCAACGACCAGTTCCTGAGAGAAGCGGCGCCGCTGGTGCAGGACGCCAAGGCCGATGAGTATGATCGCGAGTCGGCCGACTATCTGGCCAAGATCGAGAGCATGGGCGCGGAAGGGGCCGCGGCGCGCGAGCCCGACTGCTCGCATCTCACCGAGCTCAGGTCGCACATGCAGGCGCTGGTGGCGAGCCAGAAGGCGAAGTGGCAGTACCTCTTCAGCAAGCTCGATCAGGAGCTGGCGAAGTGATGGCGCCGGCGGCGCCGGATGGGGAGCATGACGCGGCCTGCGACTGGCGCCGCATCGCACTCGGCAGCGGCGCTGGAATGTTCGTCGGCATGGGGCTCGGGCGCTTCTCGTATACGGCGATGGTGCCGGCGCTGGTGGAGGCGGGGTCTTTGTCCGCGGTCGAGGCCGGCCGCGTCGGCATGCTGAACATCTTCGGCTTCATGGCCGGGGCCGTGCTGTCGGCGCCGCTGCTGCGCGTGACTTCCGTGCATCGCGTGCTCGGCGTGGCGATCGCGCTGTCGTGGCTGGCGCTGGCCGCCTCCGGCGTGCCTGGCGGCTTCGCCTGGCTCGGCTTCTGGCGCGGGCTCGTCGGCGTGACCACCGGCGTCATCATGGTGCTGGGGTTGGCGCTGATCACGGCCACGGCGCCCGAGCGGCAGCGGCCGGTCGCGGCGAGCTTCGTGTTCGCAGGCGTCGGCATCGGTGTGCTGGGCGCGGGCACGCTGGTGCCGCTGCTGCTGGCGCACGGGCTTGCTGCGGCGTGGTCGGGGTTGGCGCTGGCAGGGGCGGCGGGCGTGGTGCTCGCACTGTGGGGCTGGCACGCAGCGCCGGAGCTCAGGGCGCCGCAGACATCTGCGCCCGCTGCGCCGATCCGCTGGGGGGCGCTGGCGGGTCTGCTGTTGGCGCACGCGCTGTTCTCGCTCGGCATCGTGGCGCACACGCTCTACTGGGTCGACTTCATCGCCCGCGGGCTCGGCCAGGGCATGGTCGTGGGCGGCATGCACTGGAGCCTGGTCGGGGTGTTCTCGGTGCTCGGCCCATGGATCGCCGCGTGGCTGGCGCTGCGCGTTGGAGCGGCCTGGGGGCTGGTGATCGGCTTCGTTAGCCTCGGCGCGGGCATCGGTGCGCCGGCGCTTTGGCCGGCGGCGCCGATCCTCGTTGCGTCGTCGGCACTGTTCGGCGCGCAACCCGGCATGTCGAGCCTGATGGCAGTGCGCGCACGCGAGCTCGGCACGGCGCAGGCCATGCCGCGCATCATGCGGGCGATGATCCTCGCCAACGCGTGCGGCGCGGTGACGGGCGGGGTCGCGGTGCCGATGCTTTATGCGGCGACCGGCGGGCACGCGGCGCTGTTCCTGCTCGGAGGCGGGGCGATGCTGCTGGGGGCGGTGGCGGCATGGCCGCGCCGCTGATCAGCGCCGCAGCCAGCCGAGCCCGTGGCGCGCGACGATCAGCATCAGGTTCCAGGCGATGCAGATGCCGAGGCCGATCAGCAGCGCCGGCGCCGTGCCGATCCGGCGGATGGAGAGCTGGGCGACGATGAAGGCGATCACCATGCCGATCAGGCCGCTGATCGAGTGCGCCATCAGCGCGGCCGTGGCGGGACCGCCGATGCGCGGGTGCAGCACCAGGATGAGGCTCGAGAAGATGACGGGAACCACGGTCAGGATGCCGGTGACCATCGGCGGAGTGTGTGCGCTGACGATGGTCACCACGCCGACGGTTGCCGCCACCAGCATCGCGCGCAAGGGCAGATCAATCCACCTCTTCTGAGCCTGCACTATGATGCCCGCGTGCTTGAAGTAGCCGGATACGGGAACCGCCACCACGAACACGGCCGCGGTGAGAAGCGCGGCCTCGATCTGCGTCCAGGCGTGCGATCGGATGGCGAGCGCCGCGAGGGCCCACGCCAGCAGCGCCCCGCCGAGGCTTGCGCCGACGCCGAAGCGGAGCGCCAGCAGGCAGTAGGTGAGCGCGAAGATGGGCGTGGCGGCCGAGATGGCCGTGCTGCCGATCAGGCTCTGGGCGAGGTAGTCGGGGCCGTGATCGAGCGCCAGGAAGAGATAGATGGGTCCGGTGTAGATCGGGAGCGAGGCGGTCATGGCGCCGAGGAATGGCCCGACCCGCTCCGACAGCAGCGCGACGCAGACGACGAACGCTGCGGTTGCCGCCATCTTGGCGACGAGCACGGCGAGCCCGGCACTCTCGGCAAGCGGCGTTGCCTCGGTCACGCTACAGGCCCACCGCTCGCCGCTGCCTCAGGTTCTGATCCAGCCGTTCGGGCCGAGCCGCTCCTGCGGGCAGAAGCGGTTCTTGTAGGCCATCTTGCGCGAGCCTTCGATCCAGTAGCCGAGGTACAGATAGGGCAGCCCGAGGCGGCGGGCGTACTCGATGTGATCGAGGATCATGTGCGTGCCGAGGCTGCGCTCGGTCTCATCGGGCTCGTAGAAGCTGTAGACCATGGAGATGCCGTCCGAGAGGCGGTCGCAGAGCGCCACGGCCTTGAGCGGCCACGTGTCGGGGCGGCCTTCCGCCGCGTTCTCCGGCTTCAGACGGTACTCGGTGATGAAGGTATCGATGATGGAGTCCTCGACCATCATGGCGTAGTCGAGCACGGTCATGTCGGCCATGCCGCCGTCGCTGTGGCGCGCATCGATGTAGCCACGGAACAGACTGTACTGCTCGGCGGTGGGCACGGGCGCGGTGCGACGGACGTGGAGGTCGCGGTTTCTGTCGATCACGCGCCGCATGGAGCGGCCGGGCACGAAGTCGGCGACGAGCACGCGCACGGAGACGCACGCCTGACAGCCTTCGCAGTAAGGCATGTAGGCGATGTTCTGGCTGCGACGGAACCCGCCCTTGAGCAGATTGTCGATGAGGGCCGGAGGCTTGTCGTGCGTCAGGTGGGTGAAGAGCTTGCGCTCGGATCGGCCTGGAAGATAGGGGCACGGTTGAGGAGCCGTCACATAAAACTCTGGGAAGTGTTTTTGCTGCTCGCTCATCCCGCACGCCGCTCACAAGCACCCTACTCGCATTCACTCTAGGTGAGCGGGCCTTGTTCAATCAAGTGCAGCAGCAAGCCGTGATCGGAAGGTCAGCCGCGATGCGGATCGAGCTCGGGAGTTCCCTGCAAGCCGCCGGGGCGCAACACCAGAACGATGGCCAGCACCGCGTAGATGACGGGATCGCGCAACTCGATGGGAAACAACGCAGACCACAACGATTCCGCAGCGCCGAGCAGAAGGCCGCCAAGGAAGGCACCGTGAACGGAGCCGATGCCGCCGAGTATCGCGGCAATGAGCGCCTTGAGCCCAATGAGCAATCCGCCGGAGTGGGTAACACCGCCGTAATAGAGCGTCGTCACTGCGCCGCCGAGGCCCGCCATCAGCGAAGCGAGCAGGAACGCCTTCAGCAGAACGGTGCTCGGGCTCAATCCAAACAGCTCGGCAGCGAGCGGATCATCAGCACACGCGCGCCAAGCGCGGCCAAAGCGTGAGCGGCGCATGGCGCTGATGATGCAGTAGGCGGAAAGGAGCGCGATGAGCGTGACGGCGAGCGCCATCGGCGTGACGCTGACGACGAAATCGCCGGAGCGCGCGACGCCGAACGGCGTGTTGAACAGCGGCGGCGCCCAGCGCATGCCGGAGCCTTGGGCGATGCGCACGTACTCGGAGAGAAAGATGGCGAGGCCAGTGCTGGCGATGAGCACCACCTGGCCGCGCTGTCGCGCAATCGGTGCAAAGACGAGGCGTGCAGCGAACGCGCCGTACGTGGCACTGACCCATAGCGCGACGGCCAGCGCCGCAAAGAGACTGATGCCGACCGCGCCTATGCCGCCGGCGGCCACGAGCCCGAGCAGCGCACCGTATCCTGCGAGCGTGGACAGATCGCCGAACGCGAGGTTGATGCGTCCGATCAGGCCGTAGACGAGCGCATAGGCGGAGGCCAGCAGGCCGTAGAGCGCCATCTGCGGCAGGGCCGCAATGAGGCTTTGCAGGGTCGTTGCGGCCGTCCACGAGATCTGCGGCACGCGATCCGCGTTGACGATCGGTGTCGGATCGGCGGCGAGCGCGCCCACGCCCTCGAGCCAAAACCGGCGCAGGAAATAGAGACGGACCGGCCCGAGCCTGGCGCTCTCGGTGGCGACGCCTTCGAGGTGTCGCGGCAGCAAGGCGCCGGTGCGGTCGGCGGAGAAGGTGCATGCGAGCGAGCGCGGCACGACGCCGTTCATTTCCGTCTCGATCTGGTAGAGGATCTTCACGCCGCGGCCGTCGGCGAGCGAATGCGTTGCCAGGATCTTCAGGCCGGCGAGCGACGGATTGAGCGCGGGCAGAATGGAGCGGCACATGCGCGCTTCCTCGGCGTCGATGACGCGCGCACATCCGCCGAGCGCCAGCACGGCCAGCACGATAAGCAGGGCTTGCCAACACTGGCCCGCGGCTGCGCGGCGGCGCCAGCTCCAATTGGTCTGCAGCGCGGCCCGGACCACAACCTCCCGCTCAGGCGCTCGATTTCAGGATCTTGGCGGCTGCTGGGGCAAAGTAGGTCAACACGCCGTCAGCGCCGGCGCGCTTGAAGGCAATCAGGCTCTCCATCATGACGCGGTCGCCGTCGAGCCAGCCGTTCAGCGCCGCGGCCCGCAGCATCGTGTACTCGCCCGAGACCTGATAGGCGAAGGTGGGAACGCCGAACGCATCCTTCACGCGTCGCACGATGTCGAGATACGGCATGCCGGGCTTCACCATCACCATGTCGGCGCCTTCGGCGATGTCGAGCTCCGCCTCGCGCAGCGCCTCGCGTGCGTTCGGCGGATCCATCTGGTACGTGCGCCGGTCGCCCATCTGCGGCGCGGACTCCGCGG
>JBLNBX010000061.1:0-14431 GCA_050260275.1 bacterium
ACAGAGCGCGGCTGATCGCGGCGGCGTTGTCCTCCAGCGGAATCGCAGCGCCGGAGGCAAAGCGCGGGTAGTCGCGGCCGATCTGATGGTAGTTGTCGAGCTGCGGTGAGCCGGTGCGGACGGACACGTCCAGCAGCCGGGCGCGGTCCTTCCGAAGCGTTTTCAGCGCGCCTGCCGAGGCCGAGGCCACACCCGACTCGATTTCCGTGACCTGGTAGGAGATGAAGTACGGCGCGGGGTCGCCTTTCTTCTTTAGCAGCTCGAAGTTGCGGTCCAGTTCGCCGGCGAGGATGCGGACCAGTGGCGGCGTTTGCGCGAACGCCGCGCCCGCGAGCAGCAGAAGCGCCCCCAGCCTCGGCATGTTCAACACGTCACAGGATAACAGACTCAGCCGCCGTTTCCGGCGCGTATCATGATCCGCAACCGTCTGGAATGCCGGGCGGGCAAAGGGAGGCACTGCGCGGCGTTCTATAATGAACCCATGTTAAGTCCTACCGAGAAGATCTGGCACAACGGACAGTTCATCCCCTGGAATGATGCGAAGATTCACGTGCTTTCGCACGTAGTCAGCTACGGCAGTTCGGTATTCGAAGGCGTAAGAGCCTATGAAGGCAAGGCCGGCCCGGCTCTCTTCCGCCTTCGGGATCACATGCGCCGCATGCTCGATTCCTGCAAGATCTATCGCATCGACGTGCCGTTCTCTCTCGACGAGCTTTCAAACGCCGTCTGCGACCTCGTTCGCGTGAACGGGATCGGCGACTGCTATGTCCGCCCCATTGTTCTGCGCGGTTTTGGGCCGATGGGCGTCTACGGGCGCGACAACCCGACCGAGGTGTTCATCGCCGCATATGCGTGGGGCAAGTATCTGGGCGCGGAGGCGCTCGAGGCCGGCGTGGACGTCTGCGTGTCGAGTTGGAATCGCTTTGCCCCGAACACGTTGCCCGCGCTCGCTAAGGCTGGCGCGAATTACATGAATTCGCAGCTCATCAAGATGGAGGCCGTGGCGAACGGGTACGACGAGGGCATCGCACTCGACGTCGAAGGCCACGTCAGCGAGGGCTCGGGCGAGAACATCTTCGTTGTTCGCGACGGCCGCATCTTCACCCCGCCACTCGGCGCTTCGGTGCTGCCCGGCATCACGCGCGATTCCGTGTTGAAGCTTGCCGGCGACCTCGGTATTCCCGTGATCGAGACCATCATCCCGCGCGAACTGCTGTATGTCGCCGACGAAGTCTTCTTCACCGGCACGGCGGCCGAAATTACGCCAATCCGCTCGGTGGACCGCATCCAGGTCGGCGCGGGGAAGCGCGGCCCTGTCGCAGAGGCGTTGCAGAAGGAGTTCTTCGCCATCATCAGCGGTGAGAAGCCGGACCGTTACGGGTGGCTCACGCCGGTGCATGCGCCCGCGGGTGTGAAGAGCTAGCTGAAGTGAAGGAACCTCGGAGAGCGCGGTCCGGATATCCACCTCCCCCGAGTCTTCAATCCGGACCGGCTCGCGAGAGGCTCTTCCTTTTTACCAACGGCGCGCGCCGGAATGCACGCGAATCTGGCGCCGCCGGCGGCATATCCACAACATTGATTTCTCGCAGCTTGTTGCAGTTGCCGCCGCAGGCGTGTGGATATCCTGTCCATAAACCAAATCGGGGGAGAAATGATTGAGGAATCGGGCATCGATGCGCTGACCGGCGGCCCGGTGCGCGTGGTTTTCTCGGATGTGATCGCCTCAGCCGGTCCGTTCACCGGGGCCGGCTTCAAGCGCGTGTTCGTCGCGCCCGCGTGGATCGACCTCCAGGTGAACGGCTACGCCGGCGTGGACTTCAACGATCCCGCGGCCCCGCACGATGCCATTGCGCGCGCCATCGGAGCGCTTCATGCCACCGGCGTCGCCCGCTTCTTCCCTACGGTGATAACCGGCTCGCCGGAACGCATGTGCGGCGCGCTGCGCAACCTGGCGGATGCGCGGGAACGCGTGCCCGGCGGCGCTGCCATCGAAGGCTTTCACATCGAGGGGCCATACATCTCGGCGGAGGACGGCCCGCGCGGCGCGCACCCGCGCCGCTGGGTGCGGCGTCCCGACATACACGAGTTCCACCGCATGCAGGAAGCGGCTCGGGGCCTGATCCGCATCGTGACGCTCGCGCCCGAGTGGCCCGACGCACCCAGGTTCATCGAGCGCGTGACGGAGGAGGGCGTCGTCGCAGCCATCGGCCACACCGCGGCTGACGCGGCGCAGATCGCGGCCGCGGTATCTGCGGGGGCGCGCATCTCGACACACCTCGGCAACGCCGCGCACAGCACCATAGAGCGGCGCTCCAATTACATCTGGGAGCAGCTCGCCGAGGATCGCCTGGCCGCCAGCTTCATCGTGGACGGCTTCCACCTCGATGCCGCCTTCCTGAAGGTGGCGCTGCGTGCAAAGCGAACCGGACGAGCCATTCTCGTCACTGACGCGGCCCAGCCGGCGGGCGCCGCGCCTGGCCGCTACCGGTTGGGCGAACAGGACGTTGAGTACACGGCCGATGGGCGGATCGTGCTGGCGGGAGCCAGCCGGCTCGCCGGATCGGCGCTCAGCCTCGACCGCGCCATCTCCAACGTGATGCGCATAGCGGGCATTCCGCTGTCTGACGCCGTCGCGATGGCGACGCTGAACCCGGCTCGCGCGGCGCGCATCGAAGGACGCCTGAACGGGCTGGCGCCGGGCGAGCGCGGCGATATCGCCGTTTTCACGCTTGGCGAAGGCGCGATATCGATCGAACGCACGTACTCAGCCGGAGAGCTGGTGTTTTCCAGATCCTGAGTAAGAAATGCGCCAATGTAGTATCCCTGTCATATGCGCTTCCTGCTGCTGGCCATCTTGTGTTGCGGTATCGCGGCTCCTGCCGAGTTTCCGGAGATAGCAAGCTACGATATCGACGCCCGCCTGATTCCCGCCGAACACGCCATAGCCGGCCACGAAGTGCTCGCGTGGCGGAACGACTCGCCGGACTACATTCGCGAGCTGCGCTTTCACCTGTATATGAACGCCTTCCGAGACGCAAAGAGCACGTTCATGCGCGAGGACCGGGACCTGGCGGAGCGCCTGCGCGAGCGCAATGGATGGGGCTCGATCGAGGTTCGGAGTATTCGCATCGAGAACGGGCCCGACCTGACCAAGTCCATCCGCTACATCGCGCCCGACGACGGCAACCCTGACGACGGCACGGTGATGGCGGTGGACCTGCCCGAGCCCGTCCGCCCCGGCGCGACGATCCGCGTTGCGATCGACTTCCACACTAGGCTCCCCAGAGGCGCTCCCCGCGCCGGCTGGCAGGGCCAGTACCATTTCGTGTCGCAGTGGTTCCCAAAGATCGGCGTCTGGGAGAGCGCTGGAGTGCGCGGCGCCGCTGAGGGCCGGTGGAACTGCCATCAGTATCATGCCCGAAGCGAGTTCTACGCGGATTTTGGCCGCTATGCCGTAAACATAACCACGCCCTCGAACTACATCGTCGGGGCAACTGGCGTGCTGGAGCGCCGCACGGAAGACAAGGCGGCCGGCACAACAACGTGGCGCTTCGTGCAGGATGGTGTTCACGATTTCGCCTGGACCGCCTCGCCATCGTTCATCCGCGTAGAGCACCTGTTCGACCCCGCACGCGAGACGACCGAAGCCGAGATCGCAGCCGTTGCGAAGCTGCACGGCATCGCCGTGGAGGATGTGCGGCCCGACCCCGTGAACATGATCCTGCTGATCCAGCCAGACCACGCCGGCCAGATCGAGCGCCACTTCCACGCGACGGCCGCCGCGCTCAAGTACTTCGGCTTGTGGTATGGAAAGTATCCCTACAAGACCATCACGGTTGTGGACCCGGCCTATGGGGCAGGAAACACCGGCGGCATGGAGTATCCCACGCTCATCACCGCCGGGACGGACTGGATCGTCGACCGGAAAGAGCAGTCGCCAGAGATGGTTACCGTGCACGAGTTCGGGCACCAGTACTGGTATGGGATGGTAGCGAACAACGAGTTTGAGGAAGCGTGGCTCGACGAGGGCTTCAACACATACTCAACCAGTAAGATACTCGACAAGGTGTACGGGCCTTTCCCGGTTCCCATCCGTGTGCAGGGCATTCCGCTCTCCATGCTGGTCCGGCTGCCCGAGGTCACGTGGGACCAGGCAAACCGGGCCTCCTGGCTGGCGGCGCCCAAGGCGGACGCACTCGCGCGCAATGCCTGGGAATACTATCCCGGAAACAGCTACGGCATTAACGTGTACATGCGCGCATCGGTTACGTTGCGAACACTTGAGCGCCTCCTCGGCGAAGATACGATGGCCCGCGTGATGCGCACTTACTTCCAACGCTGGAAACTCCGGCACCCTTCGACCCGCGATTTTATCGATGTCGTGAACGAGATATCCGGGCAGGATTACGACTGGTTCTTCGATCAGTTCTTCTATGGCTCGCACGTGCTCGATTACGCAGTGGGTGACGTGGAATCCTACAAAGACGACAAGGAACAGGTCTGGACGTCCGTCGTTAGGATCAGGCGCGAGGGTGAGGCGATAGTTCCGGTGGACGTGAGAATCCGGTTCAGGGACGGCAACACCGTCCTGAAGCGTTGGGACGGCCGGTACCGGTGGGTGGAGTACCGTTTCGAGCGGCCCTCGGAGGTGGCTTCTGTGGAAGTGGATCCGTACCAGAAGCTGCTGCTCGATATCAACTTCGCCAACAACTCCTGGCAGGCCGAACCCGCTGTCCAGCCACTGCTGAAATGGACGGCCAACCTGCTCTTCTGGATACAGAATCTGCTTTTGTCGATCGGGGCAGCGGCATAGGAGGCGTGAGATGACCGCACTTACATTCCTGAGGCAGGCCGCACACCGAGTCAACCGCGCACGAAGGCTGTGGCTGGTTTATTACCTGCTTACTCTCCTGTTCGCGCTTGCCGCCGCTCTTCCTCTCGCCGCTCTGCTTACTGGCAACCTGGGCCGCACGCTGTGGGCCGGCAGGATGCTTGAGAACTTCGACATAAGCTGGTTCACGGAGTTCGCCTACGAATCCGGAGGATGGCCAGTTGCCTCGTACGCACCCGCCGCCGTGGTCATCGCGGGCGTCTTCTTTATGCTCGCCACGTTTCTCGCGGGCGGCACGATAGCCGTCTTCGCTTCCGGGCAGGACCGTTACGATGCGGGCGCGTTCTGGGGCGGCTGCGGGCGGAACTTCGCACGGCTGCTGAGACTGGCAGTTCCGGTGGGGTTAACGTACGCTGCCGCCTTCGTCGTCTATCTGATAATGCGAGGCTTGGGCGAGTCGCTGTTTTGGGATAGCGAGCGCGAGGCGCCGTTGGTGCTGTATGCCTGGTTCCGTACGGCCACCACGCTCGCACTGATGCTGCTCATCAGCATGACGGCTGGCTACGCGCGCGTGCGCCTCGTGGTCGAAGACAGCCGCCGGGCTCTCCGCGCATATCTCGAATCGTTCGTTTTCGTGTTCCGGAGTTTCAGGGCTGCTGCGGGAGTGTATGCCGGCGCGATGCTGCTGCTGGCGATTCTGGCGGCCGTGGGCCATTTCTCGATCAATCGCATCCCCCAGACCACCATCGGATGGCTGCTGGTGATGCTTGCCGCCCAGCAGGTGTTCATCCTCGCGCGCATCTCGGTGAAGCTGCTGCTCTACGCCGGTGAGACTGGCGTCTATCAGGCATTGCGAAAGGCGCCTGCACCGCCCCGCCCGAGCAGGAGCGTGACGCAGCCGGCGAACCGGTTCCGGAGCAGGCGGTTTCCCAGCAGCATGCGCCCGATACAGCGGCCGCGCTCGCCGGCGGTGAGCAGTGGGATGCGGCGCCCGCGGACGAGTTTTCAGCGCAACCGGGCGAGCCTGGGCCGCCGCCAGCGCGGTAGTTACTCCCAGGGCCCTGCAAGCGCCGAAGGCGGATCGGCGATTGACTGGAAGCGCAGCAAGCGCACCGCGTCGCGTCCCTTCAGCGACGCAAGCGGCATGAGGCCGAGTTCGAACATGGCGTCGGCCGCGTACTCGGTCAGGAGCACTTCGGCGCATGGCTTCAGAACCGTTTCGCCATCCTCGCGGTACGTGTGCGCGGGCAGACCGGCGATCTCGCGGACCATGCCCGGCGCCATGCTCCAGCCGGCCTGCGTGAACGCCTGCCCTAGCAGGCATGCGCACGCAAACGCGGGATTCCCCCACAGATACTCCTCGTGCTCCGGCGCGCCGGCGAACTCCTCGAAGCCGAAGCTCTCGATCGCGTTCGACCCTGCCCCGTAGGGCATTCGGAGGAGAAAACGCGGAAGCGCAAGGCCCGCCCAGGCGGCCTCGGGCATCTGCCGCAGGCGCGCCCAGTAACCGCTCGAGACCGGGTCCGGATGCCACGCTTCCGGCCGCGGCTGGTCGCGGAGCGAACTGGCTCCCACTATCTTCGGGCTAGCGCCGGCGATGACCGGAGCGCCGGCCGCGCGCGCCAGCATCGCGAGCCGTGCCAGCAGGTCCACATCGTCGAGCGATGAATCGAACCAGTAGTCGCACGCGATCACAGACCACGGAACCGCGCCCGGCGTTCCCACCGTTTTCTCCACCATCAGACGCCACAGTCCGGTGTGGCGAAGGTCGTCGGCGGGAAGCAGATCGGCCGCAATCTCCGCCTTGGAGATATCGATCAGGTGCACCTGCAGATCCGTGCCGGTTTCGAGCCGCCGGATCAGGAAAAACACGCCCTGCCACGCGGCTTCCAGCGCCTTGAACGCAGGGTTGTGGAGGACGGTGCGCATGCACTCGCTGGCCGCCGCCTCCATTGCGGACTGCGTCTCCACCTGCGCGGGATCGGGCTTGGGCACCAGGTGCGGCCTGACGATCTCATCTACGATGCGGCTCAGGTCGTCAGCCGGCCGTCGCGCCAGCCCGCGCTCTTCGGTGGAATCGAGCAGCTCGTCCAGGCTGATCCGGCGCTTCGGCGCTGGCGCCGGAGTGGTTGCCGCCTCGGGCACCGCTGTAACAGGCCGCGGCGCAGCTTGCGCTCCCTGCTCGATCATCCTGAACAGCGGAAGAGCGTAGAGGCGGTCGGGGTGGAAATCCTCGAACTCGGAGAAGCGGATAGTCCCCGCCTCCGGCAGGCACAACTGCGGCTGAATGCGCGCCAGCACCTGATCGATGTTGTCGCGGTCGATCCTGAAGGTCTTGCGGGCGGCAATGTCGGTGTCTACGATGCCGCGGTTTTCGCGCCCGCTGAAGTCGCCCAGAACGGCGATTCGGAACGGGGTGTCGGGTTCGGGCGGGCCGCTGTGGCGCTGCCGGCCGGCCTGTACGTCGAGCTCGATGCTACCGAACGAAGAGGGCATGGCAAGTTTCCGGCAACGGGTATTATAAGCTCTAAACGCCCGCCGCCGGGCATGTTTTAAGCGGCATCAGGCCTGGTTGGTCCGGTACCAGGCCAGCGTGCGCCGCAGCCCCTCTTCTAGCGTGAACCGCGGCGCGTGGCCGAGGTCGCGCACGGCGGCGGTGGTGTCGGCTTGCGAGTGCCGGACATCGCCGGGCCGCGGGGGCGCGTAGATAGCGGGAATCTCGACACCTTCGATCTTCTGTAGCGTTGCCCACAACTCGTTCAGCGTGTAGCGGCCGCCGTTTCCGCCGTTATAGACCACCTCGCTGGCGTTAGTGGCCTCTGCAGCCTTCACCGTCAGCGCCGCGACGTCCTCAACGTAGGTAAAATCGCGCGACTGCTCGCCGTCGCCGTAGATAACCGGCGAGCGGCGCTCGATGAGCGCCTTCATAAACAGCGAAATGACGCCGGAGTACGGGCTAGATGGATCCTGCCGCGGGCCATAGACGTTGAAGTAGCGCACCGACACCGTGCTGAGCCCGAAACACGACGCGAAGACCGCCGCGTAATACTCCCCGAGCAGTTTCTGCACCGCGTAGGGCGACTTCGGGCGCGGCAGCATCGTCTCCACTTTCGGCAGCACCTCGGTGTCACCGTACGCGGAAGATGATGCGGCGTAAAAGAGGCGCTTCGCTTTGCCCTCGACGCACGCACGCAGCACCTGGAACGTGCCGTCTATATTCGACTCGTGCGACGGGACGGGATCGCTGATCGAGCGCGGCACGGACGGTATCGCGGCCAGGTGAAACACGACATCCGCTCCGCTGATTACAGGGGCGATGGCCTCGTAGCAGCGGATATCAGCCTCGTGAAACTCGACGTTTTCGCGGACCTCGTCCAGATTGGAGAGCTTTCCCGTGCAGAGATTGTCGATGACCGCGACCCGCCCAACGCCCCTCGCGAGCAATTCGCGAACCACGGCTGACCCGATGAACCCCGCGCCGCCCGTGACAACGTATTTCGCCATCAATTCCTCCCCTGTGACGCTTCGAACGAGCCTGGCAGCTTCGCGATCTCAGACTCCAGGTAACTGAGCGACTCGCGCGCGATAGTATCCGCGCCCGCCGAGTAGTCGAAGACCTCGAGCGAAATCCAGCCCTTGTATCGGCGGCGCGCCAGCACTTCGAGCACCGCCCGGTAGTCGTACGTGCCGGTTCCGGGATGCCGGCCATCCATCTCGTTGACGTGCACGTGACGGATCAGGTCGAAATACCTTTCCACCAGCGTCGCGTGCGGCTCGGTTTCGGAGATTGTGTTATGCGTATCGAACATGGTCAGCGCGCCCGGCGAACTCACCTGCCGCACGATCGCGACCGCCTCTTCGAGCGTGTTGATGACGTCCGTCTCGCGCGGCGTGAGCGGTTCCACGAGGATCGCCACGCCGCGCTCGGCGGCGTGCGGCGCGACCGTCGCGAGCCCCTCGGCGTAATACTTCATCGCTTCCTCGCGGCCAATACCGCCCGTGGTGCTGCGTTGGTTGGGAGAGCCGAAGACCATCACGCTATTGGGGCCGAGGTCAGCGCACAGATCCGCCAGCCTGCGCACGTGCTCCCAACTGCGCTTCCGGAGCGCCGCGTCGGGAGCTGTCACGTGCAGGCCCTTTGGAACCGCCATCAGCCAGTGCATGCCGGCGAACTCCAGACCCTCGGAGTGGATCGTGTCGGCTATCTCACGCCGGCGCGCCGGCGGAATGGCCGTAGGGTCCTCGCCGAGCGTGAACGGAGCGATCTCTATCCCCGTGTACCCGGCGCTGCGAATGGAACGGCACGTTTCGGCGAACGAGAGGCCCTGGTACATCTCGTTGCACGTTGCGTGGCGGAACGGATAGGGCATTCGTCAACCAGTATAGGAAGCCGCGCCGTCTAATTGATGCCCGAAGGAAAATCGAAAACCGGGTCCACGTCCACCGGGATATCCTTGATGGACTCCAGGGCCTTCTCCAGATCCGCCGGAATGCTCGTATATCGCGCAAACAGTTTCTCGCCGCGCGCGCGGTCGCCCGTCGCCTCGATCTCGAGCAGCTCCTGCGTGAGCCGCGCGAACGCTTCCGGCATCTTCGCCATGTCGATGCCGTAGCGGCCCGCCGCATCGCGCACTATCGCTTTTTGCTCAGTGAGGTAGTTGAACTCCATGAGTTCAGCCTGACCGTGCGCCTCAGCGGTGCCGAAACGCAGTGTGCGGAAGATGCCCGCGACATACGAGTTGTAGTACTCCGGCAGGCGTTCCTTCGGAAGGGCGCCCTTGCGCACCAGCCACTCCAGCCCGAACATTCCCGTCGCGTCGGCCTTGGCTTCCTCGAGCGCGGAGTACAGCGGACCCATGGCTTCCCTTATCTCAACCTGCTTCCCGCCAATACGTGCGTACGCCGGTCCGAGCCCGTGCGATATCTCGTGCAGCAGCACCGCCGTGAGGTAGCCCTCGCCGGTCACACGCGCCGCCGCGTCCGGCTGCATCAGGCGCTTGCCGATGGGCAGAATGACCTCGTTCACACGCGCGTCCATGAAGTTCTTGTAGAAGATCTTCTTCGTGCCCTTCTTGACGTGAATGCGCGGATCGTTCGGCAGGTTCGTCGCCACCGCCTGGTAGCCGTGGCGCGCATCGCCGGACCGGAACGGCGAGTACATCACCTCCATCGGCGTCGCCAGCCCGTGCTTCGAAGGCCGGTCCTCCGGGGCGAGCGGAAGCGCTTCCTGGAGCTCTGGAACATACGCCGCGAACGTTGCGAGCTTCTTGCTTTCCTCCTCGTCGCGGATGAGGATTGCCGCTTCGTAGGCGGCCTTGATGCCGAGCAGGCCGTCGCCGTAGGTCTCGTACGGCCCCATGATGACGTCGAACTTCGGGTCCTTCAGATCCATCCACGCCAGGTCGCTTTCGTAGTAGTCATCCGTGAGCAGCGCGGCGGCCCTGAGCCGGAGAAAGCGCGCGAACTGCGGGTCATCCGACAGTTCCGCCGCGCGGAGCAGCGCCTTTGAGGCCGGCTCGACGAACTCGCGGTACTCCTCGTGGTAAGGGATCGCGACCAGCGCGCCGTTCTTCCGCCGGACAACGGTGTACCCACTGTAGATGGCCTCGCGGGACTCGGGATGCGCCTTCACCCAGGCTTCGATCTCCTCGCGGGTTATCCCGGCGTCGTAGTACCCGAGTCCGGGCGGAGCCGTCTCCGTGCCGATGAACGGCTTGTGGTCGTCGAGCAGGTCCCAGCGGGAACCCATGATGAACAGGAGGCGGCGCGCCGCCACTTCGCGCGGATCTGTCGCATTCGCCAGGCTCCTCCAGATCTCGAGCGCTTTGGGATCGGTCTGTTGCCAGTACGCTCTCCCGAGGTGCTGTGAGGCTTCCACGAGCGCATCGATCATTTGGCGCTCGCGCTGCGACAGTCGCGACGCGTCATACGGCATCTTCACGGGCTTCCATTTCGCCGCGCGTTCGTGAATGTCGGGTGCAATAACCAGGCTGGCCATAAGCAGAATTCCGAGGACCCTCATTAGTACGATTATCGCGACAATCCTCGCGCCCCCGCCGGGAACCAGAAATGCCACCTACCTCTCCCGCTATTCGGGTATCTTTGTACCAGTGCCCCGTCCTTTTCTGGTGGTTGCCGGTGTTATAGAGCGCGACGGTCTCGTCCTGGTTTGCCAACGCCAGGCCGGCGACACGCACCCTTTCAAGTGGGAGTTCCCCGGCGGCAAGGTCGAGACCGGGGAAACGCCGCGTCAGGCCCTCCAGCGCGAGCTGACCGAGGAACTCGGCATCACCGCTGAGATCGGAGACGAGATCGCCCGTTACGAGTACCGCTACGCGCGGCGCCCGCCCATCCTGCTCATATTCTATCGCGTGACGGAGTTCACGGGCGACCCCAAGCCCCTGGCCTTCGAGGAGATCCGCTGGGAACCCTACTCGCGTCTGCCTGCGTACGACTTCCTTGACGGCGATCGCGAGTTCATTCGCAGGCTTGCCCGCCAGCACTAGCCGGGCGACGCCGGTACCCTACCCGTTCCTTGTACAGCTCCAGCGCGTTGAACACGATGGGGCACAGTGCCGCCCACGCGCACAGCCGCTCCATGCGCCCGCCGAGCGATCGCTCCCGGTGCGATGCATAGGGGAACTCGCGGCAGGCGCGCGGCCTGGCTTCGTAAACAAGGCACAGCGTTCCGTCGAGGAACGTGCATCCTTGCTTGGTACTGGCAAGCAGTCTCGGGTGGGGTGCGGCAGGGTCCGGCACGGTGTACAGCCGGATCACTTCCTCGCGGGTCGTACCGAGGTATTCGGCTATCGCTGCGATGTCGGCTTCGGTCACCGTGACGCTACCGTGCCGGCAACAGTTGGCGCACGCGGTGCAGTCGATCTGGCTTTCGACCTCGGCTGCGATCTCGTGCAGCGGCTCCAGCGGACAGTGGTGCGCCTTGAGGTAACGCCGGAAGTCGAGGTACTCGGCCTCCATGCGCTCCGCCGCGCGCCGGATCTCATCCGGGTTGGTGAGCACTGCCCCTAAGCATACGCCCTCGCGGCGGAAAACGATACCCTCGGTGGGAATTGGTGGATAGACAAATGTGAAAAGAAATGTTTGCGGGGTCCGGGTCCGCATTGGCGGAGCCCTAGGCGTTTGAGCGATCAAGAGGCCGCGTTACCCGCTGGCACGGCGCCCGGTACAGGCTCGATCTTCACGCTCTCCCGCCTCGCCACCACCGCCACAGCCAGGCAGGTGCCTGGGACGGAAGCCCGAACGCGCCAGCGCTAAAGCCGCGTCATCGCCCGCTCTTTGCTATCGCTCGCCCCACTTCAGCTTCTGCCGCAGCACGTCGAAGAACATCGACCGCGGAGGCCGCACAAGTTGCAGCACGTGCGGGGAACGCTGCACCATAACGCGGTCGCCGTTATTGAGCGGCTCGCCGATCTGCCCGTCGATCGTGAGGTATGCGTCGCCGTTGTCGGCGTTGTTCAGGACCTCCACGGTGCTCGAGTCCGGGACGACAACCGGCCGGTTCGTCAGCATGTGCGGGCAAATCGGCGTAAGGCAGATCGCCGCCACCTGAGGGAAGATGATAGGCCCGCCGGCCGATAGCGAGTACGCGGTCGAACCGGTCGGTGTGCACAGAATCATCCCGTCCGCCTTGTATGCCGCAACGAAGCGCCCATCTACGTGAACGTCGAAATCGATCATGCGCGCGATGGACGATTTCGTCAGGACGACATCGTTGAGCGCGTCGTGCTCGCAGACCTGCTCGCCGCGTCTCATCAGCTTGCAGCGGAGCATGGAACGCAGTCCGATGCGGTGCTCGCCGCGCACGAACCGCGCCAGCTCCTGAAGCACCTCCTCGCGCGTGATGGCGGTCAGAAACCCCAGTCCGCCCAGGTTCACCGGGAACAGGGGGATCTCGCGGCCATTGATGGCGCGCGCGGCGGCCAGCAACGTTCCGTCGCCGCCCAGCACCACTATCCCGTCGCAGCCTTCAGGCACCTCGGGCCGTGGCAGGCCGTCCGCCCGCCCCACGTACTCCGCGGTCGCCGCGTCGTACCGGGCGGCGATTCCGTGGCGTGCAAGCCAGTCGAGGACCGCCGGGACGACCTCCGCGCCCTGCGGCACGTTCGGCTTCGAGAGGATCCCGACTGTCCTAACGTTTCGCATAAAGCAGAAATTCCCTGTTCCCTTCGGCGCCGAGAACCGGGCTCTCCATGATAGCCGTCTCGAAGCCCAGTTCGCGCGCCGAGCCCTCCACGCGGTCGCACGCCGCGCGGTGCAGCTCCGGATCTCGGACTATCCCGCCTTTGCCAACCTTTCCCCGCCCCACCTCAAACTGCGGCTTCACCAGGATTACCATGCCCGCCGCGGGCTTCAGCAGTGGAACCAGCGCGGGCAGGATCATTGTTACCGAGATGAAGCTCACGTCGGCGCACGCAAAATCGAGCGGCTCCGGAATGTGCTCCCGCGAGAGATAGCGCGCGTTTACGCGCTCGCGCACCACTACCCGCTCGTCGCCGCGCAGCCTCCAGTCGAGTTGCCCTCCGCCGACGTCCACCGCGTAGACGCGCGCCGCGCCCCGCTGCAGCAGGCAATCCGTGAACCCACCGGTGGAGGAGCCAATATCCGCGCAGATCAGCCCGCTCACGGAGACTCGCCAGTTGTCCAGCGCCGCTTCGAGCTTGTATCCGCCGCGGCTGACAAAGCGCATCGGCTCGGCGATCTCGATGCTGCTTTCGATGGAGACGGCTTGCCCGGGTTTCGCGGCGAGTGAACCGTCCACCTTGACTTCGCCCGCGAGAACGAGCGCCTGCGCCTTTGAGCGGGATTCGGCTAAACCACGATCGACGAGCAACTGGTCCAGCCTTACGCGCGGGGGCTTTTTCATGCCGGGGTGGCCGCCCGGAGCGCCTCGGCGGTGCAGTACGCGGAACCGCTCACTTCGTTCTCCGGACGATCATCTCCGCGATCTCCGAGAGCCGCGCCGCGCGCTCGCCGAACATCTCCAGTGCCTGCATGGCCCGCGTGCATTCCTGCTCCGCCATGCGATGCGAGGCCTCCAGCCCATAGACGCAAGGAAACGTGATCTTCTGCTGGGCCGCGTCTTTTCCCGCCGTCTTGCCGAGTTGTTCCGAAGACTGCTCCACGTCCAGGATGTCGTCCACTATCTGAAAAGCCAGGCCGATGTGGCGCCCATAGCAGGTGAGCGCTTCCATCTGCTCGTCGCTGGCGCCCGCGCAGATACCTCCCATGCGGACGCTGGCGGTCAGCAGCGCGCCCGTCTTTGCCCGGTGTATGCGGTCGAGCAGCTCCGCCGTAGGCTGCTGGTGCTCTCCCTCCAGATCGAACACCTGCCCGCCGATCATCCCGCCGGCCGTTCCAGAGGCCGCTGACAACTCGTCGGCTAGCGGCGCACGGCGTTCCGGCGGAATGGGCCCCGGGCCGCACAGCACCTGGAAGGCGAGCGTCAGAAGCGCATCTCCGGCAAGAATCGCCATTGCCTCCCCGAAAACCTTGTGGCAGGTTGGGCGGCCTCGGCGGAGGTCGTCGTTGTCGAGTGCGGGCAGATCGTCGTGGATGAGCGAGTAGGTGTGAACCAGCTCT
>JBLNBX010000062.1:0-3245 GCA_050260275.1 bacterium
CCCTCGGCGGCAGAATGTAGAGGTTCCCGTCAGTCCGGTTGTGGATATTCATGAAGCCCAGGGCAGCCGTCCCCCAAGAATGGAAGATGTTGTTGTAAACCTTGTTGTCCCGTGCCGTCCCTCCTCGTGTGCCTATGATGCGCTTCTCTACAGGCGCCGCGAACACACTGATGGTCTGGCAATTTCCAATCAGGTTCTGCGAGATGATCAGTTTGTCCGTCCCCTGCACGAAGATGCACGTCCCGCCCGAATCTTCCAGGCCTCCACCGCTCTCAGAATTCTTCACGCCCCAGATGATGTTGTTGTCGATCTGGTTCTGTTCGTGAGTAGCCTCGATGTGGATGATGCCGCTGACCGAAACAACATCGGCGATGATGTTCCGCGTAACCCGGTTATTGACGTTGCCTACATCGAGCCAGAAGCCCGCGGCATTTCTCATGTGCCGGATAACATTATTCCGGAACAGCATGTTCCTGGCGCCATGGAACTTGACCCCGCCAGCTTCCCAGCTTCGCTCGGCATCCTGCCAGCCGATCCATTCGATCAGATTCCTCTCGACCAGCCCCACATTGCCGGCGCCCACTCCCTCGATGCCTCCAATACCGCAGTACCGGATGGTGTTGTTGCGGATGACGTGAGACCCGCTGGGCTGTGATCCCGCGCCACCCCCGCCGCCGCCGACCTGGAGGCAAAGGGCATTTGCCCACTCAAACGTGTTGTCCTCGATGATCCAGTGGTGGCCGCCGAGCGTGACAAACATGCCGCTTTGCGGCAATGGGATGGGATCGCTGGAGTGCTGGAACGTGATCCCTTTCACCCGGATGTAGCCCAGACCTCGCTCCTTCGGCGCAAAGACCTGTTCACGCACCGTTGCTTCGATGACGTGTCCGTCAGGAGATCCATCGTCCGACAGCCTCATATGGATCGTATTTCCATCGAGGTCTACCCAGAACTTACCTGCGGAGCCTCCCATCTCGTCAAACAGCGGACGCGCCGGCATATCGCCGTAATAGCTGGTCGCCCGGCCCGAAGGCCCGAACAGGTCGCTGAACTGGTCTACCGGCTCCAGTGGCTTGCCGTCCACGAACACCGTTCCGCGCCGCCGGAAATAGGGCGCCGTGTTGATGGTCTTGAAATCCAGCCAATAGCGGTTGCCTGGTGCGTTCACCATCGCGAAGGGGTTGTACACGGTCGGCAGATAGTCATCGATATCTATCTGCCAGATTCTGGCAGACGCCGCCTCTGCGCCGCGCGGGCCGCGCCCGGCGGTGCTCGGCTTCCAGCCATCTTTGAGCACTACGGCCCCCGACACCACGACCTTCGCCCCCGGAGCCGCCTCATAGCTGATCATCTTGTCCGGGCCGGTTCCGCCTCGGGCAGGGCTAACCATTTCGCGATAGATCCCCTCCGCGATGACCACGCGCTCGCCCGGTTGCAGTACTTCGGCGGCTTTCCCTATGGTCTTGAACGGGCGCTCCTTCGAGCCCGGCCCGTTGTCGTCCGCGGCAGGCGAACTGCCGTCCACATAGTATGTTTTGGAGAAGCTAAGAGGTTTTTCCCAGAATTGGAACTCAGTTCCGTCCGGCAGCATCGTGCTGGAGTCCGCGTTCAGGATGACCGGCAACAGGGTCAGAAGCGCCAAACACACTCTCATGTGAGATCCTCGCTCGCTGCGACGTTAAAAAACCAAGTCAACAGTCGATTGTAGGCCTACTCGCGTCTAATGTCGCGGGAGATCGCTTTGAACATGCATGTCGCCGGCTTCGTGCTCGTCTGGTAGTGAGTGGCGGCTTCCGGCGTGATGGGAAGGTTCGGACAGCCCTATCCGGGCGCTTGTGGCTGATCCCCGGCAGTGGAATTGGTCCCGAATACGAGCGGGAGCCGTCAGGCTTCGAGCAAGCGGCCTTACGGACCGCGCCTCCGGCGTAAGCGGAGCGGCTCCCGCTGCGTAGTCGTGACAGTTCTCTTGTGTGCGCTCAGGTCAAATGACTGCCCGAGCATCTTAAGGTAGCCTATGCGGGAAGTTCCCAGCCCTCGCGGTATGCCCGCTGGAAGAGCTTATTGCCCTCGGACTGTTTGAACTTGCCCTGTTTGGCGTCGTACTGCAGCTTCAGGCCTTTGTTCCTGATAGCGATGTCGCCCAGCAACGTGAGAATGCAGACATGGCCGCCGTACTCAAAGTCGCAGGAAGTCTGCTTGCCCGCCTTCGCGCACTCCACCCATTCCATGCAGTGATTGCCGCTGCTGATGCGCGGAATTGTCTGGGCCGGCCGCTTGTAATCTCTGTCCAGCTCCTCGGGTACAAGCTTCACCCTTTCAATCGCGCCAGGCTTGCTCGCATAGATGGTACCGAACGATATGGCTCCTTTGGAGCCGATCATGATGCCTCCGCCGGTAGGCGCCTTGTCCTCGGGCTTCCACCACTTCGAAAGCGGCGGCATCTGGTCGTTGTGATGCCAGTAGAGCGTTACGGGAGGCTTCTTGCCGCGAGCCGGAAAGTCGTAGCGAACTACCGCAAAACGTGGATACTTCTGAGTCTTGTCGGTAACCGCATCCCATTCGGGATCGGTCTTCACCGCCTCGATTGTCTCCGGATACCCGAGGTCGAGGGCCCAGTAGATCGGGTCTAAGTAGTGCGGGCCGTGATCTCCCAGTTTGCTCGTGCCGAAATCGTACCAATATCGCCACCGGTTCGGGTGGTACATCGGATTGAACTTGCGATACGGCGCCGGCCCGATCCACAGGTCCCAGTTCATTCTTTCCGGAACCGGTATGTCATCCCCGACGCGCTGGATGTCGTCGTAGTAGCTGAGCGGCACCTGACGCACCGTCTCGTATTCGTAGAAGTGAGCCTCCCGCACATCGCCGATCGCGCCATCCCGGACCCACTCCACCATCGCCCGGCAGTCCTCCGAGGCGTGTCCCTGAATCATTGACTGCGTGATCGATTTCTTGTACTTCTTAGCCGCCGCCATCATCGCGCGTGTCTCGTGCACCGAGTGCCCCAGGGGCTTCTCGCACAGGACGTGCTTGCCCATCTTCATCGCGGTGATCACGCAGTGCGCGTGCGTGTGGTCCGGCGTGCTCACGACCACCCCGTCGATCTGCTTATCCATCTCCTCGAGCATCACCCGCCAATCTTCGAAGCGTTTGGCCGAGGGAAACTTCGCCGCCACTTTCGCAGCGACCCCGACCATGCGGCCGCCGCCTTCCCGCCAGTCCACGTCGCAGAGCGCGACGATGTT
>JBLNBX010000063.1:0-4214 GCA_050260275.1 bacterium
ATTTCGAGCCACAGCTACATAGAGAAGATCGAGTACTGGGCAGTGGTGTGGGGCACGGGGATAATGGCCATCACCGGGCTGATGCTGTGGTTCAACCGGTACATGCTCGCCGCCCTGCCGAAGGTATGGCTGGACGTCGCGGTCGCGATACACCTGTTCGAGGCCACCCTTGCGGTTCTGGCCATCATCATCTGGCACCTCTACATGGTGATCTTCGACCCGGAGGTCTACCCAATGGACCCCGCCTGGATACATGGGGTGAGCGTGCGGCGGCGGGTGCGGGAGTCTCCGGAGGAGGAAGACCAGACACCTCCGCCGGACGCTGCGCCGTAGTGCGCCGTCCCACAGACCGCTGGGAGGGCGGGCTTCGAGCCCGCGCAGGGCTTCAGCCCTGCAAGGAAAACTGCGGGCCAGGGTGCGCGGAGCTGAAGCTCCGCTGCGGACTGAAGTCCGCCCCCCTGATGTGTGTCGCCGAGCCGCTGGCGGCAAGAGCTGTGCTCACACCCATTCGCTCGGGGTTTCCATGGCTTACGCCATCTCTACTAGCTTTCGCCCTCGCGGGCCTCACCCCGGATAGCGCCAGTGTATTTGCCGCAGACCGCTAGATGAAGCTCCTCATCGTTTCGAACTCCACCTCGAACTGAGGCAGCAGAGGCGACATAACCTCGTCCACGATTCCGCCGCCAGTGAACAGCGCATGGCCTAGCGCGTTGGCGGCGGCATTGGCCTCGGCCACCGCCCAACTGAGCGCCCCGGTCCCTCCCGGCCGGTGATGCTGCGCGACCGCCTCGCGGATGGGGACTGGCAGATTCCAACGCTCCAGGGCCTCTCCGCCCAGTTCCGCATGGGTGACGCCGAGCACCTCCAGTTCGCACTCGTTCCACGCGCGCCCGGTGGCCTGAGCCAGGCGCCGGACCTCGGCGAAATCGTCCGGCCCGGAAATGGCGATCAGCAGCTTTCCGAAATCGTGCAGCAGGCCGGCGACGAACGCCCCCTCGGCGTAGTCCACGTGCGTTCTTCCGGCGAGCAGGTCCGCGAGGAGGCCGGTGGCCACCGAGTGAACGTTGAACCGCGCGGCAGGCCAGCCGCCGGGAAGCGCCACCTGGGCGCACACTCGCGCCACCGACATGCTCAGCCCCACATTGCGCAGCTTGACGAGCCCGAGCACGGCCACCGCGTGCCGCACGGAGCTGACGGTGCCCTGAAGGCTGTACAGAGCGGAGTTAACCAGCCGCAGCACGTTGCCTGCAAGTACGGTGTCCTTCTCGATGAGTTCGCAGATTTCCGCGAATGAGACGTCTTCGTTGGCCAGAGTGGCGATGAGACGGTTGAGAACGGGGGAGAAGGGCGGAAGGCGGTCGAGGGCACGCATGCAGCGGTCCCGCACGGCCGCACCACGGGTATGCGCGACAGACATCACGTGTTACATCGGCAGATTGCCGCAACACTTGACCCGGCAAGTTGTGCGGCGCAAACGGGAACAAAGTCACTACTATGGTGATATGAGTCCCGCGCCGCCTGCCATCGCTCTGCGCGATCTCCGAAAACTGTACGGCGAAAAGGCAGCGGTGGACGGGCTCACGCTGACGGTTCCGGCTGGAAGCTTCTTCGGCTTCCTGGGCCCGAACGGCGCGGGCAAGACAACCACAATCCGGATGCTGATGGGCGTCACACCGCCGACGTCCGGATCGATCGAGATCCTCGGCTTGCGGATGCCGGATGATGCGATCGCGATCAAGAAGCGCATCGGGGTGGTCCCGGATGAGTCCCTTTTATTCGACCGGCTTACGGGAGGGGACTACCTGGAGTTTGCCGGCCGCATCTATGGCCTGGACCGGCGCACCGCCAAGGAGCGCGCGCGGGAACTGCTGGCGCTCTTCGAACTGGACGGCGCGAACGCGCGCAAGCTAATCGCCGGGTATTCGCGCGGCATGCGCAAGCGCGTCTCCATGGCGGCGGCCCTGATCCACCGCCCGGAACTGTTCCTGCTCGACGAACCTTTCGAGGGCGTGGACGCTATGGGCGCGCGCATGATGAAGGATATTCTGATCGAGCAGGTGCGCCGCGGAGCCACGATCTTTCTCACGTCCCACGTGCTCGACGTAGTCGAGCGCCTGTGCGACGTCGTGGCGATCATTGACCAAGGGCGGCTCGTCGTCCAGAGCGCCATGGCCGACTTCCGCGCGGGCGGAGACACGCTCGAAGACGCGTTCCTGCGCATCCTCGGGGCCAGCCGCCCGGCAGATCAGCTCGACTGGCTGTGATCTGGCGCATGCGTTCACCCATCCTGCCGATACTCTGGGCGCAGTGGCGGATCTTCACCAGTCCCCGCATGGGAAGCAGCCGCGGGCTGGGGATCGCCTCGGCCCTGGTCTGGTACGTTCTATGGGCCGGCCTAGGGTACATAGCGGCCAGCACCGCGCAGGTGTTGGGTATCCGTGCGCTGGCGATCGTGCTGCCGTGGATTCTGTTCGCTGTGTCGGGTTACTGGCAGCTCATGCCGATCGCCACGGCCAGTCTCGGGATGACGCTAGACCTGCGCCGCCTGCTGGCATGGCCCATCCCCGAACGCAGCCTGTTCGGCCTGGAGATACTCCTGAGGGCGACCACCACACTGGAGATGCTGGTGTTCCTCCTCGTCGCGGGTGCAGGGCTGGCGCTGCATCGTGTGGCGCCTGTGGCGGGCATAGCGGCTGCGGTGGGATTCGTGGTCGTCATCAACATGTTCGTCGCGGCGGGTCTCCGCAGCCTGGTGGAGCGGGTATTCGCGCGCAAGTGGCTCCGCGAGATTGCGGTGCTGCTGCTGGTGCTCGCCGCGGCGCTGCCGCCGCTGCTCATCTCGGCGCGCGCCGGCCGGGCTCCGCAACTCGCGCAGGACGGGTTCTGGTTCGGCTGGCCGTGGGAAGCGGCCGCGCATCTCGCGCTCGGCGATCATGTTCCGGAGGCAGTGATGGTGCTGCTCGGGTGGACCGCGGCGGCGTACGCGTTCGGCCGGTGGCAGTTCCGGCGGAGTCTTTCGTTCGACTTCGACACGGCTGCCGAAGCGCGCGCATCCACCGGCCCGCGCACCCGCCTCGACGCGGTGTTCCGCCTTCCATCCGTGTTCTTCAACGATCCGCTCGCTGCGCTCGTCGAGAAGGAACTGCGCACGCTGGCGCACGCCCCGCGCTTCCGGCTGGTGTTTGTGATGGGCTTCTCGTTCGGCTTTCTGATCTGGCTGCCGATCATGGGCGAACCGGAGGTGCCAGCCGTACTGAGAGCCAATTTCCCGGCCCTGGTGGCCGTCTACGGTCTCGTGCTGCTGGCCGAAGTGGTCATCTGGAATGTCTTCGGCTTCGACCGCGCCGCTGCCCGACTGTACTACACCGCGCCAGTGAGGCTGTCTACGGTGCTGATCGCGAAGAACCTGGCCACGTTGGCCGTTGTGCTCCTGGAGGTCAGCATCATAGCCGTGGTCGCGGCGCTGCTGCCGCTGGGCGTTCCGATGGTGCGGGTTTTTGAGGCGTTACTGGTGGCGATGGTTGCATCCGAGTACCTGCTGGCGACCGGGAACCTGAGCTCAGTCTACTACCCGAAGGGGGTGGACCCGGGACAGTCCTGGGGCCGCCAGGCATCGACGCGATTCCATTTCTACCTGCTGCTGCTGTTCCCCGTACTGCTGTCCCCGGTGCTGCTCGCGTACGTCGCGCGGTGGGCCTTTGCGAGCGACGCGGCCTTCTATGGCGTGCTCGGGTTCGCCGCGGTGGTGGGCGCCCTTTACTATCGTGTCGCGCTGCAGGCGGCGGTGGAGGCGGCCTCGCGTCGCCGCGACGTCATCCTGGAGCGGCTGGCGGCGCCGGCCGGGCCGCTTTCGGCGGACTGATGCTACGATTCTGAACATGCCGGTTGGCGCAACGCGCCGGGCAGTCTTGTTCTCGCTCGTCGCAGCGGCGGCCCGCGCGGCCAGAAACAGCGTTTTCCCGCCCGAGGTATTCAAGTACACGGACGCCTTGACGGAGTTTCCCGTTGAGCGGCTCACCAGTCCCGGGCACTCTGCATGGCTGCCCGACTCGCACTGCCGCGCTGCCGGGCGGCGGCCGGCTTTCCTGGTTTACGCTTCGGACCGCACCGGCGCGCTGCAACTGTTCCGGCTCGATCACTCCACGGGCACCTCGCGGCAACTCACGGAAGCGGCGGCGCTCGACCGGCGTTTTTTCACGCTCGCGGCGGGCGAT
>JBLNBX010000064.1:0-5285 GCA_050260275.1 bacterium
TTCGCCAGCACCGTCGCAAACGCCGCCGGGCCCGTGATGAGCATGTACCTGCTGAGCCGGAGGCTGCCGAAGGAAAAATTCGTCGCGACGGGCGCGTGGTTCTTCTTCGTCGTTAACCTCAGTAAGGCTCCCATATACGCGATTCACGGGCTGTTCAGCGGGAGGTCGCTGCTGTTCAGCGGTCTGATGATTCCTGCAGTGCTCGCCGGCGCTGTGGCGGGGCGGCGCGTGGTTGCTGTCGTCTCACAGGGCGTGTTCGACGCTGCGGTGTTCGTGCTGGCCGCGGCTGCTACCATCCTGATGTTCCTCTGATCGTGCGGCGCAGGCGCGTAAACAGCGCGCACCGCGCCGCGAGCAACTCCTCCGGAGCCGCGGGCAGGTGCGTCTCGCTTGGCGTCATCCGGAGTGCTCTGGCCTGGAAGCGCTCGAGGCGGGAGATCGCACCTGCTCGGGACGGCTGTTACGATTCGAAGAGAGGTACAGGGATGCTGCTCGGCGCGAGCTGCCTTAAGGGGTTCCGGGCCGATGCGACCGACCGCGAGGTCGGCATCGTCCGCGACGTGTTTTTCGATGACGTGGACTGGGCGGTTCAGTACATCGCAATCGATACGGCCGGCCGCTTTCCGCGCCGGAAACTACTCGTACCCGCGGCTTGGGCGTCGCACGCCGATGCCGGTAATAAGAGGCTGACCCTTTGCGTCGCGGCGGAGCGCCTTGGCTCGTGCCCGGAGCCGGCGTCTCGGACTTCGCTGTCCCGGCCGGAGACGATCGGACTCGCTCAGCGGCTCATCTGGCCGGACGATTCGCAGCGCGGCCCGACCGGTCCCGGGGGCCAGCTCCGGAGCGCGGAGGACGTAAGCGGCTATCTGGTACGCGCCTTGGATCGGGAGAGCGGCTGCCTTTGCGACCTTCTCGTCGACGACGCCTGGCAGATCGAGTACCTCATAGTCAAGCTGCGCCCGCTTATGCCAGGCGGCATGGTGGTGGTAGAGCGGAGATGGGCAGCCTCACTGAACCCGGCGGAGCGCACGATCGGAATCGCGCTTCCGGCGCACGCGCTCCAGTCCGCGCCGGAGTATTCCGGAGAGCTTCCGGACGAGCAGGCTGATCGCATCCGGCAATACTACGCCTCCTGGCGCGCGGCCGCGTAGAAAAGAACGTCCGCGCATTCCGAACCTTGCTATCCTGAAAGGCTTACCTGATAGGCTTAGCGATTGTCCGCACCGCCGACCAAATGCGTGTTATCGACCTCAAACGTATAAAGGCCGCGTCAAGTGAGGTGGTCCGCGACATCAATCGCCGGGTGGTGCTAAACCTCATCCGGACACGCCAGCCGCTGTCGCGAGCGGACTTGGCGCGCATATCCGGTCTGCAGCGCAGCACCATCTCTCTGATAGTCGAGGAACTCATCCAACAGCGATGGGTTCTGGAGGGCCCCCTGGGCAGGCTCCCGCGCGGCCGCCGCCCGACTTTCCTAAGGCTGAACGAAGACCGGGTGATAATTGGCGTCGATCTGCGCCCGACTCAGACCACGGTCGCGCTCGCAAACGTGAATGGGCGCTTCACCTCACAGTCCGTCGTGACGACGCCCGCCGATCCCGGAGAGGCGATCTGCGCGCTCATTGAGAGCATCCGGCCGACTATTGACTCCTGCCGCGACAAGATGATCGAGGGCATCGGAATAAGCCTGCCGGGGCGGTTCGATCATGAGGCGGACAGGTTCGTCTTCGCGCCGAACCTGGGTTGGCGGGACGTGGACCTGCGCGGTCCGATAGCAAAGGCGACTGGATTGCCAGTCGAGCTCGAAAACGCCGCGAACGCCTGCGTTCTGGCCGCTGTCTGGTTCGAGCGCACGGATTCATGCCGCAACCTGGTGGTAGTGACGGTCTCCGAAGGCATCGGAACAGGCATCATGGTGAACGGGCAACTCGTCCGCGGCCTGCACGGGATGGCCGGGGAGTTTGGGCACGTTCCGCTGGATCCGAACGGCCCTGAGTGCCGGTGCGGGGGCCGGGGCTGCTGGGAGGTCTTCGCGTCGAACCGGGCCGCGCTGCGCGAGTACCTTGAATCCGGCTCGCAGCCGAATGGGCTCACTTTTCAGGATCTGCTGGCTCTGGCCGATCAGGGCGACGCGCGCGCCGCACGTGCGCTGGAGAACATGGCGCGCAACCTCGGGCGCGGCATGCGGATGATCGTGGCCGGCCTCGCGCCGGAGCGCATCCTGGTCGTTGGCGACGTCACGCGCTCCTGGGAGCGATTCGGCCCCATCATCGAAGCGGAGGTAAACGCGCTGGCCCTGTCGGGCGTTGGCGCGCCACCCGTGATTCCCATGCACGAAGACGGAATGGCCCGCCTGCGCGGAACGGTCGCCCTCATCCTGCAGAAAGATTTCGGCGCTCCACGTTAGAGGCTTGCGCGGGCTTGTGGCGTGAGGTGAGCTTTTCAGCGCTCGCGCGCTTTGGTACGATGAAAACTCCGGGCGGTTAGCTCAGTTGGTTAGAGCGCGTGCTTCACACGCACGAGGTCACAGGTTCGAGTCCCGTACCGCCCACCATTCCCAGGCTCCAGGCCAACAACGGGGTACAGGCCCCGGTCCCAGGCTTCTGCGCCACAATCGGGGCAGGCCCTGCCGCTGATTGACTTCACGAACACACAAGCGACCCTCAGCGTTAGTGGTGCTCAAGGGCTTTACAGTTCTACGCCCATCCGTGAGACAGACCCTGTCCACTGAACAAATCTAACGAAGTGCATTGGCCGCGTACTGTTCAGATCGCGATTGCAACGGCTCGCCCGCGGCGAGCCGGGCACAAGCCGGCGCGGTTCGGCGAGCAGGGCGCAGACCGCCCGCGCCCTGCCCCGTTTCCACTGCGGTTCGCGGCACTACCCGACTTAGTTCAGACGCCGCTCACGCCCGGTCCTGTAGTACTTGTTTGGCGCGCCGGGCGTGGGAGCGCCCGCGGCGACGAGCGCTCCGGCGGCATGCGCTCTGGTCAATCCGGTAGTGAGCGTGATGCCTGAGCCGGAGACCTCCATGCCAGCCGCGTGCGCGAACTTGAGCGGTCTGGAAACGGTGATCGCGGCGCCGCGATCAGGTCGTCCGGGACCGCCGCGCGTGGCGGCGCGAACTGAGGCGACGACCGCCGTCTCGAAATTTGCGCCGCTGTCGATGTTGATGGTCTGGCCGACGCTGAAGCCTGTCACGCCGGAGACAGGGATAACGGTGGCGCCCACGTTGGTGGCGGTGCTCACCGTGGTGGCGCCTGGCATCCCGACGTGCGCGATGACGGCGGTCTCGCTATCCGCGCCGGTACCAATTGTGATCGTCTGGCCTGCGCCGAAGCCTGCCACTGAGGCCACTTTGATGTTCGCAGAGCCGGCCACCGAAGCGGCGGTCAGGGTAGTGGTGGGCTGCACCAGGAAGTCCGTGCAGTTGCTGTCAGTGTCAAACCCGTCCGGGAAACGCCCGGCGCTCGTATTCGTTGGGTCGCGCGGGGTCACCGGTCCGTAGTTATATGCGGAGCCAGGAGATGGGACGAAGCAGCCTTTCTCATCGACCCCGGAAACCGCGTGGTAACCCTCAGCGGCCCACGGATCGGCAAGGATTCCGTAGTTGAGGCTATCAACGACCATGCCGGCCGCGTCACGGAGCACCATGCTGCCGGCGCTCCATGTGAGGTTCGTCCGTGCTGGATCCGGCGCAGTGAGCGTGGGCCCCCCGAACCACTGATCGGGCGCCCGAGATCCTTGATAGCCTGCGGTGGTGACCAGCGGGTCGCGCACAACCGAGTTGATCGCGTGATTCCTGGCCAGCGGCCTGTCAAGCGTGATCCCGGTGCCGAGCGCCCGAATGGGCTCGTTGCTCGAGTGGGGGAACTTGGTGGCCGGCTCGAAGCTGATCCCGGTTCCCCTAACGCTGAAGGCCCAACTGGAGGCATGGCTGTATTTCAGCGGCTCAGCCAGGTCGAGGCCCGTGCCCGGATCCTCATCCGGCCCCAACGGGCCGCGGAAGGTGTTGCGAACCGATGGTGTGCCGACGCGCGTTACCGTCACGGTCTCAATTTTGTCGCCGACACCCAATCTGATCTTGTCGCCGACCGAGATGTTGGCCGTGGTCGATACCTTAATATTGGTGTCGCCGGGTTTCGTGTCCGCCGATAGCCAGCCTTGCGTGCCGGGTTTGCCGACCGCCGTAACAGTGACCACCTCGTACTGCTCGACAGACCTTGCGACGGCTGGGTAAGTGGCGCCGTATCCAAGTGCGATCTTCTGGCCGACCTCGAAGCCTTCGACGCTTGTAACGGGCACGTTGGTCGAGCCGGCGGGAATCGTGATCACCGGACCGTCGGGGAGTGGTTGCCACAGAGTGGTGGCGTTGCTGGCCGCCGTTCCGACGCTTACGATCTTGCGAGTTTCCATCTCGGAGCCGGTGCCGATCTCGAGCGTATCGCCAGGCTTCATACCCTCAGTGCTCCGGACGTAAATGGTCGTATCGCCTGCGCGCGCGGGAACCGCGAGCCCGGAGTTGGACAAGCCGAGCAGGTAGAAGCCGCCCGGCGCCAGCTTCGTCCCGGCCGGGATCTTCACCGAGGAGAAGAGGGCCTCGGAGGCTGGGCGGACGGTGAGGGTCCAGTTGGAGATGTCGATGGTGCTGGAGCCGGCATTGTAGAGCTCGATGAACGAGTTCGTCTCATTCGCGGGAGGACCGGAGCTGATCCTGAACTCATTGATCTTGATCGGGCTAACGTTCCGCACCTTCTGGACTGCCGTCTCGGTCTGTTTCTGGCCGGTCACCCGGTTCGTCCAGGAAGCGCGTCCAACCAGGTCCCCGTTGAAGGCCGCCGGTCCCGAGGTGATCCTGAAGGTCGCGCTGGCGATGCCCCCCGGCGCAACCGGCCCGGGAATCACCACCGACGCGCCGCTGGAGCCCACGGCCGAGGCGGTCCATCCTGCGGGCACGGAGATGCTCAACGTGATGTCTGCGGCGGGCGCGCCCGTGGTATTCACGAACGTCACGGTGGTGTCCTGCGAGGAACGCGGCGAAAACGTCTGCACTCCCGGGGGTGCTGCAACAGCCGATGCGGGCGCCACGCTCAGCCTTTGCACGTCATATCTGGCAGCAACGATGTTGGCCTGAACCGATTGGTTGGTCTGCTCCGATGGGAAGGTTCCCCCGGCCGTCATGGCGCCTTCGTAGAAGGTACCCTGCGCGCGGATGCTATTGTCCCCGCCGGCGCCCAGGACGATTGCCCCCTGCTTGCGCATCGGGTCATACGCGCGGCTGACGC
>JBLNBX010000065.1:0-2860 GCA_050260275.1 bacterium
GCGACCTCAGCCGGCTCAACTCGGGCACTGCGCCGGTCACCGACAGCCACATGCGCGTGCCGATGAGCGCGCAGGTCGGCGTCGTGCTGCGCGCGTGGTTCGAGCGCGGGCAAGGCCTCGCAGAAATCCAAATCAGCGACCGCCCCGAGGTTGCCGGCCTATGGCGCGACATCACCAGCGGCGTCGTCCGCAACGTCAGCCTCGAAGCCGAGGTCGAGGGATGGATCGAGACCCCGGCGACCAAGACGACCCCGCGAATTCTCACGGCAGCCACTTGGCGGCCGTTGGCAATCAGTTTCGTGACCGTACCGGCCGATCCGGGCGCAGTCACCAGAGCAAAAGAAGGAGGCCTTTCTGATATGCAGCAACCGAACGTGAATACGCCGGCCGGCGTCGAGCCGGTCAAACCCGCAACCATCACCCGCGAGCAGGAGGTCGCGCAGATCCGCGCCGCGGCGGCGCCGTTCGCGCGCAGCCTGCCGGCGGGCTTCGTCGATGACCTCGTGGCCCGCGGCATCGGCGTGAACGAGGCGCGCACGGCGATCCTCAACCGGCTGGCCGAGGAGTCCGAACGCACGCCAATCAACTCGACCAACCCGGTCGTGACGATGGGCCGCGACCACAAGGACGGCCTGGTGGAGCGCATGGCCGAGAGTCTGGCGTGCCGCTACCTCGGCAAAGCGCCCAGCGACGGCGCCCGCGAATTTTGGGGCGCGACCGTGACCGACCTGGCCCGCGAGATCCTCACGGTCAACGGCCTGAGCGTTCCACGATGGGACCGGACCGAGCTGCTCAAGCGCGCGATGCACACGACCAGCGATTTCCCGAACCTGCTGATGGGCACGGGCCAGCGCATGCTGCTCGAGGCGTACCAGGCCGCGACGCCGGCGATCAAGCAGATCGCGCGGCGCTCGACCGCCGTGGACTTCCGCGCCAAGAGCGTCCTGCAACTGGGCGAAGCGCCCAAACTGATCAAAGTCAACGAGGCCGGGGAAATCAAATACGGCTCGCGCGCCGAGGCGAAGGAAAGCTACCAAATCTACACCTACGCCCGCATCTTCTCCATCAGCCGCCAAGCGCTCATCAACGACGACCTGGGCGCCTTCAGCGACTTCGCCCGCGCCTACGGCGTGGCGGCGGCGAACCTCGAAGCCCAAGTGCTTGTGGATCTGCTCGTGGGCAGCGGCGGCCTGGGGCCGGTGATGCGCGACGGCCAGACGCTGTTCCACGCGGCGCACGGCAACCTGGCCGGGAGCGGCGGCGGGATCAGCGACACCACGCTCACTGCGGCACGCCTGGCGCTGCGGACGATGAAGGGCCTCGACGAAGAGACGATCATCGAAGTCTCGCCGCGGTACTTGGTGACGCCGGCGGCCAAGGAAACGGAGGGACAGAAGGCCATCGCGGCGATCTACCCGGCGACCACGGCGACCGCGAACGTATTCACGAACGCCTTGACGCTGGTCACGGACCCGCGCCTCGATGCGAAGAGCGCGACTCGCTGGTACGTGTTCGGCGATCCGGCTGTGGCCCCCGTGCTCGAGTACAGCTACTTGCAAGACGCGCAGGGACCGACCGTGGACAGCCGGCCCGGCTTCGATGTGCTCGGCATGGAGTTCCGCGCAGTACTCGACTTCGGCGCCGGCGCGCTGGACTGGCGCGGCGCCTACTGCAATCCGGGCGCGTAGCGTGACAGCTTTGCGCTGACCGGCATCGGCGCAAAACTCCAGAGGCGCGTGGGCAGCGCGCGACGCCGCCACTCTGGCGCGTGGGCCACTCCTCCCACACGGGCAACGGCGGCAATTCGGGGCCGGGCTGATCGCGTCAGTCCGGCCCGCTTTTCGAGTGGAGACACACGATCGTCCAAGAGGGAAAATTCCAAGGCGTCAGTCTTAGTGCCATTCCTACCGAGGATCTCAGCCATCTGGCCTTTGAGGCGCGGCGCGCCCGCGACCGCAGGTTGCCGCGCGCAATCGAGAGCGAGATCGCGCGGCGCGGCAGGCGGCGCGAGCAGACCCGCTTGCTTCGCAGCCGGTATCCACGATCTTCGGCCTGAAAGCCCGCGCGCAAAGCAATCGAGGAGCGGGAGGCGGCGCGACAAAACTCCCTGGCCAACCTCAAGCAAAACGCTTCTGCATCCAGAAGAGACACCGACATGACGAAATCGTCATGTCGGACCAACCCATTGAAAACACAGGACCCCGCGCCGCAAAAAACCGCGGAACGATCTTCAGCCCAAAAACTGAAGCGGGCTTACAAAGCCCGAATCACAAACCAACGTGAATGGGATCTCGGGGCGGCGGCAGCGCCGCCCCGTCTTTTTTTCGTCGGGGTCTTATCTCCGTCTCGGTGCATGAGGTAATATTTTGCCGGTGCTGGTCTGCGGGATACGCGACCAGCGCTCACAAAAACACAAGGAGCAAAACTGATGAGCAGCATCGAGCGCGAGGTTGCGATGGATTTTTTCCGTCAGGTGAAGCGGTTGGCGCGTGGTCCCGACAGCCGGTTAAGCCGAGCGGCGCGGGAGTTGCTCGCTTTGCGCCGAGCGCGGGACGTCTCGCCTGCGCAGTTGCGCAAGGCGCCGAAGCCCTTGATCCGCGAGTACTGCCGCAATGCTGAATAGCGTACCCAATGCCGCCCTGTGCGCGCGTTGCGGGTTGCCGGGCCCGCACGCCACGCCGGCAGACTGCATCGACGCGTTGCGCGACCGGATCGCGGACCTGGAATTCCGGGTGGATAGCCGCCGGGCCAGGCGGGCGGCGGGGGTGGACAGTGTGAAGCCTGCCGCTCACGTCCCTGGCGGCCGAACCTCCCAATGACTTGCAGCCGTGCGAACCTGTATATACAATAGTGTAGGACA
>JBLNBX010000066.1:0-17260 GCA_050260275.1 bacterium
CGGCGTCGCCGGATTGAGAACGACGCCCGCCGGCAATCCGGCCGCCTGGATGGTCCGGATGGTGGCGTCCAGGTGGAGCGCCGCCTCCTGTTGGACGGAGATCTGGTCCGCTCCGGCTTCAACGAAGATGGGGATGTACTTGTCCGGGTCCGTGATCATCAAGTGAACGTCGAGCGTCATCTTGGTGACTTTGCGGATGGACCGGACCACCGGGGGGCCGATGGTGAGGTTCGGCACGAAGTGTCCATCCATTATGTCAACGTGGAGCATGGCAGCCCCGGCTTGCTCGACCTTGTGGATGTCCTCCCCCAGCCTGGCGAAGTCGGCGGAGAGGATTGAGGGAACGATCTGAACCATTTACAAGCTACTCCGATGTTAGCACGGCGGCGAAAAAGCCATCCCCAGGGTCGCGGCCAGGGATGCGGCGCAGCACCCGGCGGGGCTGCAGGCCCAGAGCGTCGAGGACGCCGTCGTTTTCCTCGTGTTCGAGCGAACAGGTTGAGTATACGAGCTTTCCGCCCGGAGCGAGGAGGCCAAGCGCATTTCCGAGGAGCGCCACCTGGCGGCTGTGCAGGGCGGGCAGGTCCTCGGGTCTCAGGCGCCACTTGATTTCCGGGTTCCGGGCCAGGGTGCCGGTGCCGGAGCAGGGCGCGTCGAGGAGGATGCGGTCGAAGGTGTTGCCGAAGGGCAACGGTTGTGTGCCGTCGAGGACCACACGGTCGCAGGCAAGTGCCCGGAGCCCGCGCAGTCTGCTGAGGTTAACGTCGCAGGCGACGGCCCAAACGCCGGACTCGAGCGCCTGCGCGGTCTTGTTCCCGGGGGCGGCGCAGAGGTCGAGGAACCTCTGTCCCGGTGCGAGATCGAGCAGCGGCACGATGGACTGAGAGCCGATGTCCTGGATGCGCATCCCTTCTTCCGCGCGCCCCTCGGCGAGACGGTAGCAGCCGGGGACATCCGTAGGCTCGAGGCGCGCGGGGGGCTCGCTGCCGGGGGCCAGGCGAACGTACGTCTGGGGCGGCACGAGGTTCGCGCGCGCGATGGCGGTGGCGGTTTCAGGGCCGTACTGGCTATCCCAGCGCTGAAGCATCCACGCAGGGTGAGAAAGCTCAATGGCGCGGTCCGGCCAGGCGACGGGGTCGCGGTGAATTTTCCGGAGCACTGCGTTGACGAGGCCGGCCGCCGAGGCCTTGCGGGCCCGGCGGACCAGTTCGACGCTCTCTGAGACGGCGGCGTGCCGCGGGATGCGTTCGAGGTAGCGCAGTTGGTAGATGCCCATGCGGAGCGCGGTGCGGACGGGCGCGTCGAACCGCGAGCGGCCGGAAAAGTACTCGATCAGATAGTCGAGCTGCGCCTGGACGCGCAGCGAACCGAGGACTAATTCCGAAGCGAGACCTGCGTCACGCGAATCGAGCGGGGCGCAACGGGCCGCGAGGAGGTCGGAAGCAAATCCGCCATCTTCGACGAGCATGAGGATGTCGAAGGCGACTGCGCGGGCAGGTGAGACGGCGGGCACACTCCTATCATGCCCGTTCCGGCAGGGAGGGTGCGGCGGCGGTGGCGCCCCGCAGCACGCTTCCAGATCGTGTGCGGGATGTGCACGGCCATGCGCGCCGCGGCGCTCGATTGTGTATTGAGCAACTCGCGGCCAGGGCTTCCATCCGCACGGTTTCTTAACCGGCGCAGACCCCGCGCACTCGCTGCAATTCTTAGTCTCAGCAGTCCAGTTAATAAGTTAGCGGTGCAGTTATAGGAAAGACCTTTCGCCGCGACGCCACTTTACGCTTGACGCGAGCGCCGTCTGGTGTTAAACACGCTGAAGCAATTGATTGGCTGCACGGCAACTCTATACGTGCGGCAGGGTTGAGGCGCAGGGTTGGAGCATTGCCGGGCGGATGCCGCCCGAGTTCGATGCTGATGGGTGTTTCCACAGTTTTTGGGTAAACAGAGGAGCCCGGCCGAAGTGTGCGACCAGGCTGAGCTGAAGGCTTGACGTCTACAGGTTCTCCCGAAAGGAGCGTCGTATGGCTGATGTGGATTTCACGCGCCGGCTGTTCCTGTCCGGGGCGGCAGCGGCGCCGGTTGTTGCCGCGGCAAGTGAAAGGATCGCGGAGTTCATTCCTCCGCCGCAGCGCATCCGGATAACCACGGCAAACGCGTCGTCGGTCGTGCCGCCGCCCCGGTACTCGCCCGAGGAGGTCCGGCAGATCGAGCAACAGGGCAAGGATGTGCGGCTGACCATTCCGGCGGACGCAGACGAGTTGAACAAGGTCCTGCCCGAGGTGGATGTCATCTTCGGAGCCATCAACGCCGAGATGTTCGCCAGGGCGAAGAAGCTCAGATGGCTCCAGGCCACCGAGGCCGGAGTAGACAGGCTTCTATTCCCGGAGCTGGTAAAGAGCGACGTCGTTGTCACCAACATGCAGCGCGTCTTCGCGCCTATCATCTCGGAATCGGTGATCGGAATGATGATGTGCCTGGCCCGCGGGTACATCAGCACGTACTTCCCGCTCTTCCAGAAGCGCACCTGGAAACCCAACCGCGACCTTGTCGAGATGGACAGCAAGACCATGGGCATAGTCGGCATGGGCGGCATCGGGTCGGCGACGGCTTTCCGCGCGCACTACGGCTTCAATATGCGCATCCTGGCGACCGACGCAAAGCCGATGCCCAAGCCGGTCTTTGTAGACACGCTGCGCGAGCCCGAATGGTTCATGGAGATGGTGCCCCAGGTGGACGTTCTGGTGAGTTGCGTGCCGTCTACTCCGAAGACCGTACGCATGTTCAACCAGCAGGTGTTCCGGGCGATGAAGAAAACCGCGTACTTCATCAACGTGTCCCGCGGCACCGTTGTGGACCAGCCGGCGCTGGCGCGCGCATTGAAAGAGGGTGAGATCGCCGGAGCCGCGCTCGACGTTACGGACCCTGAGCCGCTCCCACCGGACAATGAGCTGTGGGATTGCCCGAACCTGATGATAACGGACCACACGTCCGGATTCGCTCCCGAGCGGCGCATTCGCCTCATGGCGCTGCTGGCCGAGAACGTCCGGCGGTACGCCAATGGGCTGCCGCTGATGAACGTGGTCGACAAGGAGAGGGGCTACTGAGCGGCGCGCCCGCCGCACTGCTCTGGTGTCACTGCCAGGAGGACACATGATCCGAAGGTGGACTACCACGGTTCTCGCGGCCGCCGCGATGGCGGCCTTTCCCGCGCTGGCCCAGCAGAAGTACTTCAACACGGCAAAACAAAAGCTGATCGAGGGCAAGCAGATTTTCGGCGGCACAGTGACAACCTCCGACCCGGCCATCTACTGCGCCATGGCCAACAGCGGCTGGGATTTCCTCTGGATCGAGATGCAGCACAGCCCGCTGACGTACAGCGAGGTCGCGAGGATGATCTTCGCCTGCCGCGATTCCCCGGCAGTGCCGTTCATCCGCGTTCCCGACGCCACCGAAGGCGACATACAGAAGGCGACCGACGCCGGCGCCCTCGGCATCATCGTCCCCATGGTGGACACGCTGGAGAAGATACAGGCGGCTATCACGTTCGCCCGTTACCCGCCCGCGGGGCGCCGCAGCCAGGGCGGCGGCAATTACAGCGCCCTGTACGGACCCGGATACCGGCAAACCGCGAACGATAACATCATAATCGTCGCCATGATCGAAAACCCCGCGGGAGTCGATCTCGCCGAAAAGATCGCAGCCGTTCCCGGAGTCGATGTCGTATTTGCGGCCAGCGGCGACCTCGGCAGCTTCAGCGGCAAGCGGCCCGGCGACCCCGACTACGAGAGGATGGTGACCAGGATCAAGAACGCGACCCTGGGCGCCGGAAAGGTACTCGGCGGACCGATTAGCTGGCGCTCGCGTGACGGCTACAGGTTCTTTCAAGGGCCTGGAGAGACGGCCCTCATCCGGGCAGGCTCGCAAGGCGCGCTGAATCCGGAAAGCAGCGGGGCCGCCAAGACCGAGATTCAACGCGAGATGGAACAGAAGTACGGGCCGGGAACGCAGCAGCGGCGCTGAAGTGGAATTGCTCTGAGTGCAGGAGGCGGCCCCGCAATGGCATACCGCCTGAGGACCGCGGTGCGGCCGTGTTCAGAGGCCGGCCGCACCGCTGCCCAACCTGGATATCAGCCTGTCCTACGCGAACAGTTCCTGTGCGCGCATCATCCGCTCGGCCACCCGGACGCCGTTCGGGCATTGCACGGAGCAGGACTTGCAATCGCTGCACCGGACGGCGCGCGCCCGCTCGGGGAGAGTCGCGAAGTGCTCCCGGCCGAGCGCGAACTGGCCGTAGAAATCAGCGTATGAGAGGAAACGCAGCGTCTCCGGAATCGCCGCGCCGTTCGGGCACTGCCCCGAGCACCGGTAACACATGCGGCAGTACAGCGGGCGGATTTCCTTGTCGATGGAGGCGAGCAGTTTCTCGTCCTGCGCGGTGAAGGGCTCGGACATCGCCCTGAAGTTCTCTATCAACTGGTCGGCATCTGTCATGCTGGGAATCGCGACGAAGTTCTTGTTCCGCAGAACCCACTTGAGCGCAGCCAGCGCGCCGCCTGGCACCTTGGTCCGGTCGCCATGGCTGCGGCCGTATCCCGTCGCCCTGCTCGTGGGGGCCATCACCTTCATGGCAACCAGGCCGATGCCCGCCTTGCTGAGGCGCTCGTATGCGGCGTCGTTCGCCGAACCTACGGCGAAGTTGTAGACCGACAGCACGACATCGAACTTCCCCACTTGCAGCACGCGATCGACAATAGCGTTCGGATTGTGCGTGCTGACGCCGATAAACCGGACCTTGCCCTGCTTCTTAGCGTCTTCCCATACAGCAACCAGTTCGTCAGTGATGGAGCCCGGCTCGTCCCGGAAGTGCATGTACCAGATGTCGAGGTGGTCCGTGCCGAGCTCCTTGAGCGATGTGTCCAGATGCTCCCGGGCCTCGGCGGCTGTGGTCGCTCTCGATTTGCTGGAGATGATCAATCTGTTGCGCGCGCCCTTGATCGCGCTGGCGACCATGCGCTCGTTGTTGCCGCCGCCATAGACTCGCGCCGTATCAAAGTAGTTGATGCCCATATCGACTGCCCGCGAGACGACGCTCGCGTCGGACGTTACCATGCAGCCGAAGCCGACCGACGTCACCTTCAGCCCGGTTTTGCCCAGCGTCCGGTATGCCAGCCCCCCTGATGAGGGATTGGCCGCCGCCTGCGGCATGGTGGGTTTGGCGAGCGCGGCAGCCGGAACCGTCAGGCCCGCCGCGAGGAAGTTTCTGCGTGATGCGCGTGAATCCATGCGCGAAGCTCCTGTCTCAAGAAAAACTGAAATAGCTCACATCCAGGCTATTACAACTGCTCAGGCGAACGCGATTCCTGATGCCGCCAGCCAGGCCGTGCCCGCTCACCCGTGCCGGAGCGACGCGGCGCCGGTCTGGCCATGGCCAGCGCACCGGCAGGTTGAGCGGATGAACTGGCCAGCGCGCGCCCTCGCCGTCAGATGATGCTAAACTCCGGTTCTAAGGTCCAACGTGACTGCGCATCCATGTCGATCGCGAGCTGCAGGCTGCACCATACCGCGCCGGCCCAGAAGTGGGCGGGCCCGGTCCACGGCCGTTCTCGCGCTGCCTTTGCACTGCGCGCCGGTGCGCTGAAAGGCGCGGCTGTGACCCTTCGCGGTGCGCCCCGCATCCCGATATGCGGCCTGATCGGCCTCACGCGTGCGCACGAGTCGTCTCTTGGAGTGGCGCGTGTGCGTGATAACCGCCGGCCTGAGTGGCTTCCGCCGCGCCAGCGAGCGAGCGAATGACCCCTAAGCGCGTTCTCATCATCGACGACGATGCGAGTCTCCTCGGCGCCATGCGGGCGCAGCTCGAGCAGGCCGGCTGGGAGGTCCTCACGGCAGACTGCGCCGAGGCCGGACTGAAGGTGATGGACGCATTTGGGGCGCCCATCGTCATCACCGACCTCAGGATGCCGGGCATGTCGGGCATCGAACTGCTGCGCGAATTGCGGTCCGCTTACCCGGAGACGACCGTGGTTCTGATGACAGGCTACGGCACCGTGCAGACCGCCGTCGAGGCCATGCGTGCCGGCGCCTACGACGTCATCACCAAGCCGATCGATTACGACGCGCTCCTGCTGGTGCTCGACAGCGCCATCGAGCGGCACAGCCTTCTTAACCGTGTGCAGAGTGTCCGGGCCAGCCTGGACGAGAAGTTCGGCTTCGAGGAGATCATCGGCAAAGCGAAGCCGCTCCTGCGCGTGCTCAAGATGGCCGGGCGCGCGGCGCGTACGGACTCCGTGGTGCTCATATCCGGCGAAACGGGCACCGGCAAGGAGCTGCTCGCCGCGGCGATCCACCGGAACAGCCGCCGCAAGGCGCGGCCGTTCGTGGTGATCAATTGCGGAGCAATCCCCAAGGCGCTGCTCGAATCCGAGCTGTTCGGCTACACGAAAGGGGCTTTCACAGGCGCATCCAGCGACAAACGCGGGCGCGTCGAAACGGCCGACGGAGGCACCCTGTTCCTGGACGAGATCGGCGAGCTGCCACTCGAGCTTCAGGTGAAGCTGCTGCGGCTCATCCGCCAGGGCGAGATCGAAAAACTGGGGTCCGAGGTTCCGGTGCGGGTGAATGTGCGGATCATCGCGGCCACCAACCGCAATCTGCAGGCGATGGTGCAGCGGGGCGAGTTCCGCGAGGACCTCTACTACCGCCTGGCCGTGATCCCCCTGGAGCTGCCGCCTTTGCGCGAGCGCGTCGAGGACATTCCCGAACTAGCCCAGCACTTCCTCTCGCGGCTCAAAGTGACTCACAACCGCCCCGGATTGCGGCTGCCCGCTTCGCTGATGCCGTACTTCGTAGGATACGAGTGGCCCGGCAACGTCCGCGAGCTGGAGAACGTGATCGAGCGCCTGGTGGTGCTCACCCCAGGCGACGAGATTACTCTCGAGGACCTTCCGGAGTGCCTGCGGAAGAAGAAGGCAGACCTCAACACTCTGCGTTTCGAGCTTCCGGCGGACCGCCTCAGCCTCGAAGAGGTCGAGAAGGACCTGATCATCCGGGCGCTCAAGAAGTTCTCCTGGAACCAGACGCAGGCCGCGCAGTACCTCGACATCAGCCGCCGGACGCTTATCTATCGAATGGAGAAGTTCGGCCTGCGCAAAGAGTAGCAGGATCCGCGGAGTGTACCATATCGTACACTCGAACCGGCGCTGGCGCACGATTTCGTACAGTACTCGTCCCGGGCGCGCCGGCAAAGTCCCTGAAATCAGGCTTTACGCACGTTCCGCTGATGGCCCCTCGCGTGCACAGAGAGCGGATTTCCGATCCGCCGGCGCGTAGGGCTGGTGTGTTTGATCGGGATCGGGACCGGCCGGGTGGCCGATCCGGCAATCATCAGGAGCGTACGTGAGCACAACTACCACATCTACTTACACCGCAGCATACATAGACCAGGTTCTCGAAGGCGTCCGGAAGCGGAATGCCGGAGAACCCGAGTTCCTGCAGGCTGTCAGCGAGGTTTTCCATTCGATCGCCCCGGCGCTGGAGCGCCATCCGGAATATGTCGAGGCACGGATCCTCGAGCGCATCGTGGAGCCCGAACGCGTTGTGATGTTCCGGGTCCCGTGGCAGGACGACGAGGGTAACGTACAGGTGAACCGGGGCTTCCGCGTCCAGTTCTCGAGCGCGATCGGCCCCTACAAGGGTGGCCTGCGTTTCCATCCGACGGTCTATCTCGGAATCCTGAAGTTCCTGGCCTTCGAGCAGGTGTTCAAGAACTCCCTCACGACGCTTCCCATGGGAGGAGCGAAAGGCGGATCGGATTTCGATCCCAAGGGGAAGTCGGATTCCGAGGTCATGCGTTTCTGCCAGAGCTTCATGACCGAGTTGTACCGGCACGTTGGCGCCGACAGCGACGTTCCCGCGGGCGACATTGGCGTCGGCGGACGCGAGATCGGCTATTTGTTTGGCCAGTACAAGCGCATCCGGAACGAGTTCACGGGCGTGCTGACGGGCAAGGGTCTAGCATGGGGCGGTTCGCTGATCCGGCCCGAGGCAACCGGCTACGGCTGCGTGTACTTCTGCGAGCAGATGCTCAAGACCCGCGGCGAAGATTTCAAGGGGAAGACCTGCCTGGTATCCGGCTCTGGCAACGTTGCGCAGTACACCGTTGAGAAGCTGAACCAACTTGGCGCGAAATGCGTCACGCTCTCCGATTCGAACGGCACCATCTATGACAAGGACGGCATCGATGAGGAGAAGCTGGCCTGGGTGATGGGCCTGAAGAACGTCCGCCGCGGCCGCATCCGGGAGTACGTGAAGAAGTTCCCAAAGGCCGAGTACTTCGAGAACATGAAACCGTGGCACATTCCCGCGCAGTGCGCGTTCCCGAGCGCCACGCAGAACGAGATCACCGGAGAGGACGCCAAGACGATGATTGACAATGGCGTCTATCTTGTCGGCGAGGGCGCGAATATGCCCACCATGCCCGAGGGCATTGAGCTCTTCCGTGCGGCTAAGATCCTCTATGGCCCCGGCAAGGCGGCGAACGCCGGCGGCGTCGCAACCTCCGGGCTGGAGATGGCGCAGAACTCGATGCGGCTGTGCTGGAGCAGGGAAGAGGTGGACAACCGGCTGAAGAGCATCATGACCTGCATCCACGACGTCGCCTTCGAGACCTCCCGCGAGTACGGCGCTCCGGGAGACTACGTCATAGGAGCGAACATCGCGGGCTTCGTGAAGGTGGCCGACGCGATGCTTGCGCAGGGCCTCGTTTAGCGTCTTTCCGATCGGGGCAGGCCTCGAGCCTGCCCGTTTTGAATGGACCGTACCCTCCCAGGCGCTCTAGACTGAAAGTCTGCCCGGCCGTTTCCCGGCGAGAGGCCTGATGCAACTACCGGATCTCCAAGACCAACTCCGCTACGCGTACGACCCGCAGCTTCGCGGCCTGCATCACCTGATGGCCCGGCGTGTCCGGACCATCCTGATGGTCTCGAATCCGTACGAAGCCTTCAGCATCTCGCGCGACCACTCATTGACGCAGGACATCTACGGCGCCTCCCAACTCCTGCACCTGCAGAACGTTCCCCAGGTTTTCTCGGCCCTCTCTGGCGAGGAGGGGCTCAAGAGTCTCGAAACGGAACGGTTCGATCTGGTACTGGTCTCCAGCAACCTGCCCGACATGACAACGTCGGAGTTCGGCCGCAAAGTCAAAGCCCGCAACCCCGGATTGCCGGTCGTGATGGTGGTCTTTGACGGCTCCTGGTATGACCAGATCTACCGCGGTGCGGAGCCGGAGGGCATCGATCGCACATTCGCGTGGCGCGGCAGCGCCGACGTGCTGCTCTCGATCATGAAGCTGGTCGAGGACAGCCAGAACGTAGACCGCGACCTGAGCATCGCATCGATAGGAATAATCCTCGTTATAGAGGATGCGGTCGAGCACTACTCGCTTATACTGCCGCACCTCTACTCCATGCTGATGCGGGGCACCTTCAGGCTGGTGCCCGAAGGTATCAACGAGAGCGAGCGACAGGTTCGCACTCGGGTCCGGCCCAAGGTCCTGCTGGCGCGCACATTCTGCGAGGCCGCCGCGCTGTTCGAAAAATACGAGACCTCGCTGGTGGGCATCATCTCCGACCTCCATACGTACGAGGATGATCTTCAGGATCCCGAGACCGGCATCCGGTTCCTCCGCGAAGTTGCAAAACGCGCGCCTGGAGTTCCCATCCTGATTCAGTCCTCCGAGCCTGATGTGGCCGAGGTTGCCAAGTCACTGGGGGCGCGCTTCCTGAGGAAGCGCGGTGCGGACGTGCGGGCCGGCATCGAGCAGTTCATCCTGAAGGACATTGGATTCGGGGATTTCGAGTTCCGCATGCCGGATGGCCGCACGGTCAGGCGCGTGTCGAACCTCTGGGAGATGGAGCAGGCGCTGGCCGCGGTGCCGGAGGAGTCGCTCGTCTATCACGTCAAACGCAACGACCTTTCGCACTGGTTCCGCGCGCGCGGGGAAACCACCCTGGCCGGGGTGTTGCGGCCGATCACGCTGTCGGACTTCCCAACCGTCGACGCGCTCAGGAATTTCCTCATCAACGCGATCTCGATAACCAGGCGGGAGAAGTACCGCGGAGCCATCGCCGACTTCCGCCCGCCGGAGTTCGACCCCGGCTACCCGTTCCTCGTGCTCGGGCGGGGATCGCTGGGCGGCAAGGGTCGCGGCCTGGCGTTCGTGTTCAGGCAACTCAGCCGCTGGCTGCACGACGAGCGCATCCACGGAATCAGAATGCGCCTGCCGCGCACGCTGGTAATCGGCGCGAACGAATCCGACACTTTCCTCAAAGAGAACGCGATCAGCCTGACGTCGTTCGACCATTCGCCCGACGATGAGATCCTGCGGCGGTTCGCCAACGGACGCCTCAACAGCCGCTTGCGCGAGTGCCTCGAGTTCTACGTGCGGCACGTGAACGTTCCTCTCGCCGTGCGTTCCTCGGGATTGCTCGAGGATTCGCATCGCCAGCCTTTGGCGGGCCTCTATGCCACCTACATGCTGCCGAACAACCATCCAGATCCGGATGTCAGGCTGCGGCAGTTGGAGACTGCTGTGAAGCTGGTGTATGCCTCGGGATACCTCGAGCGTCCTCGGCGCTACCTGGAGGCGATCGGGCACGACCTGGCCGAGTCGCGGATGGCCGTGCTGGTACAGGAGGTTGCCGGCCGCAGGTACGGCCGGTACTTCTACCCGGCCATCTCCGGCGTCGCACAATCCCATAACTATTACCCCGTATTCCAGATGAAGCCTGAAGACGGTGTGGCGACCATCGCGCTGGGACTCGGCAAGCAGGTTGTGGAGGGCGGTGAAGCGGTTCGTTTTTGCCCGAAGTACCCGAAGGTTCTGCCGCAGTTCCGTTCGCCCGCTCAGGTGATGAAAGTCGCACAGCGTGATTTCTTTGCACTGGACCTCGAGTGCGGCGAAGCCGACCTGCTGAACGGCACGGACGCCACTCTCGCCCGTCTCGGGCTGGATCAGGCCGAAGCCGACGGCACGCTCGCGCTGGCCGGCAGCGTCGTCGACACGGAAGAGGACAGGATCTACGACGGGCTGGGGCGGCGAGGCGCCCGCGTTGTGACATTCGCGCGCGTTCTCAAGCACAACTTGCTGCCGCTCTGCGCCATTCTCAACGAGCTGTTCGAACTGTTCCGGAGGGACGTAGGTTTTCCGGTGGAGATCGAATTCGCCGTGGACGCGGATTCAGACCCGTCGCACGAGCCCGAGTTCTACTTCCTCCAGATGCGGCCCCTGGTGGCCTCGCGTGAGCGCTGTGACATAACGTCCGATTCGCTCGCCAGCGGGAAAGTGCTTTGCCGCTCCGAGCGCGTCCTGGGGAACGGATGCATCAAAGGTCTGCGCGACATCGTGTATGTGGACCCCGCCGGGTTCGACCGCGGGCGCAGCGCCGACGTTGCGTCCATAGTCGCGCAGCTTAACGAGCGCTTGGTTCGCGCGCGCCGGCCCTATGTGCTCCTCGGCCCCGGACGCTGGGGTTCGTTCGATCCCTGGATCGGAATCCCCGTTAGCTGGCATCAGATCTCAGGTGCGCGAGCTATCGTCGAGGTGCCGGCGAACGACTTGCCGATTGAGCCGTCGCAAGGCACCCATTTCTTCCACAACATGACGTCGGCGGGCATCGGTTACTTCTCGCTGAGCGGCTACAACAAGAACGAGTTCGTCCGCTGGGACCTGCTGGAGGCGATGCCCGGAGATTCGTACGCGCACGGAGTCCGGCACGTCCAGGCGGCCCGCCCGCTGACCATCCGCATGGACGGTCAAACCCAGCGTGGGGTGATTCTGCTGCCGTAAGGTCATTCCGCGCCGCCGGCCGGCGCGCATCCAGGAGCCGGATGCCCCGCACGCGAAAATGCCCGCGCCCTGCGAGCCGTGCGAGTTCTGCACGTGGGGCGGCCCATGTTTCAGTCTTCCTGCCGGTGGTCCGCCAGCTTGCTTACCACCTGGAAGTCTTCGAGCGTGGTGACATCGCCGGTCACCTCCTGCGTCGTGACGATCTCGCGTAACAGGCGGCGCATGAGCTTGCCGCTGCGCGTCTTCGGAAGACCTTCCGCGAATCGAATCTCGGCGGGACGCGCGAACGCGCCAATCTCGTGCGCTACCCACTGGCGCAGCTCCGGCCCGAGCTGGTCGAGGTCCCATTCGCCCCGTTTCAGAGTGACGAACGCGCACACGGCTTGCCCGGCTATCTCGTCTGGCCGGCCCACGACGGCGGCTTCGGCCACCGCAGGGTGACGCACCAGCGCGGACTCCACCTCCATCGTGCTCAGGCGGTGACCGCTGACGTTCATCACGTCATCAACGCGGCCCAGAATCCAGAAGTAGCCGTCGGCGTCGCGGCGCGCGGCGTCGCCGGTGAAATACGCGCCGGGAATGCGGCACCAATAGGTATCCTCGTAGCGGCGAGGGTCGCCCCAGAGAGTCCGGATCATGCTGGGCCAGGGGCGCCGGATGATGAGGAAGCCCTCCGCGCCCGCTTGGACGGGATTGCCGTGGAAATCGACGACATCGGCAAGCACGCCCGGCATCGGAAGCGTAGCTGAGCCGGGCTTCAGCGGAGTCGCCCCGGGCATAGGCGAGATCAGAATTGATCCCGTCTCGGTCTGCCACCACGTATCGACTATCGGGCACCGCTCCTTGCCGATCACGCGGTAGTACCATTCCCACGCGGCGGGGTTTATCGGCTCGCCCACGGACCCGAGCAGGCGCAGACTCGACAGGTCGTGCGCGTTAGGCCAATCGTCGCCCTGGCGGATCAGGGCGCGAATCGCCGTGGGCGACGTGTAAAGGATGTTCACGCGGTGCTTCTCGACGATGCTCCACCAGCGGCCGAAATCGGGGTAGTCCGGCGCGCCTTCGTACATCAAGGTCGTCGCGCCGGCGGCAAGCGGTCCGTAAACGATGTAGCTGTGGCCCGTTACCCAGCCGATGTCGGCGGTACACCAGTAGACGTCATCCTCCTTCAGATCGAAAACCCACTTCATGGACATGAGCGTCTGCACCAGGTATCCGCCCGTGGTGTGCAGGATGCCCTTGGGCTTTCCCGTGGTTCCCGACGTGTACAGGGTGAACAGGGGATGCTCGGAGTTAAGCGGTTCGGCCGGGCAAACGCCGTCAGCGGCTTCTTCCAGGCGATGCCACCAGTGGTCGCGCCCTTCCATCATCTTCACGGGCGATTTCGTCCGCTGGTAGACGATCACATCGCGCACCTCGGGGCATTCCACCAGCGCCTCATCCACGATGTCCTTCAGGCGGATCTCCTTGCCGCGCCGCCAGCCGCCGTCGGCTGTGATGACCACCCTCGGCTTCAGATCCTGAATTCGCGCCTTGAGCGCCTCGGCCGAAAACCCGCCGAACACGACGCTGTGAAGAATGCCCAGACGGGCGCACGCCAGCATGGCAACCGGAAGCTCCGGCACCATTCCCATGTAGATGATGGCGCGGTCGCCCGTTCTCAGCCCGCGCGACTTGAGCACGTTCGCAAAGCGGCACACCAACCCATGCAATTCTTCGTAGGAGATCGTCCGCGTGTCGCCCGGCTCGCCCTCCCACAGGATGGCCGTCTTAGTTCTGCGCGGTCCGTCGAGGTGACGGTCGAGGCAATTGTAAGAGGCGTTCGTTTTCGCGCCGGTGAACCACTTTGCGAAAGGCGGGTTCCACTCGAGAACACGGCTCCATTTCTCGAACCAGAACACCTCGCGTCCGGCGATATCGCCCCAGAAGGCTTCAGGGTTTTCCTCCGCGCGGCGGCACAGGTCGCGATAGGCTTCGATGCCGCTGACGTTTGCGCGGCTGGCAAATGCAGGGTTAGGCGGGAATACGTGCGCGTGCGCGATGCTCTCAGATCCGGAAGCCATTGGTCACCCTCTCGTTGGCGTGATCTGCCGTCAGTTGGCGGGCCGGATGCAAGCGAAGAGGGCCGCGGCGCACGCCCGGAGGGCGCGATGATAAGGTGCGCGACGGTACGGTACTGGATCCCAGCGCTAAGCCCCTCACCCTACTTCTGGCCCGGTCCTCGGGCATGCAAACAGCATAGCTCACTTAGGTTTTAGGACTATGCAGTCTGATTACGGGCAGACTGTGCAGGCCGCCGTGCGGCCGCGAGATGCGCCGGCGCAGTCAGCCCCGACTGCGCAGTAGCCCCCGCGGCCACCGGCCGGGCGCCGGGTAACCGACGATTCGAGCGCGCCCGAACTCTATCAGTAAGGCGGGCTCTACTCCCGCCCGCGCTGAGCTAAGTCCGGACCTCGACGGGCGAACGTAGCTGGAAAGACAGCCGGGTCTCGGGAGGAATCTGAACCTTTCTCCCGCGGATGAGCACTGATCCGGCGCCCGCCCCCGCGCCGACACCTGCGCCGATCGCCGCGCCGCTGCCGCCGCCAGCGAGACCGCCGATCAAAGCGCCCGCGCCCGCTCCGAGCGCTCCCCTTCTTGCCGCCCTGCCGCCTCTGGCCTCCTCCGGCAACGCAGCAAACTCACTTGCCACCTGGTATTTCGTGCCGTTCAGGGTGAAATTGTTCAGCGTCACTCCAAATTGACCTTCAGCGGTTCGCACCAACTCCACCTCGGCATTCGTACCGCGGGGAATGACTATCTCGGTACCCACCACAACGGGATCCGCGATAGTTGCGGGAAAAATCTCGCCCACGACCGCTTTGGATGAGTCGATGCCACTGCTCAATTGCACCTCGATAAGGGTTCCGGCAGGAATCACAACTTGCGCGCCCGAAGCTGCCGGCGCCAGCAGCAAAGCACACACAATTATTGCGAGAGCAAACAACTGACTCCGTTGATACATAGCAAGCCCCCCAAGCTGTAGGACAGGCCGCGTCCTGCGGCGCGCCGGCCAGATGGCACGGCGAGCATGCTGGACGAAAGCGTAAGCATCTGCCCCCAGAAAGTACATTCGGAGCACATATCGGCTCCTCTAGGTCCCAAACTAGCATCGTTTCCATACTGGCTCGCGCAGGCGCGAATCGGACGGAACGGATCGCGGTTAGTATTAGTAAGTGCTTGCCGGGACATTCACGTGGATGCGAGCAGCCGACGAATGCAAGCGGCCGTCTTCGCCGGACAGCGGTCATTAAATTCGCGTTCGCGCCGGTTCCGCGTTTGCGCGGGCGATCCGTCCGGAGTGGCGCGGGCATGAACGGAGCACGTAAACTCCTGGTAAATCGGCGCCGCGCGCTTGATCCGGCTGCCATAAAGCGCCACACTGGCTGCACGGAGGGGCTGGGATTGGGATCTTCATTTCCACCGCACGGGCCAAGCTTGAGTGAGCGGGCCATCGGGGCATTAGCCGCGGGTTTGCGCGGCAGGGTGATCCGGCTATCTGACGCGGAGTACGAGGCCGCCCGCAAGGTGCACAATGCGGCAATAGACCGCCGTCCGGCGCTGATCGTCAGGTGCGCGGACGCCGGCGACGTGACCAAATGCGTCAACTTCGCGAGGGAGGAAGGCCTGCTTCCCGCAGTCCGATGCGGCGGCCACAGCTTTCCGGGCCTCAGTACGTGCGACGGCGGCATACTCATCGATCTATCCGCGATGAAGAGCATCCACATCGACCCGGAACGCCGCGTGGCCCGCGTCGGCGGCGGCTGCACCTGGTCCGATTTCGACCAGGCGGCCCATGCTTTCGGCCTCGCGACGCCGGGCGGCGTGGTGTCCACCACCGGCGTTGCTGGACTTACTCTGGGCGGCGGCTTCGGGCACCTCACGCGCCGCTACGGCCTCTCCTGCGATAACCTTATTTCGGCGGACGTAGTTGCAGCGGATGGCCGGATGCTCCGCGCGAGCGCTGGGGAGAACGAGGATCTGTTCTGGGCTATTCGCGGCGGCGGTGGGAACTTCGGCGTTGTTACGTCGTTCGTGTTCAGGCTTTACCCCGTGAACGACGTGTACGTCTCGTTCGTCCTGTACCCCGTCGAGAGCGGGGAGCCGGCTCTTCGATTCTTCGATACGTTTGCAACCGAAGCTCCGCGTGAGCTGAGCGCGTTTTTTGCGTACATGATTGTGCCTCCCGCGCCGCCATTCCCGGAGGAGCTCCACGGGAAGACCTTGTGCGGCGTTGTTTCAGTCTGCTCGGTGGACGCCGAACGCGGCGAGCAACTGACGCGCCCGTTGCGAGAGGCCGCCGCGCCGGTGTTCTCCATTGGGCATCAGGCGCCCTACCCCGCAGCTCAATCGATGTTCGACGATCTGCTGCCTCGCGGCCTCTACGCATATGCAAAGGGGGACTTCGTGTCCAACCTGTCCGGTCCAGTGATCGCGGAACACGTGCGACACGGTCCTCGGATACCGACTGTCAATTCCGCTATGCACATCTACCCGCTCAGCGGGGCGGTTCGCGACGTGCCCGCGGACGCGACGGCCTTCGCCTATCGGGACGTGAACTTCACGCACGTTATCGCCGCGCTGAGTCACGATTCAGCACCCATGCCGCGCTATCGCGAGTGGGTCCGTACATACTGGGCGGATCTTCATCCACACTCCGCCGGAGGCGCGTACGTCAATTTCCTCATGGAAGAGGGCGGCGACCGTATCGCCGCGAGCTACCGCGGAAACTATTCCCGGCTGGCAGCCATCAAGCGCAGATACGATCCGAGAAATCTGTTCCGGCTCAACCAGAACATACCGCCGTTGGCGGCATAGCACGAAAACCCGATGCCTGCGAGCTAGCTGTCGCGCGGCAGAGAGCTATCGCCGCGCCTAAGAAATCGTTTTCGCACGTATGGCGCGGCCAGGAGCGCGGATAGCGCCAGCAGGTTTGCCAGGGAGATCGCCGCGCCAAGCCTCAGCGAATCGTGGCGGCCCGCGCGTATGTGCTCGGAAAAATACCTCTGAAAGGGATAGTGCAGATCAGCGGCACTGTATGCTGGCGGCTCCGGAGGCGAGCGGAGCCGAGTAGAAAATGAGAACCAGCGCAGCGATCAGGGCGGGTACGGCCCACACGGAGACACTGGCCGGCTTCGGCGGCGCAGCTTTGGTGTCCGTTTTCCGGGCACGCTGCTTCATCTGCGATGGTTAATTGTAGCCAGCCGGGACGGTTAGGCGGGCGCAGCAGTGCGGCGCAAGCCCGCTCTGGCGGTAGCCTTGTGCAATCCTGGCGCAAAGGAGGGGAAGTTACCCCCGCAAATGTCCCTGGCTGGCCGGCAGAAAGCCGGCCCTTCGATCACCTGTAAGCTGTACGACAACCAGCCCCCGGGTGTC
>JBLNBX010000067.1:0-4019 GCA_050260275.1 bacterium
TCCGTTTCGTCGTGAATAACTTTCGAGAACCCGCGAAGGCGCCCGGAAGCATCGTGGATCGCCTCGGTTACCCAGGAAACCCAGAAGCGGCTGCCGTCCTTGCGCATCATCCAGCGCTCGCCATGGCTTCGCTCGCCGCGACCGACACGGGCCAGTTCCTTTGGGAGCGTGCCAGCTTCGCGTTCCTCTGGCGTGAAAAGCTGTGATACCGGCTGGCCCAGAATCTCGGCGCCCGAATATCCGAACATGCGCTCGGCGCCGGGATTCCAGGTGGTGACCCGCCCCTCGACATCGGTCTGAACAAGCGCGTATTCGCGCACGTTGTCGAAGAAAAGCCTGAGCCGCTCCTCACTGTCGCGCACGGCGGCTTCGGCTCGCTTCCGTTCAGTAACTTCGAGAGCCACGCCAATCACGCGTACGGGGCGGCCGGAAGCGTCTCTGTAGTGACGTCCGCGCGAGTAGATCCAGTGCACACTTCCATCCGGCCAAATGCAGCGGAGTTCCACTTCATACTCGACATTCAGTTCCAGTGCGCGCTGCAGGGTTGCATTGATGCGGTCAACATCATCGGGGTGGACCGCCGCATAGAACCGGTCGGGATTCATCTCTGTTCCGGGCTCCAACCCGAACAGCTCGAAAGACCGGTCCGACCAGACGAGTTCACCGGTGGCCATGTTCCAATCCCACGTGCCGACTTTGGCGCTATCCATCACAAAGCGCAGCCGTTCCTCACTCTCGCGCAACGCCTCCTCGGCTCGTTTCCGGTCGTCGATGTCGATCCCGATTCCACTTACCCGGACGACCCGACCCGACTGGTCCACGTATCGTCGCCCGCGTATGTCAACCCAGTGAGAACTCCCATCGGGCCATACGCTGCGCAGCTCCATCTGGAAATCAGATGTGCCAGAACCGTGCACCGCCTGAACGATTCTGTCACGGTCATCCGGATGGACCGCGGCCAAAAAGCTTTCGAATGTTATCCGTGCGCCTGGAGGCAAACCGAAGAGAGCGAAGCACCTGTCCGACAAGACAAGTTTGCCCGTGACGGTATCCCAATCCCAGGTAGCGAGCTTAGCGGCTTCGATAACTACCCGCAGCCGTTCCTCACTCTCGCGTAGCGCATCTTCGGCTCGTTTCCGATCGGTGATATCGAACGAGATGCCACTTATCCGTAGAGCGCGGCCGGACGGGTCATCCCGGCGCCGGCCCCGTGAGTGCACCCAGTGAACACTGCCGTCCGGCCAAATGCAGCGATACTCACTTTCATACTCAGTATTCAGGTCCAGGGCGCGCCGGATTGCCACTGCGATTCTGTCGCGGTCTTCAGGGTGGATGGACGCCATGAACCGTTGCGGGTTCATCTCAGTCCCGGGCGCAAGGCCGAAGAGCGCGAGTGTCCGGTCCGACCATTTCATCTCGCCGGTGCTGAAGTCCGACTCCCACGTGCCGAGTCTTGAACCCTCGATCACGAACCGCAGCCGCTCCTCACTCTCGCGCAGGCGGGCCTCGGCTCGTCCCCGCTCCATGGCGGTCCAGGTACGCTCGGCCGTGTGCTCCACGAGTGCAACCTCATCCGGCGTCCACGTGCGGGGGCTGCTGTCGGCGGCCGCTAGAAAAGCCGAAAACTGTCCTCGCTTAACCAGGGCGGCCGCCACATACGCGCGGATCCCCAGTGTGGCGTAGACCTCCCTCTCCCTCGGCGTGTGGTCCGGCAACAGGTTGACGTCTTCGACGACGAGAGTCCGCCCGGCACGCATCGCCTCTGCCACGTACGCGCCGTATTCCTTGAAGAGATACCGGCCTGCCGCCGACGGCAGGCCTTCGCGATGAAAGTCGGGGTATACCTCGAAGTACTCGCCCCCGTTCCTGTCAACCTGGCCGTACATCACGCGGCTGGCCTTAAGGAACTCTCCTAGCATCGTCGTTGCCGCCGCCTGGACCTCGACCGGATCATCGAGCTCCCTAAGCCGGTCAGCCAACCGCGCCCGGAACGCCTCGCGCATCGCGTCCGCCTGGAGGTAAGCCTTTGCATCACGGCGTTGCGTGTCGGCCCGAACGCGCTCGGTGGTCTCGAACACCGTCGCCAGCACTCCAGCCACCGCGCCCGACTCGTCTCGCAGCGGGCTGAAGCTTAGAGTGAAGTACGCCTCCTCCGGAGAGCCGTGGCGCGCAATTCGAATGAGCTGGTCCGCGAGCGTTATCGTCTCTCCGCTCCAGACCCGATTGAACAGCGGATCGATAGTGTCCCACATTTCGGGACAGCACTCGCGCGCAGTCTGGCCGAGCGCTGCCGGGTGCTTTTCGCCAATCACGTCCCGGAAGCCGTCGTTATATATCTGGATCAGATCCGGACCCCAGAGCACGTTCATAGGGAATCCGCAATCGAGCGCCAGGCTCGTCGCTACCTTTAGCGTGGCCGGCCAGCTTCCCAGTGGACCCAGCGGTGTCGATGCCCAGTCGTGCGTGCGGACCAGCGCGCCCATGGCTCCTCCGCCCGCGAGCCAGGACGTCCGTTCAGGCAGTTCACTGCAGGTCATACACCGCTCCAGCGCATCACAAATAGGAGGCTCTACGGTGTTGATGCAGACAGAGGGAACAACGCTCCACTACTTGCATGATACCCAGGACACGGCTCGTCTCGAACCGAGTAAACTCGCGGCTGTGAGATGCGTCCCTCACGCCGTAATCAACCCCGGACCCTCTGCAGATCGTCATCTGCCGCCGGCCGGCGTTTCACGGCGTGGCCACATGGCGCCGCGCCCTGATCCGCGCGAGGCGGATCAGTGATCGCCTGTGATGCATCGCGGTGCAGCAGCGCCGTTGTTGCCGGTCCGTCCAACTGAATCACCACAGCGCCAACGCCGGATGTCGCGCTGACGCTGATGCTTGGGGCGAGCCAGATGCGCCCGAACCGGTCAGGCTGCCACCCGATCGGAACAGCGAGCCGCCCAGGCTTCACGATGGCAAGGTTCTGCAATGTACTAGGACAGGAATTAGAGGTTGGTGGACCTGGAGGGATTCGAACCCTCGACCTCTTCCATGCCATGGAAGCGCGCTCCCAACTGCGCCACAGGCCCGTACGCTGAATTTCTCTGACAATATAGCACGCCGTCGCGGCTGCGTACCAGCGCCCGCGCTTCCACGCACCACACCGGTCGCCGACGAGTTAGCCCGCAGCGGCCGCAGGTAGAACAGTCCGCCGTATGGCGCTGCGGCTGCCTCCGAGCCTGCGCCTTCGCGCGACGGCGCCGCGTCCGGAACCCGCTACGGAATATACTCAGCATTTGGTGCTCAAACCGGAATCGAGGTCTTCCATGAAGAAAACGGCACTGTTCCTCCTCTCACTGATGCTGGCAATCCCGCTGGCCGCGCAGACGCCAGCGGCGAAACCGCAAAAGATTCGCACGCTGATCATCACAGGCGATAACGCGCACGACTGGCGGGCCGTCACACCCGAGCTGCGCAAGGTCCTGGAAGCCACGGGCCGCTTCGACGTCCGCATCACCGAAGAGTTTCGCGGCGCGGGTCCGGAGACGCTCGCTCCGTACGACCTCGTGGTTCTGAACTTCCACAACCGCCGCCCCGATAACCGCTGGGGCGAGCGTGCCGAAAACGCACTTCTCGAGTTCGTGCGCTCCGGCAAGGGGCTGGTCATGTACCACTTCTCCGTCGCCGCTTTCAACGGTTGGGATGAATACGAGAAGCTTTCGGGAGCCAACTGGCGCCCCAACCAGGGCCATCACGCACCCGCGCACGACTTCACCGTGAAGATCACAGATCCCAACCACCCCATCACGCGAGGACTCAGGAGAGAGTTCGTGCAGCCGAACGATGAACTGTACGCCAACCTGAAGTGGCAGCCCGAAGGCACCTATCACGTCCTCGCGACCGCCTGGGACGACCACTCTTTATACCAGGGCAAGGCCCGCCAGCCCATCCCCGGCCCCGGCCGCGATCAGCCGATGCTCTGGACCGTGCAGTACGGTAAGGGCCGCGTATTCGCGAACATGCTGGGCCAC
>JBLNBX010000068.1:0-3026 GCA_050260275.1 bacterium
CAAGACGGGCAGCCGGGGGCGCAGGCCATTGGACCGCGCCTGGGGACGGCCGTTCGGAGCTAAGCCGCGCAGTCGGTGCACGACGCTTTCGAGCCGCGCCTTGACGATCGCAATGATGTCGCGGTCGCCGGGGACCTCGAGCCGGATCATCATGACCAGGCCGATCACGGCGAAGATGGTGTTGGGCGTCCAGACGGCGAGCCACACCGGCACCGCGCCCTGGCGCGCGAGGCTGATCAGGCTGATCAGCCCCATGTAATAAAAGAAAGCCAGCGCGACCGTTACCACGAACGCCGCCGATCTGCCCGATTTCCGCGACCAAACGCCGAGCGGCACACCCACCAGCGCGAGCAGAATGCAGGCGAACGGCAGTGCAAGGCGCTGGTGCAGCTCGATTGCGGCATCGCGCGACTCCGCGGCGGCGTGCCAGAGCGGGCCCATATCCATCTCCGTGAACGGCCTGGAAGTGCGCACCTCGCCGGGCCGCTCGGCTTGCAGGGCCTGGTCGCTCACGGGCGACGTGCTGATGTAGTACTCGGCCGGATTTCGGCCGGCCTCGTAGGTGCTCGCGTCCCGTAAGTGGAGCTGGATCCGGTTGTTTTTCAAGTCCGGGATGGCGATCGCCTCTTCGGCAAGCGTGATGGCCGGCCCCTCGGTCTCACGCTGGACACCTCCAGAGCGCGAGCCAGGCGCGCGGTCGTCCGCGATAAAAACATTCCGCCAGCGCTCTACGGGCCCCGGGATGATGTCGGCAATGTAGAGAGTCGTCCCGGGGAACTGCTCCTGAAAGACGCGCGGCTGCACCTGGGCGGTGATCTGCTCGGCGTTGAGCTCGTTGATAACGCGGGTGGTCTCGCGGATAGACAAGGGCGTGAGCCACATCGAGCACGCGGCCGTGAGCAGGGTGAACACCACCGCGACACACATTACGGGGCGTAGCACGCTCCGGCCCGGTACTCCCGCCGCGCGCATGCCGGTAATCTCCCCGTCGCTCGACATACGGCTGAGTCCGATAAGGATGCCCACGAGCGCCCCCACCGGAAGCGCGAACGTCAGGGGGAACGGCATGATCAGCAGGATGAGATAGCCGATGCGGTCGAGGCCGGATGCGCTGCGCGCCAGCAGCTCAAAACTGCGCCCGGCGCGCTGAAGGAACAGCACGAACGTGAACAGCAGCGTACCGAGCAGGGCGCTCGAGAAGATCTCACGTAGTATCGAGCGGGTCAGGATACGCATCAGGTCAACGCGGGCGGCGGCACCAGCGGAGGACGCGGATGCTCCGCAGGAACGCGCTCCAACTCCACATCATCGATCAGGACGGACGGCGCCACCACCGAGGTTTCGGCGACGAAAGACGCGGCTCCCATCAGGGCGAACGGCGCTCCATTCTCGAGGAAATGGAACAGGTGGTTCCGGTCCGAGGCCGCCACGATGTCCCTGAGCGATCGCGCACCCAGGCCGCGAAAGCGCAAGCCGCGGACAAGCTCCTCGCGGCCATCGGCGTAGACCCGGTATACAAGCAGCGGCAGGCTGACGGGCCGCCCGCCACCGGAGCTTGAGAACGCCGATCGCAGCTCATTCAGGCTCGCCGAGGATGGAAAATCCATCTTGCGGATGATGATGCCGTAAGGCTTGTTGCGCCGGCGGCACATGTCCAGCAACTGCGCACGGAGCTCGGCTTCGGATACCGACTTCGTGGCCCGCACGAACAGGTTTCCGCAAGCGGCCTGACAGTGGCCGAAACCGCCCGGCAAACGCGCGCGGCCGTTTGACTGCGCGAATTCCATCACGGGCTGGCGGGTCAACAGAAACGTCTTGAGTACGCCCTTTTCCACGAGCGTGAGCGGCTCCGGCGCTACGCCCTCCAGATCCACACGATAGTGGCCGAACAGCGGCTCTCCCTGCCACTCGGTCTGGGTGGGGTCGTCCACAGCGTCCATCCACTCCGGCAGCACGGGGGCTCCCAGGCGTCCTTCGAGTTCGCCGGGCGCGAACGATAGCGGACGGCCTGGGTTCGAAACCGGCCTGCGCCTGACCGTCAGATTCCTGCCGAGCAGCTCTGCAAAAATCTGCGGAGCGGCTGTGCCTTCGAACAGCACCGGACCGGTGTACGGCTCGGCCAAGGGCGCGGCCGCAAGCGCCGTCACATTCTTGCCGACCTCACTCGCGCGCCTCTCCAATTCGGCTTCGGGGGGCAGCCGGCGCGGATCGAGCGCGTGCGCGACATCGGCATCGCGCACCACCTCGCCGTCCGGAGCGTACGCGCGGGCGCGCATCTCCACAGCGGTCATGCTCTCCGGAACACGGACGCGCGTTCCCTCGGATGTCGCAATGTAGTGCGCGCTCCAACCAGACTGCACGGCGACGCTCGACAGCGCCAGTTCCGGGAATTCCGCGAAGACCGCTGAAAGCCGCCGCAACCGCTTCAACCAGGCGTCCTCATCCAGGGGCACGCGAGCGACTGGGAGGACCATGCGCAGCGGTTGCGCGGGCGCGAAGTCTCGCAGGCTGTCCTGGGCGGCAACGTTTTTCAAGGCAGCTCGCTTGCGCGAGATCGCCTCGACGGCGGTCTTGTACGCGGCGTCGGTCGCCAGCCACAGGTGCCGCCGCAGGGCGTCGTAAGAATCGTCAATCGGGAACGAGGCCGTATCGTACCCGGAGCCGGAGGCGAATGTCCCCACGTAATTCGTGTTGTCGAAGGCGTAATCCCCGACCCGCACCTCTATCCTCGGCAGGCGGTAGCGCGTGCGCGATGAACGCACAATCGCGCCCAGCGAGGCCGATGCGCTGTAGTTCTCGCCGTCGTGCACGGTGTAGCTGAAGAAGTAGGGCTTGTCCAACCCTACGATTTTCAGCGCGCGCGAGCGGTCCAGTTCGTCCGCCATCGCGCGCAGCACGATATCGGACTCGGCAGGCGATTGCGCCCGCGCGGCTGCGGCGGCTGAGACGATCGATGCCAGAAACGCACGCCGTTTCACAGTGCGCCTTCCTCTGCCGCCCTGATGGACGGCGGCCCGAGAAGAGGA
>JBLNBX010000069.1:0-19362 GCA_050260275.1 bacterium
TGTGCCAGCCGAAAGCCGCGTCACGCATGAGGTCGCGCGCGGTCTTCGGTACCGTGGTCTCGCCAGCCGGATACAGCTTCAGCAGCCGGTCCGCAAACGGCCCGAAGCGCTGGCGGATGCTATCTGCGTACTCCTGCGGGGTCTTCACGCGGAGAAAGCTGAGCCCCTCATCAGAGTTGTAGCCCACCAGGATGGGCGTGTCGTTGAACTTCCCGGCCTCATAGAGTTTGTACTGATCGTCTGGGATCACCCAGCCGTCGATGATGGGCCAGCCCGATCCGCGCTGGCTACGGCCCGCTGCCTGCACCTGCTCCGCGGAGAGTTTCCGCAGTTCCGCGACGGAGGACGCCCCTGCCGCTTTCGCAAAGGCCTCGCCCGCGCGCTCGGCATCCGAAAGCAGTTGCATGTTCTCTCCTGGCATCCCGCCCGGACGGGGCGGACCAAATGATCCGCCGCTCTGCGAAATCGCGCCGTGGAAGAGACCTTTGGCAAGAGGCGAGGCGCACAACATGCTCACAGCGATGCCGCCCGCCGACTCGCCAAAAATGGTGACGCGGTTCGGGTCGCCGCCGAACGCGGCGATGTTCTTCTGGATCCACTTCAGGCCGGCAATCATATCGAGCAGGCCGTAGTTGCCCGAAACCCGGTTGTTCGATTCGGCGCTCAAGCCCGGATGCGCCAGAAAGCCGAACGGCCCCACGCGATAGGCAATGCTCACCAATACGACACCGCGTTTCGCCAGTTTCTCCCCGCTGTAAGTGGGGATAGACGTCGCGCCGCCCGCGAAACCGCCGCCATAGATCCACACGAGCACCGGCACGCGTTCGTTCGCAGACTTGGCGGGCGTCCAGATGTTCAGGTACAGGCAGTCCTCGCTCATGCCGGGGCCCTGGCTCGCGCCTCCCGGAGGCCCTCCCTGCATGCACGCGGGGCCGAACTTGTCCGCGCGCAGCACCCCATCCCACTTAGCTGGCGGTTGGGGCGGGCGCCAACGCAACTCACCAACGGGCGGCGCGGCGAAGGGAATGCCACGATAGACCGTCAGGCCGTCCTCGGACGTGCCCTCCACCAGGCCACTCTCGGTTTTCACTGGAGCTGCGGCCAGAACGCCCGCGAGGAGCAAGGGAGCAATAAGAACGTTCCGCATGTCGAGCCTCTCTATTTAAACAGCAGCGGCACAAACTCGTAGAGATCGCGCCGCCAGGTGAGCCATTCGTGAGCCGTGCCGGGGGATTCGTAATAGACGTGCTTGATCCCGGCTTTCTCCAACGCCTCATGGAGGCGCAGGATGTTAGGGTTATTGTCCCTTTCCACAGTCCCGGTGCCGATCCAGAGCAACTTGACCTTGCTGTTGAACTCGGCCGGGTTCGCGAAGATGTACTTGTCGATGGTCGCCTGCGGCAGGCCGGGGCTGAATCCTCCGATGTATGCGAACTTGTCCAGGTTCTGAAGCGTGGTCTGGAAGGTCTGCATGCCTCCCATCGAAAGGCCAGCCATGGCGCGGTTCTCGCGGCCGGTTAACGTACGATAGTTTGCTTCCACCATGGGGATGAGGTCGGTTAACATCATCTCCGTGTAGGTGGCGCCGTAGTTGTCGAAGTTAGGACGCGGCGCGCCCGGAGCGCGCCGGCCCAGCCTCAACGGCTCTTCCCCCGGCTTCAGGGCGGTGAGGTGGTTTTCCATGACGACGATCATGGGCTTCGCCTTCTTCGCCGCGATGAGGTTGTCCATGATGGCGTCCATGCGCCCCTGGACCACCCAGGCCCACTCGTCCTCGCCCCATCCGTGGTGCAGATACAGCACCGGGTAGCGCGTGTTCGGGTTCGCATCATAGTCCGGCGGGGTATAGATGAAGGCACGCCGCCACGAGTTGGTCACCTTGGAAAAATAGCGGTGCTGCCGAACCTGTCCGTGCGGCACATCCTTCACTTCGTAATAGTCCACTCCCTCTTCCGGAATCTCGATGCCGCTCGATTCCCTGCCCGACCCGAAGAACGTCTCGCTGGCCGGATCGCACACAGCCACGCCATCGATGGTGAGGCTGTAATAGTGGAACCCGACCACCTGCGGCGGAACAGTCACGCTCCAAACTCCATCATCGGAGCGCGTCATGTCGTATGTTTGCCCGATGCGCACCTGCACCTTGCGGGCTTCGGGGGCCCTAATCCTGAAGGTGACGCTACGGTCCGGATGGACCTTAGGATATTCGGCGCCCATCACGTTCGTGCTCGCCGGCCGGGAGCCATCCGCAGGCTGCGCCCAGCAGACCGCCGATGCGAGGACTGCTGCCGCGAGAAGTACCGTCTTCATCGTTCCTCCCGCCTCTAGCGGAACAGCCGCGGCGCGAAATCGTACAGGCTACGCCGCCAGGTTAGCCACTCGTGCGCGGTGCCCTGGGACTCGAAATACACGCTGTTGATACCGGCGGCTTTGAACCGCTCATAGGATGTCCTCGCGCCGGTTCCCTCTTCCGTTCCGTTGCTCATGTAGAGCAGCTTGACTTTCTTGTTGAACGCTGCCGGGTCGGCGAAAACGCCGTCGTAGGCAGTCTTCGCATCGAACTCTCCCCTGCCCGCGCCGCCACCGCTGAACCCGCCTATGTACGCAAACTTGTCGAGGTTTGCCAGCCCGATCTGGAACGCCTGCCCTCCGCCCATGGAGAGGCCGGCTATCGCGCGGCTCTCGCGCTCGGGGATAGTCCGGTAGGTGCGGTCTATCATCGGGATGAGTTCCTTGATGACGACCTCAGCGAAGGTCGTGCTGCGCGCCATCGGCGGGCGCCCCTGCGCGGGGGTGGCTCCCGGAGCCGGCCTCTGGGGCATCACCTCGCCAGGCTTGAGAGCGTAGCCGCGGTCCATGACGACGATCATCGGCTTCGCCTTCTTCTCCGCGATCAGGTTGTCGAGAATCAGGTCCACCTTGCCCTGGACCACCCAGCCGCGCTCATCTTCGCCGCCGCCGTGCTGCAGGTACAGGACTGGGTAGCGCGCCTTGAGGTTCGTGTTGTAGTCAGGCGGAGTGTAGACGAAGCAGCGCCTCCAGGATTTCGTTATCTCGGAGTAGTACCAGCGCGAGCGAACCTCGCCATGCGGCACGTTCTTCGGCATGTAGTAATCGATCTCGGGCGGTTCGGGTATTTCGATGCCGCTCGACTGGCGGTTCACGCCGTAGAAGCTCTCGCTGGCCGGGTCGTTGGCCATCACACCGTCGATCAATAGCCAGTAGTAGTGGAAACCCACCACCTGCGGCGGGGTTATGGTGCTCCAGACTCCGTCCGCGTTGCGCGTCATGTCGTACACGGCCGTGCCGATGCGCACCTGCACCTTTCCGGCTTCGGGAGCGCGCACTCGCACCTCGACCCGATTGTCCGGATAGATGCACGGGAACTGCGCGCCGCCGATGTTGGTCGGCGCGGGTTTGCAGTCCGCTGGAGCCTGCGCCCGGCAGAGACCTCCGATAGCGAGGAACAACACGAAAATGTGTCTCATCTTCCAGTCCTCCTGTGCGGCCGCAGCCGGGCTACTTGAACAGAAGCTGCGCGAATTCGTAGAGGGAACGGCGCCAGGTGAGCCATTCGTGCGCCGTGCCGGGCGATACGTACCAGACGTACTTGATGCCCGCCTTGTCGAACGCATCGCGCGCGAACAGCGCCGCATTGTGCTGGCGAGGCTCCTCGGTGCCGGAGCCGATGAACAGCACGCGCATCTTCTTGTTGAACGCCGCGGCATCGCTCATCACGCCGTCGTAAGACGTTTTCGGATCGATGCCGTGCAGCACGCTGCCGCTGAACGATCCGATGCTCGAGAACTTGTCAATGTAGGTCAGGCCGATCTGCAGGGCAAAGGCGGCGCCCATGGAAAGCCCGGCGACGGCGCGGTGATCCCGGTCCGGAATGGTCCGGAAGGACGCGTCGAGCGCGGGAAGCAGGTCCTTGACCACGACTTCGCCGAAGGTCGGCGATACCGTGACCCTGATAGGGGCGGTGGGGTCCCTCACAGGACGCGGACCAGCCTGAGGAGGCTCGCCGGGTTTGCGTGCGTAGCTGTTGTCGATGACGACGATCATCGGAACGGCTTTCTTCTCCGCGATGAGGTTGTCCAGAATGTTATCCACGCGGCCCTGCATGACCCAGCCCCGCTCGTCCTCTCCTCCACCGTGCTGCAGCAGCAGGACCGGATAGCGCCTCTTCAGGTTCGTGTCGTAATCCGGCGGTGTATAGACGAAAGCCCTGCGCCAGGCGCCGATCACTTTCGAGTAATACCGGAAGTTCCGGATCTGGCCGTGCGGCACATCCTTGACTTCGTAGTAATCGACTCCTTTTTCGGGGATCTCGATGCCGCTCGATTGCCGGCTGACGCCGTAAAAGGTCTCGCTGCCGGGGTCGCACACCTGCACTCCGTCCACGACGAGCCAGTAATAGTGGAACCCCGGAACCTGGGGCGGAATCGTCACGCTCCAGACACCGCCCTCGGACTTCACCATCTCGTAGGTCCCGCCGAGACGTACCTGGACTTTCCGGGCTTCCGGGGCCTCCAGCCGGAACGTGACGCTCAGGTCGGGGTGGATGCGGGGATACTCCGCGCCCGGTACGTTCGTGCTGGCAGGCACACCGGCCGGCTGCGCCCAGCACAGGCCGGCAGCCAGAATGGATCCGAGTATTGCCGTTCTCATCGGCTTGCGCCTCACTTACTCCGCCAGAGGTTGGGGAGGAACCGGTAGTACATCAGGTGCCGCCAGGTGGCCCAATCGTGGGCGCCGTGGCCGCCTACGTAGTACTCGTGCTTGATGCCGTGCTTGACAAACGCTTCGTGCGTGGCGACGACGCGGTTACCCATGCGCCCTTTCGCTTCGAGCGTGCCCTGGCCGAGGAAGAGGTAGTCGATCTTCTTGTTGGCGTCCGGATCGTTCAGGAACTTCGCAAGCGAGGTCTCGCTGTCCACATCGCCCGCGCTGAGGATACCGAACGAGGCGAACAGGTCGAGGCTATTCAAGCCTACGAACATCGTGTGGCGGCCGCCCATGGAGAGCCCGGCGATCGCCCGCCCGCGCGGGTCCTTCCTCACGCTGTACTCGCGCTCAACGAGCGGAATAACGTGCCGCCTCATCTCTTGTTCGAAGATCTTGAACGTCAGTTCGACGTGTTTCGGGTGATTCCGGTGGACCACCTGGTTGTTGGGAATCGCGATGACCATGGGCACCGCTTTGCCCTCCGCCAGCAGGTTGTCCATCATGAAGTTCACCCGGCCGTCGTAGACCCAGTTGTGCGGCAGATCGCCGCTTCCGCCGACAAGGTAGAGGACGGGATATGTCTTTCTGCGATCGTAGTTCGGCGGAGTGTAGACGTACAGCTCGCGCTCGCCGTTCGTAACCTCGGAGTGGTAAACGTGCCGGGTCACCAAGCCATGCGGGACGTTCCGCGCATCATAGTAAGCCGGGCCGTTGCCATGCACCACGAGGGTGCTGTAGGGCGGCATGGCGGTGAAGCCGGCGACGGTGTTGTTCGGATCAGCGATGCGCACGCCGTCCACAATGAAGTTATAGATGTACATGTCGGGCTCGAGCGGTCCGATGGTCAGCGTCCAGATGCCGTCCTCGCCCTTCTGAAACGGTATCGGTTTCGTGGTATCGCCCAGCGCCGCAAGCAGCGCAACGCCCGAAAGCAACACCTGCTTCGCCTCGGGTGCTCTGAGCCGGAAGGTGACTGTGCGGTCGTCCCGTACGTCGGGCGAGTTCAGGTTCGCGCTGAACGGGATGAGATTCTCGGTGTTCTTCTGCGGATTCCAGTCCAGGTTGATGTTGGCCTGTTGCGCGCGCACGCCGGCCGCGCCGGTCAAACAGAAGATCGCCAGAAAAGAAGCAAATGGTCGGTTTCTCATGGTTACGTATTCCTAGCTGTCTTGCGCTCCTATCTGAACAGCCGCGGTGCGAAGTCGTACAGGTCGCGCCGCCAGGTAAGCCATTCGTGTGCGGTGCCCTGTGACTCGTAGTACACGTACTTGACGCCGCAGTTATCGAGCACCTTGCGGAAGTTCTGCATTCCGTTGTACATATTTTCGGGCTCTGCGTCGCCGGTTCCTATCCACATTAGCTTCAGGCGCTTGTTGAGGGAAGCGCCGTCGGCGAGCACGCCGTTGAATGCGGTTTTCGGGTCTACCGGCGGGCCACCGTTGCCGTTCGGCACGCCGCTGAACCCGCCCAGCCAGGCGAACTTGTCAAGACTGGTCAGCACGGTCTGGAACGCCTGAGCGCCGCCCATCGAAAGCCCGGCCATAGCACGGTTTTCGCGGTCGGTCAGGGTACGGTAGGTGGAGTCGATCATTGGTATCAGATCGGTGATCATCATCTCCGTGTAGAGCGGGTTGCCCATGGCGCTCATGCCGCCCGGCAACCGGGGAGCGGACTGGCCCGCACTCTGGTTCTGCCCGCCCGGCCGAGGCGCGGCGGCCCCCGCAGGATTCAGTGGCCGCACCGGCGCCGGCTCGCCTGCCCTCCTGACTGCCATGCTGTCCATCACGAAGAGCATCGGCTTGGCCTTCCCGGCGGCGATCAGGTTATCCATGATGAAGTTCACCCGGCCCTGGATCACCCAGCCGCGCTCGTCCTCGCCGCCGCCGTGCAGCAGGTACAGAACGGGGTACCGCGCGTTGACATTCGTGTCGTAGTCCGGCGGCGTATAAACGTAGCACTGCCTCCAGGCGCCGGTGACCTTGGAGAAGTACCGGCGCGCCCGGATCTCACCGTGCGGTACGTCCTTAGGTTCGTAGTAGTCGACGCCCCTCTCGGGGATCTCGACGCCGCTGGACTGGCGCCCCGAGCCGAAGAACGCCTCGGTGCCGGGGTCGTTCACCTGAACGCCGTCGATCACGAGGTAGTAGTAGTGGAAGCCTACCACCTGCGGCGGCGTCGTGACGCTCCAGACGCCATCGGCGCCGCGCTCCATGTCGTATGTCGTTCCCAGACGGACCTGGACCTTCTTCGCTTGCGGGGCCTCGAGCCGGAACGTGACCCGGTTGTCCGGATGAACGCAGGGGTATTGCGCTCCTCTGACATTGGCCGCGGAAGGTACGCAGTCGCCCTGCGCCCACAAGAGCGCCGAGCCCAGGATCATCAGAATTCCGAGGCGTGACATCATCCCTCCATGTTGCCGAATGGCGAAGCAGGCCGCGTAGCCTGGCGGCAACGCCGCATCTGCGCTGCCGCAGGCGCGGTTCAGGCGTGTGCCTGTGTGGCCGCAGCATGATAGCGCACTGCCGGGGGCAAACGGAAGGTTTCGTACTGTCTGTGCGGCGCAAGTGCCGCGTTTTCTTAGCTGTGTGAGCCGCGCAGCAGCGCAGCCATACGTGCCTTTAACAGTTAATTCCGCACGTGAGCGCCGCCAGGGCTCCTCTGACGCACACCGCGGCGCGCCTCAAGGAAGCGCGCAGGCATCGCGTAGCGAGATCCACTGTCTTGCTGTGATGTAAAATAGCTTGAAAGCAGTAGCGCTCAAGCCGCTCGGTTTTCCGGAACACCTTCGAATGGACCTTTCTTTCAATGACGAGCCTCATCCCGAAGCGGATGCGGCACGCTCGGCTAGCCCCCACGGGAGTGCCGGGCCGGTGGGCATGACGGATCGCCTGAAGCTTGGCGACAGGTACTTCACGTCCCGGCTGCTGCTGGGAACGGGCAAGTTCTCCAGCACGGACGTGATGCTCCGCGCCGTTCGCGCCTCCGGTACTGAACTGGTGACCGTTGCTCTGCGCCGTTTCAACAGAGAGAAGGCGGAGGATGACGTCTTCGGGCCTCTGGCAACCCTGCCGGGAATCACCATCGTCCCAAATACGTCGGGCGCGATGAATGCGAAGGAAGCGGTGCGCGCGGCCATGCTCGGGCGCGAGTTGAGCGGCAGCTCTTTCGTGAAGCTGGAGATTCACCCCAACCCGCACCATCTGTTGCCCGACCCGATCGAAACCTATGAGGCCGCCAAGGTGCTCACCGCCGAGAACTTCCATGTGCTGCCTTACATGCCGGCCGACCCCGTTCTCGCGAAGAGGCTCGAGGATATCGGTTGCGCGGCCGTGATGCCGCTTGGCGCGGCCATCGGCAGCGGGCAGGGACTGGAGACGCTGGCGATGCTCAAGTTGATCATTCGTGACGCCGGCATCCCCGTGATTGTCGATGCCGGTCTGAGATCGCCCTCGGAAGCCGCGGCCGCGATGGAGCTGGGTTGCAGCGCAGTGCTGGTGAACAGCGCCATAGCCGCGGCGGAGAATCCCGAGCTGATGGCCGCCGCATTCGCAGCCGCCGTGAAAGCGGGCCGCGACGCGCGGTGCGCCGGGCTCATGCCCCGCAGCGAGATCGCCGTTGCAACCAGCCCGCTGACGGCTTTTCTCAACGAGTAGAGCCGTGGCGCCGACTCTTCCAACCTGGTTGGACGGCCCGGCGTGGCGGCACGCCGTCGATACTGCCGATGAGCGGGCCGTCGAACAAGCGCTCGCCGCAGAACAGCCGGGCATCCGCGAGTTCGCCGCTCTTATCTCTCCGGCGGCCCAGCGCCTTCTGGAAGCCCTTGCGCAACGCGCCCGCGCGCTGACGGCGCGGCACTTCGGGCGGACAATCTCTCTTTACGCGCCGCTGTATCTTTCCAATTACTGCTGCTCGGGCTGTGTTTACTGCGGATTCGCATCGACGCGCAAGATTACCCGGCACAAGCTCACTCCCGATGAGATCGAAGCCGAGATGCAGGCCCTGAAGCGCATGGGCATAGAAGAAATCCTGCTGCTCACCGGCGAGAGAACTCCCCGGGTCGGCTACGAATACGTCCGGGCGTGTGTGGAACAGGCCGCTTCGCACTTCCATAGCGTGACGGTGGAAGTCTTCCCGATGACTACCGAAGAGTATGCCGGGCTCGCCGCGGCCGGCTGCACCGGCATGACGATCTATCAGGAGACTTACGACCCCGTCCGGTACGCACAACTGCACCCCTGGGGACCTAAGCGCGATTTCCTGGCGCGGCTGGACGCCCCCGCGCGCGCGCTCGCTGCAGGCATCCGGACGGCCGGCCTGGGAGCGCTGCTCGGTCTGAGCGATCCGCTGCTGGACATGCTCTGCCTGTTCAGCCACGCGACGTACCTCCGGCGGCGCTTCTGGCGAGGCGGCGTTTCCCTGTCTTTTCCACGCGTGCGGCCGCAGGAGGGCGGATATGCGCCGGATTTCTTCGTCGATGAGAGGTTGCTCGCGCAGATCATCTTTGCATTCCGTATCTGCCTGCCGGACGTGCCACTGGTCCTCTCCACCCGCGAGCGCGCCCGCTTCCGCGACGGGATGGCAGGCGTGGGAATCTGCAAGATGAGCGTCGCCAGCCGAACTACGGTGGGCGGATACAACGGAGAATCGGCGACCTCCTCGGGGCAGTTCGAGGTCAACGACGGCCGCGACGCGGCTTCGTTCTGCGCCGCGCTGGAGCGCAAAGGCTTGCAGCCGGTGTTCAAGAACTGGGATGGCCTGTACCGCGAGGCGCCGCTCGAGCTTGGGGAGCCGCGGCAGACGAACGCTCAGGTCTGAGATCAGGCCCCCTGCCCCGGCCCAGCTTGCTCCTGCTCTTCGCGGATGCCGTACTTCTCCATGCGGTAGATAAGTGTTTTTCGGCTGAGGTCCAGGTACTTCGCCGCCTGGGTCTGGTTCCAGTTGAACTTCTTCAGCGCACGCAGAATCAGTTCCCTTTCGACAGCTTCGAGACTGATGCCCTCCTCAGGGAGATCGAGGTGGAGAGCATCGAGCGAGGGCCGCTCGCGGCGGAGGAAGTCGGGAAGATCGTTCAGCGTGATCTCGTCGCCGCGCGTCAAGACGACGAGCCGCTCGATGACGTTCTCCAGTTCGCGGATGTTTCCCGGCCAGCGATAGGCGCTGAAATACGGGAGCAGTGATGCCGGAAGCGTCAACTTCTCGCGCTTGTGTTTCACCTTGGTCTTGAGCAGGAAGTGATCGACAAGCTCGGGGATATCTTCGGCACGTTCGCGCAGCGGGGGCATCTCGAGCGGAATGACAGCGAGCCGGTAATACAGGTCCTCGCGGAACGTGCCGTCTTCGGTCATTGCGACAAGGTTGCGGTGTGTGGCAGCAATGACGCGCACGTCGACGATCTGCGGTTCGGTCGCGCCTATCTTCTCAATCTCGCCTTGCTGGAGGAGGCGAAGCAACTTCACTTGCAGCTCGAGAGGCAGCTCGCCGATCTCGTCCAGGAACAGCGTGCCGCCGTCCGCCAGCTCCACCTTGCCCTTCTTGTGCGCGGTCGCGCCCGTAAAGGAGCCCTTGAGGTGCCCGAACAGCTCCGATTCAAGCAGGTCCTTCGGAATGGCCCCGCAGTTGATCGTTACGAATGGCTTGTCCTTGCGCGGGCTGTTGAAGTGAATGGCCTTCGCGAGCAGCTCCTTGCCCGTCCCGGTTTCGCCGCGGATCAGCACGGTGGAGTCTGTCTGCGCGGCGCGCGAAGCCATGTCGAGAACGTACAGCAGGGCGCTCGAGCGGCCGAGGATGTGCTCGAAACCGTACTTGTCGTCAAGACTTGAGCGCAGCGTGCGGACTTCCTGAAGCAGCGTGAGGTGTTCCAGCGCGCGGTCAAGCACAATCTTCAGCTCGTCGATGTTAACGGGCTTCGTTACGTAATCGTATGCGCCGGACCGCATAGCCTCGACGGCTGTTTCGACCGCGCCGTACGCGGTGATCAGTACGACGATTACTTCGGGATACTCCGCACGGATGCGCTTGAGCAGATCCAGGCCGGACATGCCGGGCATCTTCAGATCGGTAAGCACGAGATCTACCGGGACCGTCGCGAGCCGTTCGAGTGCCTCGGCGCCGCTCGCGGCGGCAGCGGCGTCGTAACCGCTCTGCTGAAGCTGCACCTGCATGACGCGGCGCAGGCTCTCGTCGTCGTCCACTACCAGGATGCGTTTTCTGATCACGCCTGTTCCCCGTGCCCGAGCGGCAACACAACACGGAACGACATTCCGCTTCCGGGATTGCGGCGGGCCTCCATCTCCCCACCGTGCTGCGTGACGATCTGATGCGCCACCGACAGCCCAAGGCCTGTGCCGTGTTCCTTCGTAGTGAAGAACGGATCGAAGATCCTGTCAAGATCGTCTGCGGGAATCCCCAGCCCGTCGTCCCTGACCCAAAGCTCTACGCCTGCGCCCGTCCGCGAGATGCCGAATTCCAGTGTTCCGCCCCGGGGCATGGCCTCAATTGCGTTGATCGCAAGATTCAGGATCACCTGCTTCATCTGTTCCGGATCGAGCTCGACCGGCGGCAACGAGGCCGGCGCGGATTTGCGAATGCTAACGCCACTTTGCTCCGCGGTGTGCGATACCAGCGCGGCCACGGAATCTACCAGCGCGGATAGGTCGGTGGGGCGGCGCTCCGGTTTGCGCGGACGCGCGAAGTTCAGAAGATCGGTCAGCAGGGCATTTACGCGCCGGGTCTCCTTGCGGATGATGCCGAGGAACTCGCGCTTTAGATCGTCCGAACTCTGCGGGTCGCCGAGAATATTGGCCGCGCCCTCGATGCTCCCGAGCGGGTTGCGGATCTCGTGCGCCAGCCCGGCCGAAAGCTGTCCTATGGCAGACAGCCGGTCGGCGCGCTTGATGTGCTCAAGGCTGTCCTGCAACTCCCGGTAGACTCTCTTCAGCTCCTCGGCCGTTCGCTGAAGCTCTTCGCGGCGGCGCCGTTCGCGGTCGGAGAGGGTTCCCGTGACAAGCCCCACCAGGAAGAACACGATGACTTCCGCGTACTGATTCACTTCGTAGTGCGGCGATCCGCGCCAGGCGAGCGCGATGTGAGGCAGGTAGGAGACGGCCGCGAATGCCGCCGAGGCCAGGCCGCCGCGCCACCCGAAGTAGATCGCCGCATAGACGATCGGCAGCAGGTACAGCCGCTGGAAGATGTTGTGCCAGAGGAAGAGGGACGTCGGAGTGAAGTAGTGCAGCAGGCTGGTGCACGCGATGCCGGCGGCCACCACCGCTACACGTATCCACTTGATGTTCTTGTCCAACTCTATCGGATTCCCTCTATAGATTATGTGATCCACAGGACCAGAGCGCGTTTCCGGGCCCCATCCGCCGTGCCGGATTGCCCTGTTTGAGGCAGTGCTGCCAGCCGGGTTGCCGCATTTCGGGCACACAGTCCGGATCTGACCGGCGCGCGGTGCGCGCGGCCCTGCGATCCCCAGGTAGTTGCGGCGGATCCGGATCGCGAACCGGTGTTTGGCAGAGTGGCTGCACTGTGAATGTCCTATGCAGCGCGCGGCCAGAGAGCCATCGCACGAGCGGTGAGAACCTCGTTCAGCGCGATTCGCGGCGCGATAGCCGCGAGGAGTCGAAGGGGAAGCAGTGGTTCTGCGAACTGTATTGGTCCTGACGGTCTCAGCCGGCGCCCTCCTCTGGGCACAGGCTGTTGAGGAGCAGCTTGATCTCGACGAGCTGGTAGCCGAAGCTCTGGCGTACAACCCTGAGATAAGAGCGGCACAAAAACGGTACGAGGCCAGCCGCCAGCGGTCTTCGCAGGAGAGCAGTCTTCCCGATCCCGTCGCTACGATCGGCTATGCCAGCTCCGGCAATCCCCTGCCTCTCGCCGGGATCGGACAGGCGCCGTCCGCGAATGCAGGCGCGATGCTCATGCAAGAGCTGCCATTTCCCGCGAAGCTGAAACTGCGGGGCCAGATCGCCGCAAAAGAATCCGCAGCGATCCTCGAGGACTATCACGCCGTTCAGTTGGACGTCGTGGCGCGCGTGAAGCAGGCATACTACAAGCTCGCCTATGCGCGCCAGGCTTCCGAGGCTCTGCGCAGGAACCGCGATCTGCTCGGCAGATTGCTCGAGGTTGCCGAGGCGCGATATGCGGTGGGCAAAGCCGGCCAGCAGGACGTGCTGAAGGCGCAGACAGAGCTGAGCATTCTCGAAACCCGGTTGATTCAGCTCCAGCAGGAGATCGCGGTAAGTGAAGCCGAGATCAACAGCCTTCTGAACCGCCACCCGCAAACTCCTCTCGGCCACCCTACCAGCACCGAACCGAAACAGCTCACGCTCACCCTGGAGGAGCTATCCGAGGCGGCACGGCGCAATGCGCCACTGTTACTGCGCGAGCAGAGGATGGTGGAGCGCTCACAACAGGCTCTCAACCTCGCACGCAAGGACTTCTACCCCGATCTGATCCTGAACGGCGGTTACTACGACATGGGTCGCATGCCGTCGATGTACGAGTTCAGCGTAGGGCTGAAGTTACCTATATTTGCCTGGCGAAAGCAGCGCGCGAAAGTTAACGAGGAACGGGCGCTTCTCCAGGCCGCCGGCAAGAGCTATGAAGCGGCAGCGCAGGAACTCGCTTTCAAGTTGAAGGAAGACTACTCAGCCGCAAGCGCTGCCTACAAGCTGATGGAGCTCTACCGTAAGACCGTGGTGCCGCAAGCAAGCCTCGCGCTCGAATCGTCGCTGGCCGCCTACGAGACTGGCGCAGTGGATTTCTTAACCGTGTTGTCAAACTTCAGCAGAGTCCTGGAGTACGAGGTGAACTACTACGAGGCGGTGCGGAACTACGGCGCCGCTCTGGCCCGCCTGGAAGCGCTTACGGGACGGCGTCTGACTTAGTGAGGTGGCAATGACACCGATTCGGCTGTTGCTGAGCGTCTTACTTCTCGCGGCGGTTTTCCTCGGCGGCTATTTGTCCGGCAGTTGGTCCGCAGGCCGCGGCGCCGCTGCCGGGAAAGATGGAAGAAAGATCCTCTACTACTATGACCCGATGCACCCGTCCTATCGATCGGACAAGCCGGGCATAGCTCCCGATTGCGGGATGAAACTGGAGCCGGTGTACGCCGATGAAGGACCCGACCTGCCTTTGCAGGAAGCCAAGGGCAAGATACTGTATTACCACGACCCGCAAGATCCAGATTACCGGTCCGACGTTCCGGGACTGAATCCAGAGACGGGGAACGATCTCGAGCCGGTCTATGAAAACGACGCCTCCGCGATGCCGGTTGGCACCATCCAGATCAGTCCCGACAAGCAGCAGTTAATCGGCGTTAAGTTCGGAGTGGCCGAGTTCACCAGTGGGACACGGCAGATCCGCGCCGCCGGCAAGGTGGCTTACGATGAGACCCGCATTGCCCACGTACACACGAAGATAGAAGGCTGGATTGACAGTGTCTTCGTGGACTTCACCGGCAAACTGGTGAAGAAGGGCGAGCCGCTTCTGAGCATATACAGCCCGGAAATGCTGGCCGCGCAGCGTGAGTTCCTCATCGCGGCAAGAGCCCGCGATCTGATGAAAGACAACCCGCTGAAGAGCGCCTATACCGTGAGCGAATCGCTGATGGACGCCGCGCGCCAGCGGATGCGCCTCTGGGATCTGAGCGACGAGCAGATCGATAGGGTTCTGGAGACGGGGCAGCCGATCAAGAACGTCACGCTTTACTCGCCGATAGCTGGTTTCGTAACGGAGCGAAAGGCCTTCCCCAACCAAAAAGTAAGTCCGGAAGACGACCTTTACACCATTGCAGATCTCAGCCGCGTGTGGATCATGGCTGACGTTTACGAGTACGAGGCTGGTGCCATCCGTGTCGGGCAAAGCGCCCGCATCTCACTCGCATACGATCCGAACCGGCAGTTCCAGGCGAAGGTGGACTATATCCAGCCCGAGCTGGACCCTTTGACACGCACTCTCAAAGTGCGTTTGGGGGCATCCAATCCAGGGTTCTTCCTGAAGCCTGAGATGTTCGTCGATGTCACCTTCACCATCCAGGAGCCCCGCCGGCTTTCCGTCCCGGTTGAGGCCGTGCTGGATGCGGGCGAGCGAAAGACGGTGTTCGTGGACCGTGGCAACGGCTTCTTCGAGCCCCGCCAGGTGACTGTCGGCGAGCGCAGCGGAGGCCGCGTAAGTATCCTAAGCGGGCTGCAGGCGGGCGAGCGGATCGTGACCTCCGGTAATTTTCTGGTCGATTCCGAGAGCCAGCTAAAGGCAGCCGCCGCGGGGATGGGCGGCATGGCCGGACATCAGCACGGGGCGGGCGCCGTGCAGCAGCCGAAGGTCCAAACAGCGCACCCCGGTCACGGCGCCGGGGAACACGCCCATGATTGACCGGATCATCGAGTTCTCGGCGGCAAACCGCCTGATCATCTTCGTCCTGATAGCGGCTGGCGTGCTGGGCGGTCTGTACTCGATGAACTCAATCCCGCTCGACGCGATCCCCGATCTCAGCGACACGCAGGTGATCGTCTATTCGCGGTGGGACCGCAGCCCGGACATCATCGAAGACCAGGTCACCTATCCGATCGTCACAGCCATGCTGGGCGCGCCGAAGGTCAAGGATGTTCGCGGTTTCTCCGACTTCGGCTACTCGTACGTCTACATCATCTTCGAAGAAGGAACCGATATCTATTGGGCGCGTTCACGAACGCTCGAATATCTCTCCGGCGTACTGCCCCGCCTGCCGCAGGGCGTGAAGACCGAGCTCGGACCCGATGCAACCGGCGTCGGATGGGTGTTTCAATACGCGTTGGTTGACAGGTCGGGCAAACACAGTCTGGCCGATCTCCGGTCGATCCAAGACTGGTACCTGCAATATCACCTGAAGGCAGTTCCTGGAGTCGCAGAGGTGGCGCCCCTGGGGGGATTCGTGCGGCAGTACCAGGTCAACGTCGATCCGAACCGCCTGCGCGCCTACAACATTCCGGTAAACAAGGTCGTTGAGGCAGTCCGGGCCGGCAACAACGATGTCGGCGGACGGCTTCTGGAGCTAACCGGCGCCGAGTACATGGTGCGAGGGCGCGGCTACGCAAAGTCGGTGGACGAGATCGGCGATATCGTCCTCGCGGTCTCCGATAGCGGCATCCCCGTTCGGGTGCGCGACGTCGGCTCCGTCGTGCTCGGTCCCGATATCCGGCGCGGCGTCGCGGATCTCGACGGCGAGGGAGACGTAGTCTCCGGCATCGTCATCATGAGACAGGGTGAGAACGCGCTCGACGTGATCGAACGGGTGAGGGACAAGCTCGAGGAGGTCAAGCCCGGCCTGCCTTCAGGGGTGGAAGTGGTAACCGCTTACGACCGTTCCGAGTTGATCCTGCGTTCGGTCGATAACCTGAAACATACACTCACGGAAGAACTCATCGTTGTCGCGCTCGTGATTCTGGTTTTCCTGTGGCATGTCCCGAGCGCGCTGATCCCGATTCTCACCATTCCCATAGCCATCATCATCTCGTTCATCCCCATGAAGATGATGGGCATCAGCTCCAACATCATGTCGCTAGGGGGCATTGCTATTGCGGTCGGAGCTATGGTCGATGCCGCGATCGTAGTTGTGGAGCAGACGCACAAGAAGCTGGAGGAATGGGAACGGAGCGGGCGGCAGGAAGACTACCACCGGGTAGTGATCAACGCCGTTAAGGAGGTGGGCGGCCCGAGTTTCTTTGCCCTTCTCGTTATTGCCGTGTCGTTCATGCCGGTGCTCGCCCTGGAAGCGCAGGAGGGCCGGTTGTTCAAGCCGCTCGCGTATACGAAGAACCTCACCATGATAGTGGCGGCCGTTCTGGCCATCACGCTCGATCCGGCGATGCGGTTGCTGTTCACACACATGAAGAACTTCAGCTTCCGCCCGCGTTGGTTGAGCCGCGCCGCCAATGCGGTGCTCGTTGGGAAGATCCATTCCGAAGAGAACCATCCCTTAAGCAAGGCCCTCATTCGGATGTACGAACCGGTCTGCGCATGGGCGCTCCGCTGGAAGTGGATGGTGATCGTATCCGCGGTGGCGCTGGTGGCGATCACGGTACCTGTGTATCAACGCCTTGGTTCGGAGTTCATGCCTCCGCTAGACGAGGGTGCAATCCTCTACATGCCTTCGACGCTGCCCGGCATCTCGGTAACCGAGAGCCAGCGTCTGTTGCAGGTACAGGACAGGATCATCCGCCAGTTCCCCGAAGTGGAGCGCGTACTCGGGAAGGCCGGACGCGCCGAAACCTCAACCGACCCGGCTCCCTTCTCGATGATGGAGACGACTATCATTTTGAAGCCGCACGACCAGTGGCGCAAGGTGGACACCTGGTACTCATCCTGGGCGCCCGCGTGGGCAAAACCTCTCTTCTCGCGCATCACTCCGGACCACATCTCGACTGAACAGCTCGTCGAGGAGATGAATGCCGCCCTGAAGCTCCCCGGGGTTTCGAACTCATGGACGATGCCGGTTAAGGGCCGCATCGACATGCTAACCTCCGGTGTCCGCACCCCAGTCGGCATCAAGATCAACGGCTCCGACATCAAAGAGATCGAGCGCCTCGGAACGGAGATCGAAGCGCTTCTGCCCAAGGTCAACGGAACCCGCAGTGTCTTCGCGGAGCGAACCAGCGGCGGATACTTCCTGGATTTCGACTGGCGCCGTGAAGAGCTTGCCCGGTACGGGCTGACGATCGACGATGCGCAGATGATGCTGATGTCGGCGGTCGGCGGCGAAAATGTCACAACCACTATCGAGGGACGCGAGCGCTATCCGGTAAACGTCCGATACTTCCGCGACTACCGCAGCGACCTCTCGAACCTGGAACGGGTCCTCGTGCCGGCGATGAACGGCAAGGCCCAGATCCCGATCACGCAACTGGCCAGCATCAGGACCGTAAGCGGTCCCGGCATGTTGCGCGATGAAAACGGCATGCTGAACGGATACGTGTACGTAGACGTAGCCGGCCGCGACATCGGCAGTTATGTTCAAGAGGCCAAGAACCTCCTGCGTGAACAATTGGCACTTCCGCCAGGTTACTCACTTCAGTGGAGCGGCCAGTACGAAGCCATGGAGCGTGTCAAGGAGAAGCTGAAGCTGGTCGTGCCGCTCACCTTGTTCCTCATCCTGATGCTCCTCTACATCAACACTAAGTCAATCGCCAAAACGCTTCTGATTCTCCTGGCGGTGCCGTTCTCCGCGGTAGGGGCAATATGGCTGCTCTATCTGCTCGGCTACAACATGAGCATCGGCGTCTGGGTGGGTCTCATCGCGCTGCTGGGAGTAGACGCCGAGACGGCAGTGTTCATGTTGCTCTACCTGGATCTGGCCTACGAGAAAGCTAAGAAGGAGGGCAGGATCCGCAGCCTCAGGGACCTTCAGGAAGTCATTCTGCACGGCGCAGCGAAGCGGATCCGGCCGAAGTTCATGACCGTGGCGACGATGTTCGTGGGACTCGTACCGATAATGTGGTCCACCGGAACCGGCGCGGATGTGATGAAGCGCATCGCTGCGCCGATGGTCGGCGGGATATTCACGTCCTTCATTCTCGAGCTGGTGGTCTATCCGGCAATTTACGAGGTATGGAAATGGAATGCCGATATCAAAACATCGCTACTGCGCTCATAGGGGCAACGCTGCTGGCTGGGGGGTACAGCAGCCATGCTCAGGAGCCGCTCGCGTTTGAGGTGAGACACGATCATCTTATCAAGAGCGGCCGCGGCACACTCCTGATCGAGCCCGCACGCATCTACTATCGCGAATCCGGCGCTCCCGAAGAGCCTGGAAAGGGGAAGCACGTCTGGGAGTGGCCGTTCGAAGAGATTCAGGAACTGCGATTGAGTCCGCGCACCCTGAGCTTCGTCACGTACGAGGACGACAAGTGGATGGCGGGCAGGGACAGGCGATATAGCTTCTCCCTCGCCGGAGATGCCACGTTTCACTCAGCCTATGGGCTCCTGAAGAACAGGCTCGATTCGCGATTTGTCGCGATCTTCGCGGACGAGAGCGTCACGCCTCTGTGGGAGATCCCGGTGAAGCACCTGACGCGGTTTGGAGGGCACCAGGGGAAGTTAATTATTGGCGAAGACAGGGTTGTCTTTAGTACGAGTGCGAAAGGCGAGTCGCGGACGTGGCGGAACGAGGATATCGAGAACATCAGCAGCAGTGGACCGCACCAGTTGACTCTGACCACTTACGAGCGCGCGCTCGGGCACTACGGCAACCTGAAGCAGTTCAATTTTCAGTTGAAACAGCAGATGGATCAGGAGCGCTACGACTGGCTATGGCAGATGATCCACAGGCCGCCCGCGCTCGAAGTGCTCACTCCGCTGCCCACGCTCACAACCAGAAAAGAATCCCGCAATGAAAGGAATATGACTGAATGACAAAGACACTGCTTTCGTTTCTCGGCGCCGTCGTAATGCTCGGCGCCGCGCAAGGGGAAAGGACGTTCACAGGCGTGATCACCGACACAATGTGCGGCGGTGATCATGCCGCAATGAAAGTGACGCCAGTCAGCGAGTGCGTGCGGGAGTGCATCAGACATGACAAGCGGAATAAGTACGCGCTGTTTGACGGCAAGCATGTATATGTGCTGAGCGACCAGCAGACTCCGGAGAAGTTCGCCG
>JBLNBX010000070.1:0-7538 GCA_050260275.1 bacterium
GGCCGCAACATCGGGGTCGAGGGCGTCACCGGCGCGGCGCGCGTAACGCTTAGGCTCGCGGGCACGTTGAAACAGCCCACGATCGACTTCGAAGTCGCCATGCCAGGCATCTCCGCCGGGACCGGCAATCCACCGGCGCAACGGACGGCGCTATCCACCGGCGAGCCTTCGCCATCGCTGCCCGCCCGGCCCGCGACGCGGTTACCGCTGCCGCTCATTCGATCTGTGGACAACGTAGTCGTCGGCGCCATCGCGGCTGCAATTCAGGAACAGCTACAGGCGGAACGCGACGCCCATTTCGTGCGCATCATAGCGGCCGCGCTCCGTCAGGACCAGCAAGGAGAAACGCCGCAGGGTCAGCAACAACAGGACGGAGTGATCATCCGAGGGAGGATCCAACTCGGGCGCGGAGCGCCTCGGATTCAGGCGGAGGCCGAGGTCCGCGAGCAGCCGCTCGAAGCTCTGCTCGGCCTGGCCGGGCTGTCCGGCGTGCCCGTACGGGGCAGCTTCAACGCCACGGGCAGCATCAGCGGGGCGGGCAGCCGGCTTCGGGGCGACATGCGGCTGGCCGTTCCCAGCTTCGAGCTTTACGGCCAGGCGCTCGGGATTCTCACGGCTCACGTCGAGCTTGACGGCAACGAGATTCGTGTTCCGAGCTTCCGCATTGAACACGGCCCAGGGTTCTTCGGCGGCTGGGTCATCTACAACCGCGCAACACGAGCGTTCAGGTTCGAGGCGGCGGCGGATCAATACCCGCTGGAGCAACTGGATATTCCCGGCCTGGTCCCCGTGAGCGGAAGCGTAACGCTCGAGGCGAAGGGCTCGGGTACGCCTTCGAACCCCAGTCTCACGGCAGAGGTACACCTTTCTGACCTCGTCGCCGCCGGGCACGACATTGGCGCGCTCGTCGCCGATGTGGACATCGCGAATCAGGTGGCCACGGTCAAGGCGCGGTCACCGGTTCTGCATGCTGTCCTCGACGCGCGCGTGGTCATGCAGCAGCCGTTTCCCGCCGGGTTCACTCTCGCGCTCGACAACACGCCGCTCGGAGCCGTGCCCGTGGCTCTGCCCGGGAACCTTGGGGGGACCGTGACGGCAACCGTCACCGGTTCCGTGCCGGTTGCGCAGTGGCGGCAGGGTAAGGCAGTCGCTCGTGTCGAGAGCCTCGACGCCGTTTACAATGCGGTCCCCGTTTCTGTGGCGCAGGCTCCGCTGGTGGTTGCGTACGACAACGGCGTAGTCACCTTCGAACCCTCCACGATCCTCGCGGGCCCGACTCGTATCGCCATCTCAGGTTCGCTGCCTGTAGAGCAGCCGCTCGGCCGGGAAGAGCTCTTCGTCGATCTGCACGCCGATCTGCGCACGCTCTCGGCGCTCGTGCCGCTCCAGCCGGGCGTCGCTGCATGCGGAACGCTCGATGTGAACACCATCATTCGCGGCAGCGTGCTCGCGCCAGCGCCCGTGGCGATCGTCAATGTGGAGAACGGTTGCCTGGAATTGCCCGGCGGGATTCCGCCGGTCACGAACGCCACGCTCACTGCCACGCTGGACAACGGCGTCGTGCGCATCGATGCGCTCACAGCGGATTGGGCTGGCGGCCGCGTGCAAGCCGTGGGCGCCGTTCCGCTCGGAATCGTGCCAGTAAGCCTGCCCATCCCGATTCCGACGCAGACAGGCCCCGCCGAACTCGCCCTCGACGTGACAAACCTCAACGTGAGGAACCTGCCCGGCGTTCCCCCAAGCATCTCGGGAGTGGTGTCGGCACACGTGGAAGCACGCGCGGCGCGCCCGGAACTCGACGCCGTCACCGCAACGGCAAGCTTCTCGGAGCTGCAACTGAGCTTTTCCGGAGCTCCCTTCAAACAAACGCAGCCTTCGATTCTGAGGCTGGCGAATGGCGTCATGCGGGTGGAGCAGTTCAGGCTCGCCGGGCCCGAAACGACCCTCGAGATGAGCGGGACAGCCAGCGCCACGGCCCCATACCCACTCGACCTGCGCCTTACTGGCAACGCCGATGCCGCGCTCATTGCGCTGGCGACGGAGGCCGTCCGCGCCCGCGGTCCCATCAACCTGAACGTGGCCGTCACGGGAACGGCGCGCGCGCCAAACGTGACCGGGACAGCTCAATTGAGCGGCGTGCAGATGGCGATCCCCACACCCGGCATTCAGGTGGACGATCTCGACGCCCTGCTGCGCCTGGCAGGCCAGCGCATCGAGATAGAGCGGCTCAGCGCGCTCGTCAATGGCGGCACAGTAACGGCCGACGGCGGCTTCGCGTGGGCCGCAGGCGGGCTGAGCAACGCGGCAATCTCAATCGAAGCCAAAGATGTCTATCTCAACTATCCCCAGGGACTCAACACGGTAAGCGACGCGTCGCTGCGATTGCGCACCCGGCAGAACGATCTTCTTCTGGCCGGCAAGGTGACGGTGCTCGACGGCATCTATCGCGAGCAACTCACCTTGGACCGGCTCCTGTCGCTCTCTCGCGGGCGCAGCGCCGAAGCGCTCGAGCAGCCTGAGAATCCCTTCCTCGCCCGGCTGCGGATGAATGTCGAAGTGGAGTCCGAGTCGCCTGTGGTCGTTGATAACAACCTGGCCCGGATTCAGGCGCTGGCAAACCTGCGCGTCACGAATACGCTGGCCCGGCCGGGCCTTACCGGCAGGATCGATATCGAGGAAGGCGGAGAGCTGTATCTGGCCCAGCGCACCTATACGGTCCAGCGTGGAATTGTCCAGTTCACGGATGAGCGGCGCATACAGCCCTCTTTCGACGTGCAGGCCACCACCGAATCAGCAAATTTCGAGATCACGCTGGCGCTGACCGGAGAGGCAGGGAGAATCGAGGCTCAGTTCACCTCCCAGCCCCCCCTATCTGAGCCGGATATCATCTCGCTGCTGCTCACGGGACGTACTCTGCAAGACATCCGAGGTTCGGAGGTGCGGCTGGCGGGCGCCGAAGCCCTCTCCTACATCAGCGGCCAGCTCGCGAGCACACTGGGACGCCAGGCTGAGCAGGCCTTCGGACTCACGCGCGTGCGCATCGAGCCCGAGCTCATAGTGGCCGATGCCAATCCGACCGCCCGGTTGACCTTGGGACAGCAGATCACGCACGAGCTGAATCTCGTCTACTCAATGGACCTCACCAATAGCTCCGATCAGATCTGGATTGCCGAGTACGTTCTAGGCCCGCGCTTCCTGACGCGCGCCCTCAAGCAGCAGGACAACTCCTTCCGCTTCGAGTTCCGCCGTACCGTCGAGTTCGGCTCCGCACAAGGCAGGCGCCCATGGTTTACGCCCCGCCCCAGAATGGACATCCGCCACATCCTGTTCAACGGCGACCTGTACTTCACCGAGCGTGCACTGCGGGACGAACTCGGGCTCGAACCCGGAGGCAGGTACGATTTCTTCAAAATTCACAACCGCGTAGACCGGCTCCGGCAGTTCTACGCCAAAAACGGCCTGCTCGAAGCGCGCATCCGCATGCGGCGGGTTGCGGTGAAAGAGAACGTCTACGATCTGGTCTTTACGATCAACGCGGGGCCGGTTGTGCAGTTCGCGTTCGAAGGATGGAACCCTTCCGGCGGGCTGCGCAACGACGTGCGCCAGACCTGGATCCAGGGAGTCTTCGATATGCAGCGTGTGCAGGAGGCCACTGCCAACATTCAGGCGGCGCTCGTGGGCCGGGGATATGTGAATGCCGACATACTCCCGCAAATCGCCACTCCCGAGCCGCGGCTGAAACGCGTGGCGTTCGTCATCGACGCCGGATCGAGGTTCGCCGAACGTGAGGTCGCCTTCGAGGGCGATCCGGGAATCGGCCGCGACGAGCTGATGCGCTTCCTGAAAGAGCAGGAGCTTCTGGTGCGGCTCTATACGGACGCGCCGGGCTCCGTCGAGGCGCTCACAGGTTTCTATCGGAACAACGGATTCCTGGACGCGCGTGTGTCGCTGCCTAACTTCCTGCTCGATCCGGAGCGCAGCTACGCCCGCGTCACCATTCCCGTCGAAGCCGGACCGCGATATCGCCTCTCGCGGGTTGTGTTCCGCGGCAACAACGCGATACCCGATAGCCAGCTTCACGATGTGATTCCGGCTGAATACCTGGGCAACTACTACCGTCCGGACGTGCGGGAGGCGATTATCGACCTCTTGCAGGAGTACTACTGGCAGCACGGCTACACGGACGTCGAAGTCACCTACTTGCTGGCAAGATACCCCGAAGCAGGCCTGGCCGATCTCGTACTGAATCTCAATGAGGGACGGCAGCGCGTCGTGAGCGAGATCAACATAGCGGGAACCGAGGTAACCAGCCCCTCGCTAGTGCGCGGCGAACTGAAACTTGAGCCGGGCGATCCGCTGAATCTCGAGAAGCTCGCCCGGTCGCGGGCGAACCTGTACGATACCGGCGCGTTTTGGCAGGTGGACATCCAGCACCGCCCTATAGGCCGCGCCGGCGCCAGGGCGCCCGCAACGGATGAAAGCGGGCCGCTTCCGGTGCGGCTTGCCGTGAACGTTAGCGAGATTCAGCCGTTCTCGCTCCGCTACGGAGGGTTGTACGATACCGAGCGCGGCCCCGGAGGCATTGTCGACTTCGCAAACCGGAACACGCTCGGCGCCGCCCGCGTGCTCGGGCTCAGGCTGCAGTACGACTCGCAGTTCCGCGATGCGCGCATCTACTTCGCCCAGCCCAGCACGTCCGGGTTTTTCTTGAAGACGGCGGCTGCAATTTACGCCCAGCGCCAGGCGGTGGAACCGTTCATCACTCACCGCTACGGCTTCACCATCACCGAGGATGCGCGCTTCAGCGATCACGACATCCTCACGTTCGGCTACCGGATCGAGCAGGCCAGCTCGCGCTACATCTCGCCCTCACCGGAGCTCCCCCCGCCCGAGAACATGCGTGTTGCGCCATTGTCGGCCACGTTTACCCGCGAGACGCGGGATTCTTTCATCAACCCCACGCGCGGCGGTTTCCTGTCGAGCTCGCTCGAGTACGCCTCGAATATCCTCGGTTCCCAGGAGCGGTTCTTGAGGTACTTCGGCCAATACATCCGTTACGTGCCGCTCGCCGCCCCAACTGAACTGCCGCTTACCACCACCGTCTGGCGGAGCCGCTGGGTGTATGCGGGAGCAGTCCGGCTTGGTCTCGCAGGCGGGCAGGGCGGGCAGGAACTGATCGCCACGGAGCGCTTCTTCGCCGGCGGCGCAACCAGTGTCAGAGGCTATGATCAGAACTCGCTCGGTCCCACGGACGCACTCGGAAACCCGGTCGGCGGCAATGCCATGTTCATTGTCAACAACGAACTCAGGTTTCCTATCTACAATGTCCTGGGCGGCGCGGCATTCCTGGATGCGGGCAACGTCTACGCGACCGTGAGCGACTTCGATCCGCTACGCCTTCGCTACGGCGCGGGCGTGGGACTGCGTCTCAGCACTCCGTATATCCTGCTCAGATTCGACGTGGGCTTTAAGCTTTTCCCGAAACCCGGAGAGAGCCGGACGAAGTTCTACTTCAGCATCGGGCAGGCTTTTTGAGGCTTGGAACAACAAACGCGGTGGCGGCATTACCCGCCACCGCAGACTTGCTGCGAGTGGCGGTTTACGCGGCGCGCCGCCACTCAGGTGCTGCTTCTCCGCCCCGCGCGATCGGGTGCTTCGGCCGGCCGGCTGCTGCGCCGACAAGGGCTCCGATAAGCCCCGAGACAACGGACAACCAGGCCGTCAGCCAGAGCATCCACATACTACCGGCCACACCGGCCGCGCCGGTCTGGACCTGTCCCGGAGTCGTCCCTAAAGCGCCCGCCGGACCGCCAGGAGCGTTCACTGTTGGAGCAGCCATAGTGGCCGCCGCCGGAGCCAGCGCCTGAAGCGTGCCCGTCGTCATCATCCCGACGAACAGGATGACAAGGCCGAAGGCCAGGCCCCAGGTGGCCAGGCCATGGAGCATCGCGAGCCCACGGTCAGTGCTGCCAAGCAACCGTGTGGCCGCCCACGCGCCGAAGAACAACGCGAAGAAGCCGGTCACGATGGTCCAGATGAAGCCCCATATCGAACCGCCGCCGCCGGTGATCGGGTTCCAGGCCGCGAAACCAACGAACAGGCCGAACAACGCGAACAACAGCCAGAAACCGAACGCGACGACGACTCCCGCCCAAATAGAGCCCCAGGACACGCGTTTGCGCTCTACCACGTCGTACGTTCCTCTGACAGGCGGTCGTTCATCCTCATTACGGAAATTCACTTCTTCCGCCATGGATTCACCTCCCCACGCGATACTGCACGCGCGGTGCCATCGAACGCGTGTTGCTCGTCCTCCGGCCCGGCGCCGTTTTTTGTGTCGGTTTCGGCCGCTTCATGACGGTGTGGCCGAGTGCCTGCGAATGCGCCAGCGTCGCATCGCGCAAAAAGGTGGGCATCCGGAAAATTTGTCCGAGCACGGTTGAGCCTGCGGCGGAACGCCACTGCCAAAGGCGGACCGCGCCAGCCCATCGCGCTGTGACCGTGAGCGTGGTTCGCCGACTACTCTCACGTCTCATTTCGACACCGTCCGTTGCGTCTCGTGACACAATGAGTACGAAAAGAATGCGGTTGCGCTTTTCCCGGGAGAGACCTGATGGAACTTCGCGTTCTCGCGTTTGTGCTTGCCGGCGGCAAGGGGACGCGCCTGTATCCCCTCACGAAGGAGCGCGCCAAGCCGGCCGTTCCATTCGGCGGCAAGTACCGTATCTGCGACTTCGTTCTGAGCAACTTCATTAATTCCGGTATTTACTCCATCTACGTCCTGATACAGTTCAAGAGCCAGTCGCTGCTGCAACATCTGCGCGACGGCTGGCAGTTCGCGGGCCCGCTGAGGAACCAGTTCATCATCCCGGTGCCCGCGCAGATGCGCAGCGCCGATGAGACGTGGTACGAGGGCACAGCGGACGCCATCTATCAGAACATCAACCTGATTGAGCAGGCCGATCCGCACATCATCGCCGTGTTCGGCGCGGATCACGTTTACCGCATGAACATACGCGAGATGATCGAGTTTCACGAGCAGAAACGCGCGGATGTTACAGTTGCGGCCATCCCGGTTGATAAGCGGCACGCCGCCGAGTTCGGCGTCATCGAGGCCGCGCCCGACGGGCGCATCCTCGGCTTTTACGAGAAGCGTGCCGATGCGCCGACCATGCCCGGCGACCCCAGCCGTGTCTACGCCTCGATGGGCAACTACATCTTCTCGACACGGCTCCTCCTCGACGAACTCAGGCGCGACGCCGCCGACGAGAGCAGCTCGCACGACTTTGGCCGCGACATCCTGCCCCGGCTCGTGGGCCGCTCGCCGATCTATGCGTACGATTTCCAGACCAACTTCATCCCCGGCGAGCCGGCCGGCAAGCCCGCATACTGGCGCGACGTCGGCACCATCGACGCCTACTACGAAGCCAACATGGACGTGCGCTCCGTAGATCCGGCGCTGAATCTGTACAACCGCCAGTGGCCGCTCATAACTCCCGGCTACCCGGACGCGCCCGCAAAATTCGTCTTCGACGAGG
>JBLNBX010000071.1:0-8329 GCA_050260275.1 bacterium
CGCCGCGCCCGCTGAGCAGGATGACGTTTTCCGCCACTACCTCGGTGGTGTAAACCTTTTTGCCGTCCTTGTCGTCGTAGCTGCGCGTTTGCAAACGCCCTTCCACGTATACCTGCGTGCCCTTGGTGAGATAATTCGCCAGATTCTCGGAGCGCCAGAGCACGACGCGGTGCCAGTCCGTCTCTTCCTTCCACTCGCCCGTCTGCTGGTCCTTCCAGCGGCGGTTGGTGGCGACAGAGAAAGTTGTGCAAGCCGCGCCGGAGGGCGTGAAACGGGTTTCGGCGTCGCGTCCCAAGTGCCCAACTAGAATGACTTTATTTACGCTGCGGGAAGCCATATTCCATTGAACTCTATCACGATCGCGCGCGGCGCAAGAACGGAGCATAATGAAGATAGCTAAATGCGCCGCGTGCGGGGAGAGCCGCGGCGAAAACGTCACGGAACGCTTGTACCGGCGCGAGCCAGGGATAAAATATAGGAATTCAAAGAGCCGGCCGGGACAGGACTGATGGCGATGACCTGCTCAAGCCCTAAGCATCGTTGTGCAGTATCGCTTCTGGCTGCGTTTGTGCTCTGCGGGAACGCGGCTTCACAAAGCCTCTTCAACGAGTCCGACCCCGCCGCCCCCGTGCGCATGATCAACGGGGATCGCGCCGTGCTCGAAGCGCGCGAGGAGCGCCGCGATCTCGGCTGCAACATATCCCCCGTTAAGCCTGCGCTCGGATTCGATCTGCGCTTTCACTCCGGCTACGAGGTGAGCATCCCATTGAAGGAGCTTGCCGGCCAGGGCAACACGCTCCTGATGGTTTTCCGCGTCACGCCCGAGGGCCGCAGCCAGGACGTTCGCTACTTCTTCCAGCGCGTCGCCGTTCCGGAGATCTCTCCGGACGCGGGCGGCAGCGCCTACCTGGGGGGCACGTTCGACGTCGGCGAAGGAAGGTATTCGGTGGACTGGCTGGTGCGCGACGCCTACGAGCGCTACTGCTCCAGTTCCTGGGACATCGAGGCGAAGCTCCCGGAGGAGGAACTTCGCGCCGGCATGCGGATCGCGCCGGGCGAGGTGCAGGCCTCTGAACCGACCCAGTTCAATCCAGAGCCGCCGGTCCCCCGTGAAAGCACAGAAGATTCGCTGAACGTCAGGATTCTGATAAACTTCGCCCCTCAGCGGGCCAGTTCAGCGGTGCTTCAGCCTATCGACACCGCCGCGCTCGTTTCGATTCTGCGCACCATCGCACGCGATCCCCGCATCGGGACGTTCTCGGTGGTCGCCTTCAACCTGCAGGAACAGCGGATCATCTACCGGCAGGAGAATGCCGACCATATAGACTTTCCCGCCCTGGGAAAGGCGCTCGAAACGCTTAATCTTGGCACGGTCGATCTGAAGCGCCTTGAGCAGAAACATGGTGAAACGGAATTCCTTGCCACACTCATCCAAAATGAGTTGGGAGGCCAGGATCAGCCGGACGCGCTGATTTTCGCCGGTCCGAAAGCGATGCTGGACCAGAACGTGCCGACGGAGTCGCTTAGGGAGATCGGGAAGGTTGATTACCCGGTCTTTTACATGAACTATAACCTCCGTCCGCAGGAGGTTCCGTGGAGGGATGCCATCGGCCGCGCGGTGAGGTTCTTCAGGGGTCAGGAGTTTACCATCTCGAGGCCGCGCGACGTGTGGTCGGCCGTGACTGAGATCGTTGCCAGGGTAGTAAGGACCAGGGAAGTCAGGCGCGCTTCTGGCGGGCCCATAGAACAGAGATGAGCTTGCGAATCTGCCTTGTTGCGGCGCTAGCGGCGGTGTTCTCCATCGACGGCTGGGCGCAGCCTATTGAGCGGCTACAGCGTAGCCGCTACCGCCAGGAGAGCCTTGCGCCCTTCGTGCCGTCGCCGCAGGTGGTGGTGGAGAAGATGGTCGAAGCCGCGGGCCTGAAAGCGGGTGAAACGCTGTACGACCTTGGCTGCGGGGACGGCCGCATCCCGATCACGGCTGCCCGCGAGTTCAAGATCAGGGGCGTGTGCGTGGAGCTCATGCCAGAGCTGGTCGCCCGGGCGCGCGCTAACGTCCGTCGAGAACGCCTCGACGACCGGATAGAGGTTCTCCACGCCAACCTCCTCGAGGTGGACCTCAGGCCCGCCGACGTCGTGACCCTGTACCTGCTCACGAGCTCAAACGAGACTCTCCGGCCGCTGCTCGAGCAGACGCTCAAGCCCGGAGCACGCGTCATCTCGCACGATTTCGAGGTGCAAGGCTGGAAGGCGAACCGCGTCGAAAGAGTGCGGGCATCAGGGCGGGATCACGGCATCTACGTGTACGTGATGCCTCCGAAGAAGAAATAGCGCTGGCGTCCGCCTTCAGCTCGTGAGCATCTCCAGGCCGCCCGGCGCACGCGGGCAGACCCCGCCCTTGGGGGTCTCTCAAGAATGGATCGTTAAGGCTCAGGGCCGTGGGCGCGAGGTTCTCAGGCGGGTACTTCCCAAAATGCGTGATGTGAAGAATGAGACAGGTGGGACTCCAGAGGACAAACCACTGATCCCCGAGCCTTTAACATTTTCATCACGCCATCGTTAACGGCAATCCCGGTGCCAAACTTAAGCGCTTGAAACATCGGCCTGGACGCCGTTCCGTCGCGCTTCGGCGCAGGCTTTTTTACACGTGCCGGGAAATTCGCACAAAAAACGGACTTCTAAGCTGCCTTCGGAGGCTCGCCCTGCAACTCGGCCCTGGTCGCGGCCGGTTCGCCCGTGCGCGTTATTATCCGCGCGCGCCTGTTGTACGTCACGTAATAGAAGGCCCACTGAATAAAGATCAGCAGCCGGTTTTCGAAGCCGATGATGTAGGCCAGGTGGACGAAAACCCAGGCAAGCCAGGCCGGCATGCCTTCGAGCATCTTCCCGCTCACCACGCCGACTGCTTTACCGCGACCAATCACCGCCAGATCGCCCTTGTCGTAGTACTTGAACCGCCCGGGCGCGCGTCTTTTCTCCAGCCTTGCCTTGATGACCCTTCCGACAAACCTGCCCTGCTGCAAAGCTACGGGGGCAAGGCCCGGCAGCGGCGCCCTCAATCCGTGACTGAAGTGCGCCAGGTCGCCAATGACGAACACCTCGGGGTGTCCGGGCAGCGTGCAGTCGCGGCGCACCACGACCCGCCCGCGCTCGAGCCGCGCCCCGGCGCGCTCGAGAGAGCGTGCGAGCGGCGACGGCTTCACGCCGGCCGCCCAGATGATCGTGCGCGCCTCGATTCTCTGCCCCTCGATCTTCTGCTGCTCGCCGTGGATATCGAACGTAACGCCGTCCCTTTCCACGCTGGTCACCCTGGCTCCGGTCAGCGTCTGCACACCCAGACCCGCCAGTTCGCGCTCGGCCGCCCAGGCCAGCCGCTCCGGAAATGCAGGCAGGATCCTGTCCTCCGCCTCCAGAACCCATATCCTGGCTTCCTCCGGCCGGACGGTGCGGAAATCCCCCCTGAGAGTGTCTCGCGCTATCTCTCCCAGCGCGCCGGCAAGTTCGACGCCCGTGGGACCCGCCCCAACAATCACGAACGTGAGCCAGCGGCGCCGGTTGTGGCTGTCCGTCTCCCGTTCGGCATTCTCGAACGCGAGCAGCCATCGCCGGCGTATTTCGGTGGCGTTCTCGATGCTCTTCAGAGGCGGCGCAACATCGGCCCACTCGTCGTGCCCGAAATACGACGGGCCCGAACCGGGCGCGAGCACCAGCGTGTCGTAGGCCAGTTCTCCATCCTTGAGGATCAAACGTCTGTTCGCCAGGTCGATATCGGCGACCTCCGCAAGGAGAGTGGTTATGTTCTTGTCATCGCGAAACAGAGGGCGCAGCGTGGCGGTGATGTCACCGGGCGACAGACTGCCAGTCGCCACCTGGTACAGAAGCGGCTGGAAAAGGTGGTAGTTGTTGCGATCGAGCAGCGTGACTTGCGCCGGAGCCTTACGCAGCGCCATGGCGGCGTTCAGACCCCCAAAACCCCCGCCGACTATGACCACATTGTGCGTGCGAAATCCAGGCTGCATCCCCGCCCCCCTTTACTCCGACGATAGCAGGCAGGCGAGTAGGGCGGCTGCGGCTAAATCGCACGGCAGACTACGGCCAGATACGCATCGCGGCAACGCCCGCCTGCGCGGAAGCGTCTGTTACCCTGACAGCAGGCACCCGTGCGCGTCAACGTATTGTTCTTTGGTGTTTTGAGGGAGATCGCCGGAACCGGCGAGGACCGCCTGGAACTGGCTCCGGGCGCGACGCTCGATGCCGTTTTCGAACACTACGCCCGGCTGCACCCTCGGCTCGGGGACATGCGTTCGAATGTGATGCTTGCCCGCAACCAGCGCCTGGAGCGGCCGGACGCGGCCGTGGCGGACGGCGACGAGATCGCGCTGCTGCCGCCGGTCAGCGGCGGAGCCAGCCCGTTCATCTACGAGATTGCGGACCCGGTGGGCCACTTCTTCGCCCTCACCCGCGAGCCCATTGATTGTGCGGCTCTGAAGAACCGCATCCGGGGGACGGGAGACGGCGCGATCGTCTCGTTCGACGGCTCGGTCCGCGACAACACGGACGGCCGCCGGACGCTCGGTCTCGAGTACGACTGCTACGAGCCGATGGCGATAGACGCTATGGCGGCCATAGGACGGGAACTGGCGCAGGCCTTCGCGATATCCAGGATCGGCATGATCCACCGGCTCGGCTCGCTCGCCCCAGGCGAGATTGCGGTTTCGATAGCCGTTGCCGCGCCGCACCGGGCGCCGGCCTTCGAGGCCTGCGCGGAAGCCATCACGCGCCTCAAGCAACGGGTGCCTATTTGGAAAAAGGAACGTTTCGAGGATGGCGAGGTTTGGGCTGAGGGCGCCTGGGACCCATCGGTGAAACAGGCATGATTACGCGCCGGGCATTCATCCCGCTCGTTGCCGCCGCAGCCAGCGCGCAGGACCCCGTCTTCAGGGTGGACGTCAAACTCGTTCGCGTCATCGCGACGGTGAAGAACAACTCCGGCGAGCTGATCGGAGGCCTCAGCAAGGAGGATTTCGAGATCCTAGACAACGGGGTGCCCCAGGAGATTGCGGTCTTCGAGCGGCGCACCGAGCAGCCGCTGTCGATCGCGCTGCTAATAGACACCAGTGCATCCACCGCGATCAAGCTCGAGTATGAGGTGGAGAGCGTGCGGCGGTTCCTGCGCGCGCTTCTTGCGGAAGGCAACCCGGAAGACGCCGTATCGCTCTATAGCTTCAACTGGGAAACCGTTCTGCTGTCGGACTTTACGCGGCGGATCCAGAAACTCGAAGCCTCGCTCAAGCCGCTCAAGACGGGCGGCGGAACGTCGCTCTACGACGCCATCTGCTTCGCAGCCAGCGCTCTCGAGGAGCGCGAGGGCCGGCACGTAATCATCATCGTGACCGACGGCGGCGACACCACCAGCGCCCACAATTTCCACCAGGCGCTGGAAGCAGCGCAGCGCGCCGACTCGGTGATGTATCCCATCCTCGTCATGCCCATCACGAACGACGCCGGGCGCAACATCGGGGGCGAAAACGCCCTGACGCAGTTCGCTCAGGGCACTGGCGGGCGCGTGTTCACCCCGGCCGAGCGGAAGGAACTGGACCGGGCATTCTCAGAGATCATCCGCGAGTTGCGCACGCAGTACCTGCTGGGTTACTACCCGAAGAACATCGCACCTACACGTGACCCGTTCCACCGGCTTACCGTGAAGCTGCTCAAGCACCCCGAATTGCGGGTCTCGGCAAGGAGCGGCTATTATGGTGAGTCCGCTCCGGCCCCTGAAGGATGGCGGCCGGCGCGCTGATCGAGAGGGAATCTTGCACGGCCCTGGAAAGCACGGCGGAAAACTGCCAAAGCGGCACAGCCTCGCGCCCGCCCGCCGGGTGAGCACGCCCGACCGGAACTCGCGCGCGCCGGAGCGCACGCTCGAGGAGGCGCGGTATCTCCGGCACCTGATCGATAACGCGATTCCGGTGCGAATCAGGCTAAGCGATAACCAGGAAGTCGCTGGCACGGTGGAGTACTACGACTACACCTTTATTCGGCTCACCCGCCTCGAGGCCGAGAACCTGTTCATTTTCAAGCACGATATCAAGTACCTCTACGAAGAGTGAACTTCCTCGGTTCAGCAGTTGAAATCGCTCGCCAGGCCGGCGCGCTCATCCGGCATAATTCCGAGCGGCGGCCCTCCTACGAACTCAAGGGCGAGTCCGACCTGGTTACTCCGACTGATCGAGCTTCCGAGCGCCTGGTGGTCGAACGCCTGAGCACTTACCACCCATCGCACTCCATAGTGGCGGAGGAAGGCAGCGGGCACGACTCCAGATCCGAGTACGTCTGGTATGTCGATCCGCTCGACGGCACCACGAACTTCGCTCACGGATTCCCGATGTACTGCGTCTCGCTGGGGCTCGAGCGCGCCGGCGAGATGATCTGCGGCGTGGTGTACGATCCGCTGCGGGATGAGATGTTCACGGCCGAGCGCGGCGCAGGCGCATTCCTGAACAACCGCCGCATACGCGTCAGCTCGGTGTCGCGGTTGGAGGATTCGCTCGTCGCGACGGGCTTCCCCAGCCGAAAGCGGCACATCAACGTGAACGTCCACTTCTACTACCAGATGGCCATGGCGACTCACGGCGTGCGGCGTGCTGGGTCCGCGGCGCTCGATTTCGCCTACGTGGCGTGCGGGCGGCTGGACGTGTTCTGGGAGTTCGGGCTCAAGCCGTGGGACATGGCCGCCGGCATGCTGCTGGTGGCCGAGGCCGGCGGGCGAGTCACGGATATGCGCGGCGGCCCCGCCGTCGTGGGCGGACCCAACATACTCACCAGCAACGGCCACACGCACGACGAAACGTTGAAGCTGTTCTCCGAGGTTTTCGCGGGCTCATACCGCACGCCTCTGCCCGATCCGCAAACAGCGTGAGCGCCTCAGACGCCTGATTTCAGCGCCTCACGCGCTTCAAATTAACATATACTAATCGCGAGTGCTGATACTGCGTGCGGGTGCCGTGCTGGCGTGGGCCGCGTTGTCACTTGCGGCGCAGGAGACCGACTGTGCGCAGTGCCATCCAGAGGTTGTGAAGGCGCTTCCTGCGTCCGCGCACGCCTCGCTGGGATGCCTGGGCTGCCACCCGGAGTACACCAAGGTTCCCCATCCGCCGGGGCTGGGCGTTCCGCAATGCGCCGAATGCCATGAGACGGCGGCCGCCCAGTACACCACGGGCGCGCACGGCGTAGCACGCAGCGCCGGAAACGAGGCTGCGCCGGACTGCTCCGTCTGCCACGGCGGCGTTCACGAAGTGAGGCGGGCGGCGACTGCGGACTTCCGGCAGTCCGTCCCGGAGTTGTGCGGCGGCTGCCACCCGGACGTTCTTACGGAGTATCTGGAGAGCATCCACGGGAAGGCGTTCATGGCGGGCAACTTTGACTCGCCTTCCTGCACGGCTTGCCATGGCGCGCACACGGAGGAGCCGCTGCTGAGCAGGGGCCAGTTGGGGCGGCCCGGAATCGTGCGCGACACGTGCGCATCCTGCCACGCCGACTTGCAACTCGCGCGCCGCTACAGCCTGCCGCTGACCGCTGTGCAGAGCTTCGACGAAACCTTTCACGGGCTCGCGCTGAAGGCCGGTTCCCTCGCGGTGGCAAACTGCGGGAGCTGCCACGGTGTGCACCTCGTGCTTCCCTCCTCAGACCCCAGATCATCCGTGAACCAGGCCAATCTGCCGGCGACCTGCGGGCAGTGCCATCCCGGCGCGGGATCACGGTTTGCCATCGGGACCGTGCACATAGTGCCGGGGCAGGAGCCGCTGCCGGTGCGGGTGGTCACGGTTCTGTACGCTGTTCTGATCCCGCTGGTGCTGGGGTACATGGCGGTGCACCATGCGGGCGACCTGATCAGGAAGGTGGCTCGCCTGCGCCTCCGCGCAACGCCTGTCGGCCCCTATCCCGCCCCGCTGCCAGAACCGGGGGCGGAAGTTCGCATGCACCACTTCGAGCGCGTCACGCACGCGGTCCTGATCATCTCGTTCACAGTGCTGGCCTGGAGCGGATTCGCGCTCATCTATCCCGACACATGGTGGGCATGGCCGCTCGTGACCTGGGAACCGGTGTACCCCTTGCGCGGTGTGGTGCACCGCGCCGCGGCGGTGGTGATAATTGCGGCCGCCGTGGCACACGCAGGCTCGCTCATCGTGGACCCCAATCTCAGGCGGCACTGGAAGACACTCTGGCCGCGGCGCAAAGACGTTCCGGAGTTTGTTCTGAATACGGCTTACAATCTGGGACTTCGGCGTGAGAAGCCTCTAATTTCGAGCCACAGCTACATAGAGAAGAT
>JBLNBX010000072.1:0-13073 GCA_050260275.1 bacterium
GGTTGTTGGCCGGCTGCGGTAGCGGCCAAGACCAGTGACAGCGCGAGCCTCGCCCCGGTTCCCCCGCAGGACCTGGATGCCATCTCCAACTCGCCGGCCTCACGCCGCGCGCTTGTTCAGCTCGTCGATCAGCGTCTTGCGGTTCTTGTGGCTGCGCTCATAGGTGGCGATCTTTTTCACATCCGCGCGGGAGAGCCTACCCAGCCGTGCCTTGATCTCGCCGATCGTGAGGTGCTGATAGCCGCGGATCGGCAGGTCCCTGTCGGGAGCCGCGCCGCGCTTTTCCTTGGCTTTTTCCTCCTTCGTCTCGCCGTACATCTTCCTCTGTTTGTTAACGATGCGTGACGCGACTTCCTCTTCCCGGCCTTGTAGCGGCCCTCCTGGTGAAAGCGCTCCTTGAGACTCTCGTACTCGCGTTCCCGTTTTGGGCTGGCCCCTCGTGGCATGTGCTACCCCTTGGCTGTTTACTGAGCAATCCAGGGTCCGTTGCGGTCTCATGCAACCCCGAACCGAATGCAGCGTCCAATAAAGCGCCGCCCAGCATTGGTTTTGGACCCACCGGCACTAGGTGGGTGATAATGTGGATCGAACCACCTCTCAACGAGGCGGCAGTATCGAGGTATTGCAGCACATGACTTTACGGTTCGCCGCGGCCCTTGCGATTGCGGCGGCTTTGGGCGCCTCCGGGCCGGCGATGCAGGCGCGGACGAATCCCCGGCCCCCCGCTCAGGCGGCCGATCCAACAGCCGATGAGAAACCGGTCCCGCCCGGAATCGGCAAGCCCGAGATCATGCCGGTCTCTGAGGTGCGGCCCGGAATGAAGGGCGTCGCCTGGACTGTGTTCTCCGGCTCCGAGCCCGAGCCCGTCCCGATCGAGATCATCGGCCTGTACAAGAACGCGTGGGGACCGAAACAGGACGTCATCCTCGCGCGCATGTTCGGCAAGGCGCTGCGAACGAACGTGGCCGGCGGCATGAGCGGCAGCCCGGTATACGTCGATGGAAAACTGATCGGCGCCGTGGCGCTGAGGCTGAGCGTCTTCTCCCCCGACGCTATCTGCGGCATCACGCCTATCGAGCTGATGCTCGAGATCAACGACTACGACACAGCCGTGCCGGCCGGAGCTCGCACTCCGGACAAGGGGCGCACCGCCGCTGCCGCGCTTGAGCTTCCCGGCGGCATGGCCGCGCGCGTCGCGATGGCTGGTGGCATATCGCCGCTGCCCGAAGGGGCGACGCTGGTTCCAATCGATACGCCGCTCGCGTTTTCGGGTTTCAATCCGGCGGTGATTGAAACCTTCTCCCCTCTGCTGCGGGAACTCGGCATCAATGCCGTTCAGGGCGGAGCAGCCTCCACCGCCAAGGACGTAACGCCCGCGCCTGGCTGGCAGGAAGCCCTCAAGCCCGGCGAGGCCGTCGCCGGAGTGCTGGTGTCGGGCGACATGAGCATTACCGGGCTAGGCACCGTCACGTACAACGACGGCGAGCGCGTGCTCGCCTTCGGGCATGCTTTCTTCAACCTGGGCCCGGTGGATATGCCGATGAGCAGGGGAGAGATCCTGCTCACGAACGCTTCCTCCTACCAGCCCAATAAGATCGGCAATGCTACCGAGATCGCCGGCGCGCTCAAGCAGGATCGCCACAGCGGAGTTATGGGCGTGCCCGGAGCGACGGCCGAAATGGTGCCCGTCACTGTCAACGTCCGTTCCCTAGGGGACGACGCCAGTGTCCGCAGGCAGCGCGAGTTCCGCTTCAACGTCTTCGTGCACCAGAAGTGGACGCCGTACCTGATGATGATGACGCTGCTCAACTCGATCTCCGAGCTGAACGACTACCGAGACGAGTGCACGTATCGCGTCAACGGCACCATCGAACTCGCCGACCGGCGGAGCATGCAGCTCACCACCATGCAGGCCTCGAGCGAGATGCAGGTGCCTACGCCCATGGTCCTGGCCGGATGGTGGGGCGACAAGTTCAACCGCCTTTTCATGAACGCGGTGAACATGCCGCGCCTCAAGCGCGTAGACGCCACGGTTGACCTGCTGCCGGACCGGCGCTTAGCCGAAATCGAGAGCGCTTGGACCCCCGGCGATGCGGTGACGCCCGGCGAGGAGATCCCGGTGAAGGTCTTCCTCCGGCCCTATCGCGGACAGCGCATCGAGCGGTCCTTCAAGCTGAAGGTGCCTGCAAACCTCGAACGCGGCCAGCACCGGCTGCTGCTCAGCGACGCCGAAACGCTCAACCGCATGCAGACCTCGGCGGGCTTCATGAACCGTTTCATCGACCTGCCGGAGGTGATTTCGCTCCTCAACAAGGAGCGCAGCAACGACAAGCTCTACGTCTCGCTCGTCCGGAGGAGCCCTACCATCTACTACGAGGACAAGACGCTCCCTGGCCTGCCTGCATCCGTTCTGAATGTCATACAGACCGGGCGCAGCGGCAGGCGGCCGTTCGCTACAGTTGGAGAATCGGCTATCGAGCAGACGGCGATTCCCTTCGACTACGTCGTAAGCGGCAGCTACTCATTGAATCTCACGGTTAAGTAAGCCTCTGATGAAAAAGTCAAGTTGTATAATCGCGGCGCTCGCGGGCGCCGTATCACTCGCCTGCGCCTCTGAAACGCGCATCTGGTCTTTGGGCGACCGTGCGGATTTCGAGAAGGGTAAGCTGACCGGCCTGGCTCTGTCGAGCGACGGCAGCGTCAGGCTCGCGCCGGTCTTCAAGGAAGTCTTCGACAGCGACTCGGCGTACCTCTGGGCCTTGGCCGCGGACTCGAAAAGCAACGTATACGCCGGCGGAGGCGGACCCGGCGGGCCTGGCGCGCGCGTCTACATGCTCGCGCCGGACGGGACCACGAAGACTCTCGCCGAACTGGACGGCCTCGAGGTCCACGCGATCGCCATCGACGCCAAGGATCGCGTGTTTGCCGCGACATCCCCCGACGGCAAGGTGTACCGCATCGGCGCGGACGGAAAGGCCGAGGTCTTCTACGATCCCGGTGCGAAGTACATCTGGGCCATGGCGTTCGACAGCCGGGGCGAGTTGATCGTCGCAACGGGAGATGCGGGCGAGGTGCACCGAGTCACTCCCGATGGCAAAGGCTCGGTGCTGTATAGAGCTCCGCAGGCGCACGCACGTTCGCTGGCCATCGGTGTCTCGGGAGACATCATTGTTGGAACGGAGCCCGGCGGGCTTATCATCCGTGTGAGCCCGCAGGGCGAAGGGTTTGTGTTGTTCCAGGCCGCCAAGCCGGAGATCACTTCGGTCGCGGTTGCGAAAGACGGCTCCATCTGGGCGGCGGCCGTTGGAGGCCGCACGTCTCCCGCGCCCGCGCAACCCTCGGCGGCTCCGTCGCCGTTGCAGGTGGAGTTGCCGAAGACGCCGTCCTCGCCCAACGCTCCAAGGCAGCAGTCCGCGGCGTCGCAGGCCGCTCCGGCAGCACCGCTGTCTGCGTCCACGCCGGCTCCGGCCCTTTCGGCGCCGGGCTCGGAGGTTTACCGCATCAGCGCCGACGGCTTTCCAAAGCGGGTCTGGTCGCACGCGCGCGACATCGTGTACGCCATTGGCTTCGATCCCGCCGGGCGACCGCTGCTTGGCGCCGGCAACAATGGCGCGATCTACAGGATCGATTCGGACCTGGTTTCCACGGAACTCGTGCACGCTGCTCCGGCGCAGGTGACTGCCATCTGCTCCGCTCCTGGCGGGCGCCTTTGGGCCGCTACGGGCAATATCGGCAAGGTGTATTCCATCGGACCCGGCCTCGAGAAGTCCGGCACCATCGAGAGCGATCTTCTTGATGCCGGCATGTTTTCCGAATGGGGTCGGCTGGTTTACCGCGGGACCGAGGAAGGCGGGCGCATCGTGGTGCAGACGCGCAGCGGCAACCTCGACCGCACGCAATCGGGTTGGAGCCCCTGGTCCGAGCCTATCACCGGCGCGGACGGCGGCATGGTCACATCGCCTCCGGCGCGATTCCTGCAGTGGCGAGCGACTCTCTCATCCGCGGACGGCTCGCAGTCGCCGGTTCTCGACGCTGTCGATGTCGCCTATCTGCAGCGAAACGCCGCTCCGGTGGTGACCGAAATCGAGGTGACGCCCGCGAACTACCGGTTCCCTCAGCCGGCCGCGTCTCTCTCGCCCTCGCCATCACAGAGCATCTCGCTTCCGCCGCTGGGGGCGAACAGCACCCGGCGCCGCACGTCTCCAGTGTCTCAGGCGCCATCGACGTCCATGCAGTACGCGAAAGGTTTCATGGGCGCGCGGTGGCTGGCGTCGGATGAAAACGGCGACTCTCTCGAGTACGCCGTCTACATCCGCGGCGAGAAAGAGAAGGGCTGGAAGCTGCTCAAGGAGAAGTTGACGGACCCGCAGGTGAGCTGGGATTCCACTGCTTTCCCCGATGGGGACTATCGACTGAAGGTGGTGGCCTCCGACGCGCCCGACAACGCGCCGGGCCGGGCGTTGACGGCTGAACTCGTGAGCCCCCCGTTCACCATCGACAACACTCCCCCCGAAATTAGGGGCCTCACGGCTGCACGCAAGGGCGGAAAACTCGAAGCCTCGTGGGCGGCGCACGATGCGCTCAATGTGATCAGCCGCGCCGAGTACTCCATCAACGGAGGCGATTGGACGCTGGTCGAGCCGGTCTCGCGGCTCTCAGACTCCCGCGACGAAGATTACCGGCTCACCGTCGATCAGCCCGGCGAAGAGGAATTGACGTTGGCCGTGCGCGTCTCCGACGAGTACGAGAACCGTTCGGTGGCGAAGATCGTCGTTCCGTAGACGGCAGAGGCGGGCCGGCGCTCAGGCCAGCCCGCTTTCGCGCTTCACCGCCGCAAGTTCGGTGTTGGGCCGCCCCTGTATGTGCGCCACATCGGGGAAGCTCTTCCAATCGCCGCCCCAGACGAGCCCCTGGGCGCGCGCCGCCTCGCCCAGCGCGCGCCAGAATCCGTTGCGCTCGGCCGCTTCAGTCCACCCCCAGCGCCGGTCCACGATGTCCGCGGCATATGATGCCGGCGTGCCGTCTGGCTTCTGCGCGTTGTGGAAGCTGAAGCGCACCTTGCTCTTGCCCTCGGCAACGAGCTTCCGCTGAACCTCAACGCCTCGCCACGCGTACACGATTCGCGGCTGGAATCCCTGCTCACGCAACGCCGCGAGCACCGCCTCCACCTTCGGCCGGAACGACTCATGAAGGCTCATCAGCTTCTTTTCCTCGGTCCAGCGGGAGCTGTCGCCAGACCAGTCATTGCTCATGGTGTCTGCCTCCTGTGGGAATGCGGACTCCGGATGGAATCGCATTGCGATGATACGGGGCCAGGTGCGCCAGACATGCACCTGCCGGCCGGCAGACCTCGGACACGGAAGCCGCGTGCAGCCGCCGGTCACACTGACCGCTGCTTGCTTGCGCCGGGAGGTTCCAGCCTCTGCGCGTGCTGGTAAGCGCCCTGTTTGCAAGGAAAAACACGAAGGTGGAGCTATGCGCTTCGGAGGCAGGGCCGGGGGCGGTCACGCCTCGCCGCCCCCCGGCGCGAGAAGCCCGCGAAAAAAACCTCAAACGCTTGTGACTGCGCTACATCGAACTAGCCGTGCACCGCGTGCGCGTAGTCCGTCGCGCTGGCGCATCGCCGCAGCGGTTAGAATCGACGAGTGGACCTAAGGCCAGAGCGGCTCTGGCGAGCCGCGCGCTGCGCGGCGCTGCGCCTTGCCTCGCCTCGCTACAGCTCCTGGCTGGCGAGGCACGAGCGCATCGCGCCCGATTCCGATCTCGCCGGTGGGCCTTTGATCAGCATCGTCACGCCCGCTCCGGAGCAGGCCGCCGCGAGCCTTCGCGCGCAATCGTACACGCGCTGGCAGATGGGCCCCGGCGGCGAGTACACCGCGTTTCTCGGCCCCGGCGATACGCTCTCGCCTCACGCGCTCGCCTGGGTGGCGGCGGCGATCTCGAAATCGCGCCCAGATGCCGTGTACACCGACGAAGATGCTATCGAGAACGGCCGCGCTCACCCCATCTTCAAGCCGGACTGGTCGCCCGAACTGCTGCGCCACTGCAACTATGCCGGCGGCTTGCTCGTGATTTCGAGCTCTGCGCTCGACGGCTGTGATCCGGGCGCGGCGCTCAATCGGCTGGCCGAGCGGCGGGGCCGCGTCGAACACGTTCCGCGCGTGCTCTATCATCGCGCCGGGCCGAACCGGGAAGTGGTCGAAGCGGTGGCGCGCGCGGCGAGCCTGAGCCTGCCGCGCGGGGCAGGGGATCAGCCCTGGGAGTCGCGCATGGACGCTCCGCGCAGCGCCTCCGAAGCAGCGCCGCTCGCGAGCATCATCGTCTGCTCCCGGCAACCGCAGCTATTGCGAGCGTGCCTGAACGCGATCGCCGCCGGTACGCAGGACATCGCGCGGGAAACGATAACAGTCCAGCACGGCTTCGAAGAGCCGCTTGGAGACAAGCGGCTTTCGTGGACCGGCGCCTTCGACTTCGCCGCGATGAACAACCTCGCCGCACGCGAGGCCGCCGGCCGCGTGCTCGTTTTTCTCAACGACGACGTGACGCCTCTAGCCCCCGAATGGCTCGATGCGCTGGCGGCTCAGGCGATGCGGCCCGAGGTTGGCGTTGCCGGCGCGCTCCTGGAATACCCGGACGGCGCGATCCAGCACGCGGGCGTCGTTGTGGGCATCGCGGGCGTCGCGGCGCATCCGCTGCGAGGCTTGAAAGCGTCGCCGCTATGGCCTTGGGCCCGGCTCACCCGCGAAGTCTCCGCGGTTACAGGCGCCTGCCTCGCCATCCGCAAATCGGTGTTCGAGGAACTCGGCGGATTCGACTCCGCTTTCCCAGTGAACTACAACGACGTGGATCTTTGCCTCCGCGCCCGTCGCGCCGGCTATGAAGTGATTCTCGAGGCGCACGCGCGGCTGTGTCACGACGAGTCTCACACTCGAAGCGGGAAAACCGCTCCGGAGGAGCGCGAGCGTTTCATCGAGCGCTGGCGCGACGCCATCGAGCGCGGGGATCCGTATTACTCGCCGAACCTGTCGCGCAGGCGTGAGATGCCTCTCCTGTCCTGGGATTGATGCGTGCGGGCGCTGGCCTCCGCCCCCACCTACCGCGAGTCTGCGCCGTCCAGTCCCGGCATTTGCTCGACGCCGTTAAGCCTGGCAAGAGCCCCCGGCCGTCGGGTTTGAGGTCTTACCCGGAAAAAGAGTAACGCTGGCAGGCGCGTGGCGTCTTCGCTCCATAGAGGCCTGTTCTCATGCGCAAAGCCGTCCTCATCACTCTGGCCACACTGGTGGCAGTCACGGCGATGACCGCCCAGTGGCGGTGGCGTTCCCGCGTTCCATCCGGCGGCAATGCGCCGCTGGCCCGGAACGCCGCCGAAAGGGCCGTGCTTGCGGTACTTAACGAGGCCATCTCGTCAGGCGCGGTGTGGTCCAACGTGCCCGAAAGCGACGGGCGGCTGCTCCGGCTGCTCACGGAATCGGCAGGGGCGAAGAACGTCGTGGAGATCGGGACCTCCACGGGCTACTCCGGCCTGTGGTTCTGCCTGGCGCTCATGAACACCGGAGGCCGGCTCACGACTTTCGAGATCGACCCCGGCCGCGCCGCAACCGCGCGCGAACATTTCCGCAAGGCGGGGGTTGAGCGGCTGGTGACCATCGTTGAGGGGGACGCGCACCAAAACATCGCGCGCCTCAAAGAGCCCATCGACGTGCTTTTCATCGATGCCGACAAGAATGGCTACGCCGACTATCTGAACAGGCTGCTGCCGCTGGTGCGGCCGGGCGGCCTGATTCTGGCGCACAACTCCGGCATGGCTCCGGACTATGTCCGCCTGGTGACCTCCAACCCGGAACTGGACACCATTTTCGATCCGGGCGGAGGCGAAATGGCCATCACGCTCAAGAAACGCTGATCCGTCCGGCCGGGACTCGCCATATCCGTAATTGCCATGCGGGCACGGCTTCAGCCGTGCCGAAGAGATCCTGCCGGCTCGAACGCGAATCGTTCGGAATCACGCGGCGCGGGACTGCTATCATGGAGAGCAGTCCCACCCATCGTGTGGGCATCCCCGGCTGCAAGGAGGTGATTCGAGCTTGGCTGAAGTAACCGTGCAAGATGGCGAGACCTTAGAAAGCGCTCTTCGCCGATTCAAGCGCAAGGTTCAGCAGGAGGACATCATCAAGGATATCAAGCGTCACTCCTACTACCTGAAACCTGGCGAGAAGAAGCGCGCGAAGCAGGCGCTCGCCCGCAAGCGGAATCGCAAGAAGCAAGCCAGATCGCTCGATTAGATCACCCGCCGGGGCGGGCGCTCGGCCCGCCCCAATGGAAGTTGTTCTCCTTCGGCCAGTTCCTTTCAAGTGGAATAACGCGCGGACACGCGTGTGCTATGGTCGAGCGCTCCGATCGTGCCACCCAGTCCGGAGTATCCACATCGCCTGCTTAGTGCGTTAGTGCGGCGCTAGTATCGGCCGGCAAGCAACGCATGCGCTTTGCAGCTCCGGCCCGGGCGGCGGAAAGTAGCCCACGGCACGAGCCGTCGGGATCTCGATTATTCGGGAGCAAGCCCCCGGACGGACGAAAGGCTTTGGCGACCTGAACAAACCTCAGAAATCACAGTTTTCGCTCGCGATATTTTGTGCCAGGCCGGACCAGTGGGTCCGGCGCGGGCGAGGGCGCCCGCCCCACCGCCCCAGCGCATCTCGAACGCCCCGCGCATCTCGAAACTGCTGCTTTGTGGGACGCCCCCCCGGTCTGCAGGCGCCCATCTGGAGACTACTGCTTGTGGGGCGGACCCCCGGTCGCCCATCGGGCGCTGGGCTCGGTCGACGCCTCTTCAGTTGCTGCGCGTTCTTACGCCCCTTTCAGGGGCTGCCCGATTCGCTCAGGGGCCCCATGGCTTGCGCCATGGGCTATTCTCTTTCGCCCGGCCGGGCTTCACTCCGGCTGGTGGTCAATCTGCCTGCCGCAGACCTCTATATCGTCATCGCCAGAAAACCGCCGTCCACGCGCAGCACCGAGCCGGTGACAAACGATGACGCCTTTTCCGACGCCAGGTACACCGCCGCGCCAACCAGTTCGCATGCTTCGCCGAAGCGGTTCATCGGCGTGTGCCTCATGATGCTGGCCACGCGCTCCTCGGTGAGCAGTTTGCGGTTCTGCTCCGCTGGGAAGAAGCCGGGCAGTATCGCATTTACGCGAACTCGGTGCGGCGCGAACTCGCGGGCCAGGAACATCGTGATCTGGTTGACGCCGGCCTTCGTGATGCTGTACGTGAACACCTTCGACAACGGCGGCCCCGACGATGCCGACGAAATATTGATGATCGAGCCGCCCTCGCCGCGCTCCACCATCTCCTTTCCGAATACCTGGCACGCCAGGAATACGCTCTTCAGATTGACGTCGATGATGCGCTGCCATTCCTCCTCGGTGATCTCGAAGAACGGCGTACCTGAGTTGATGCCGGCCGCGTTGAGAAGCACGTCCACGCGTCCGAGTTCGCCGAGCGTCGCCTCCAGCGCGCGAGTGAGATCGGCCTTCGATGTCGCGTCTGCCTGAACCGCGATGGCGCGGCGTCCCATCTGGCGGATGCAATCGGCCCGCGCACGCGCGGCGTCTGCGTTCACGTCGATCACGGCAAGGTCAGCGCCCGCCTCGGCGAAGCCCATAGCTATCGCACCAGCGAGCACCCCGCCCGCGCCTATTGCCGCTGCCACTTTTCCATCGAGAGAGAACATTTCCGCGTTGCTCATGGGAACTAACAGTGTACGCTGCCTCGCGCGCCCTTACCGGCGCCGCGCCGGGCCGTACAGAACCGCGCCGGGGCGCTCGCCCGTCATCACGCCTCCGAGCAAGACAGGCCTTCCGTTGACGAGCACGTCTCGCACGCCCTCGGCGTACTGGTGCGGAGCGGTGAACGTGGCGCGGTCCGCGATCCGCGCGGGGTCGAACACGACGACATCCGCGCGCATGCCTTCGGCTATCCGTCCGCGGTCGTTCAATCCCACGCGCGACGCGGGCAGGGAAGTCATTTTCCGCACCGCCTCTTGCAGCGTGAGCAGCTTGCGCTCGCGGACGTACCGCCCCAACACGCGCGCAAACGTGCCGTAGCTGCGCGGGTGCGGCGCGGCCTCGCCGAACACGGAAATCTCGCCGTCCGAGGCCACCATCGTCTGCGGATGCCGCAGTATGCGCTCCACGTCCTCCTCAGCCATGGCGTGGAACACCGCCTGGCAGCCGCCCCGAAGCTCGATGCCGATGAGGGTTTCGGCTGCACCCTCGGGAGACGGTTCGCGTCCCTCGCGCCGCGCGACCTCGGCCAGAGACAGTCCTTCCATACCTCCGAACGGGCACCAGGAGAAAACGACGTTCTTGGCGTCGCCGCCGCCGCGGTCATAGCGGATGCGCTCGGCGATTCCGGCGACGATGCGCGCGCGCTGCGACGCGTCGGCCACGCGTCTTGCGAGCGCCGCGCGCCCGCCCTCGAGCGCCCAAGCCGGGAACAGCACAGAGGTGGCGGTGCTGGAGGCCGTGTAGGGGTACAGGTCGATGCTGATATCGGCGCCCGTGCGCCTGGCCTCGTCCACCGCGCGCAGCGTATCCCGGCTCGCGCCCCAGTTGCGCACGCCGACTATCTTGTGGTGCGTCAGTTGGGCCGGCACGCGCGCCTCTCGTCCTATCCGGATCGTTTCGGCGACGCTCTCCCTGACGTTCGCCGCTTCGTCGCGCATGTGCGATATGTAGATGCCGCCCATGCTTCCCGCCACGCGCGCCAGTTCGATGATCTCCTCCGTGGGCGTATAGCTCCCTGGCACATAGAGCAGACCGGTGGAGAGGCCGAACGCGCCGTCGAGCATGGCCTCCCGCACGAGAGTTCTCATGCGCGCGATCTCCGCAGGCGAGGCCGGCCGGTTGGCCGTCCCCATCACCGCACGGCGGATGGAGCCCTGCCCGGCGAACATGCCGAAATTGACCGCAATCGGCGTCGCCGCCAACCTGGCGAGGAACGGCGCAAGCGGCACGGGCGCGTTGCCGTCCTGGCCGTCGAAAACCGTCGTCACGCCCTGCCGGATGTAGTTCTCGGCGGACGGTACGGCGAAGATGCCCCCGCTGGCGTGGGTGTGGATGTCGATGAAGCCGGGAGCTACCACAAGGCCGCGCGCGTCAATGCGCCTGCGCGCCCTGGCGCCCGCCAGGCGGCCGATAGCGGCGATGCGTCCGTCCAGGATGGCGATATCGGCGTCGAACGGGACGCCCCCGGTCCCGTCCACTATGCGCCCGCCTGAGATCAGAATGTCGTAGGCCGCCTGTTGGGGTGTGTAGTTATTACCAAGCAGAACTGCAAGTAGGGCGGCCGCGCACAGCATTCCCCTGGTATTGTAGCCGCACTGGCCGTCCTATTCCGCCGCACCGTGCGTGCCGCGCCGACACAGCCTACAGAGCGCAGGAACGCTCGTTTAGCTGCTTCTCCCCACGCCGGGGGGAGAGGAAAGCATAGACAAAAACAGGCTCAACACCACCAGGACTGCAAGACCACCCGCCACCAACATCGGACACCCCCAAAGCTTCGATGCATCGCGCAGCACGTTGGATACCAATTGCATCCATGCTATGGGGGATTTGTTCGGAACGCCCCCGCCGCGTCATACGCCCGGGGGCCACCCGGAGCATGTTCACCCCCGCTACATCCCCCGCACATGCGACGCGCGCCTCAGATCGCTTTCAGCACGCGCGCGAAGATCTCCCAGAGAGGCACTTCGAGGAGGAGCACCGGGAGCAGTGGCAGGCTCACGAGGACGATCAGGATCACGAACTCACGGACGTTCAGCGGCAGCGGCCTGATCGCCGATACCACCCGGTACAGGCTCAGAATGTCGATAAGAGGCCCGAGTTCGGGAGCACCGGGCGCCTCCGTGTTTCCGGCGTCACCGCGAACCCATTTGCGGTCAACCGCCATTCCGGAACGCGCCATCAGAACGCTGTATCTGAGGCGGTTTATCCCCTTTAGTCGAACCAGCGAGGGCGTGAACATCAGCAGCGGGGTGAGCAGCGCCGCCGTGATCATGACCACGAGAAAGACTATCGAGCCGGCGAGCGCATCGAGCCTCAGCCCGCGGTAGATCATCTCGTAAGCCCACCGCGCGCTGATGACGGCCACGAGAGCGAACGCCGCCGGCGCGAACGCGAAAACGGTGAACTGGATGAACTCGAGCCCCCCGGCTCCGTCCGGGTGGGTGGGCACGAGCGCGAGATCGAGGCGCGCAATCCGCCGGTAAACCACGGTCAGCACCACCAGCCTCCACAGCCACTGCACTGCGAGCAGCATGAACAGCCCGTATCCCGCGAACGCATACCAGTAGCCTGCGAGGCTGATGCCGCCGCCATCGGTGACCGCCCAGGAAAGCTCACGCGACGGCGGAATCCGGGCAACGCGCGAGGCAGCGGCCGCTGCTGCGACGGCCAGCGCGATCGCGAACGCGAGCCTGGAGTCGCGCAGCCGCTCGCCGGACCGGAGGATCCGCTGAAAACGGGGGAGATCCGCGCCCGCGAGCAGTCCGGTGTCCCGGAGCTGCGGGCCAACACGGGGGAGGAAGAAGTCCAGCAGCGCGTCGCCTGCGATCAACAGCGGGATCGCCACCAGCAGGCGCGTCCAAACATCGAAATGCTGAAGGAGGGGTTCTGCCCCGCCGCCTCTCATCCAGAGTTGCTCTGGTGCGAGCGCGAGCAAAATGACGGGCCCGAGCGTAAAAGCCCACGCAAGGATGATTCGCTTCCTGATGGCGAGCCCGCCGGCGGGCACAACTCGTATGCGGCGGAGAAGCGAGTATAGCGGCCCTCCTCTGGCCAGAGAGAAAGAAAGGTCTGCAGGCTCCGCTTCACCAGCCATAGCCGGGGCCTGAACTTACGGTCTACCGTCTCGCCCCATGCTTCCCTCCTGGTAGGTCCCGCGCCGCCCTCGCTCCCCTATTGCGCCCCCTTCCGGCGCAATATGGTCTTCGCCGTGTGAAACATGATGTACAGGTCGAGCGAGAGCGACATGTGCTTGATGTAGTAGAGGTCGTACTCGAGTTTGACTATGGTGT